>JBKHXZ010000145.1:0-31510 GCA_046565785.1 Acidimicrobiia bacterium
TCGCCCAGGGAGGCCCGGAACAATTCGATGCGCGCGGCGGGAGTGAACAGGGGGTTCTTCGACGGGTTCTCCACCACCGACACGAGCACGCGCTCGAACATCGCCGCCGCCCGCCGGATCACGTCGACGTGACCGTTGGTGGGCGGGTCGTAGCTCCCGGGGCACAGTGCAGCCGTCATTGGTCCATCACGTACCTGATGATTGTGGTGTCTCCATGGGCGCGAACGTCGTCAATCCGCAGTCCGGCCGGCTCCGGCGGAGTGTCACCGGTGCGCCGGGTCACGATCACGGTGGTATCCGGGTCGAGGCGAGGAACCAGCCGGGAAAGTACGGCCGCCACCGCATCCGAACCCAGGGGCCAGGGCGGATCACAGAAAACGAGGTCGAACCGGCGTTCGTCGGTGTCGACGAAGCGTTCCACCGGACCGGCGACCACCTGGGCGTCCAGTCCGAGCGTCGCCAGGTTGGCACGCAACGCGGCCAACGCCGCCCTACCCGACTCGACGAACACCGCCGAATCCGCCCCGCGGCTGAGAGCCTCGATACCGAAACTGCCGGCGCCGGCGTAGAGATCGAGCACGGCCGCACCCGGCACCTCGGCCGCGATCGAGGAGAACAGCGACTCTTTCACCCGATCCATCACCGGACGGGTGTCGGCGGTGTCAGGCGCCTGCAGTTTCCTGCCACGATGAGTCCCGGCGATCACGCGCATCGGTCGGACGCTACCCCCGGTCAGCTGACGAACAGCCACGCCACCTCGTCGCCCAACATGGCCGCCAGCTCCTCGCGGAGTTCCGGATGGCCTTCGAGCATCGGATCGGACTCGACCAGGGCGAAGGCCGCCTGGCGGGCGCTCACCAACAGCTCGAAATCCCGGATCAGGTCGGCGATCCGCAAGTCGCCCAACCCCGACTGCCGTTCCCCGAACACGGTGCCCTGTCCCCGGATGGCCAAATCGATCTCGGCCAGCCGAAAGCCGTCAGAGTGTTCGACCATCGCCTCGATGCGCCGCTCCCCGTCCGGTGTGGTCGGGTCGGACAGCAGCACACAAGTGCCGGCGTGGGCGCCACGGCCCACCCGACCGCGCAGCTGATGGAGCTGGGACAGCCCGAAACGGTCGGCATCCTCGATGACGATCACCGTGGCGTTAGGGACGTCGATACCGACCTCGATGACGGTGGTGGCCACCAGCACGTCGATCTCCCGACTGCGGAACGACTCCATGACCGCCTGCTTCTCCCGCGAGGCGAGTTGGCCGTGGAGAAGCCCCAACCGGAGATCTCCGAAGATGGCCTGCAACCGCTGGAACTCGCCGACCGCACTGGCGGCTTCCACCTTGTCCGAATCCTCGACCAGCGGACACACCACGTAGGCCTGTCTTCCCTGCCGAACCTCGGAGCGGACGATGTCCCATGCGCCCTCCTCGCGGTCACGGGGTATCGCCACTGTGCGGATCGGGTTACGGCCGGGCGGAAGTTCGGTGATGGCACTGACCGCCAGGTCGCCGTACAACGTCATCGACAGGGTTCGCGGTATCGGAGTAGCGGTCATGATCAAGAGATCCGGTTCCGGCCCCGAACCCTTCGCCTTCAGTGTCTGACGCTGAAGGGCTCCGAACCGATGCTGCTCGTCCACTATCGCCAATCCCAGGCGGGGGATCGCCACCCCCTCCTGGATCAGGGCGTGCGTACCCACCACGATGTCCACGTCGCCGCGAGCGACCTCGGCCAGCAGCGTCTGGCGGTCGATCTCGACCCGCCAGTTGGCAAGGCTCTGGGATCCGGTGAGGAGCGCCATCCGCACCGTGGGGCCGGTGTGCTCGGCGAAGAGCGACCCCATACCCAACTCGGCACCCTCGCCCTCCACCTCCGGCGCCAACCCTCCAGTGATCAGCAGGTCGCGCAGGCCGAGGAAATGCTGGGTGGCCAGCACCTCGGTGGGCGCCATGACCGCCCCCTGGTGGCCGGCTTCGATGACGGCGAGCAGCGCCAGCATGGCAACCGCCGTCTTCCCCGACCCCACTTCACCCTGCAGCAGCCGGTTCATCGGAAGCGGGTCCACCAGATCCGCGTGGATCTCTTCGACGACTCGGCGCTGATCGTCGGTCAGCTCCCACGGGAGCCCTTCGACGAACGCGGCAGCCAGCTCACCGGTGGGCCGGTGGGAAATCCCTTCGGCGTTGCGTTCCCGCTCCGCCTTGCGACTGGCCAACGCCAACGACAGCCGGAAGAACTCGTCGAACGCCAGTCGCCGCCGGGCCGGCGCCACCCGATCGAGGCTGTCGGGAAAGTGCAGATCGGCCAGAGCAGTGTCCCGATCGGCGAGTCCCAGCGGAGCCAGCACCTCCATCGGAACCGGGTCGGGCACCGGTCGTGAACGTTGCAGCGCATTGTGGATTCCTCGTCGAATCCACCCGATCCCCACGTTGCGGACGTTCGGATGCACGGGGACCACCCGTCCGGTGGTGAGAGACTCGGTCTCCCCGGACAGGACGTCCACGTCGGGCGACTTCATCTGTCGCTTGCGGTTGAACCGCTCAACCACTCCGGACAGGGCCACTTCCGCCCCTTCCGACAGCTGCTGGGCACGAAAGCCCTGGTTGAACCACACCGCCTCGATCACGTCGGTTCCGTCGGAGACGGTGGCGGTGACGATGATCATGTTGCGACGTGGCCGTCGCGAGCTGACCGAACGCACCGTGCCGACCACGGTGATCTCTTCGCCGAGCGGGAGCAGTGCGATCGGCTCGACTCGACTGCGATCGATGTAGCGACGGGGGGCGTGGAACAGGAGATCGGCGACCGAAACGATCCCCGCCTCGGCCAGCTTGCGGGCACGTCCTCCCTTGAGGCCTTGGACCTGGTCCACTCCGATCGTCGTCAGCTTGGCGAGGGTCGCCACCTCAGCGCCTCACTCGAAGGCCAGCAGGTACGGGTGATGCGACTGGCCGGCGTCGATCACGTCACAACGCGACCCCGGATACTCCTTCTCGATCCATGACGCCAGCGCGTCGGTCGTGGCTGCGTCGGCGTCCTCGCCGCCGTAGACCGTGACCCGCTCCACCGGGGTGGTCATGATCCGCCGAACAAGAGTTGTGACCGCGGTCCACAGGTCCGGAGCCGAGACGATCGGTGTGCCGTCGACCGATCCGATCCAGTCGCCACCGCGGATGAACCCGAGTTCGTCGATGCGGGCGTCACGCAGGGCCTGGATCACCTCGGCGCTGATGATCGACGATGCGGCCGCCGACATCGTCTGAGCGGCGTCGGTCAGCGACTCCTCACCGGTCGAGTACCCCATCATCGCCGCAATCCCCTGCGGCACCGACCGGGTCGGGACAACCATCACGTTCTTGGTCGTCAGCGCATCCACCTCTTCGGCGACTGGAACGCCGCTGCGGTTGTTGGGAAGCACGACCACCTTGGCGGCCGGGATGGCCTCGACCACACCCAGGAGTTCCTCGATCGTGGGGTGCATCGGTTGGTCCGCCACCACGACTCCTTGGACCAGCAGACTGGCGAACAGGTCCACCTGCCCCTGACCGGTGGCCACCGCCACGACCCCTACCGGCGCCATCGACGCCTCCATCCGCGGTTCGAACGCCGCAGAGACGTCCCGTCGTATCGGAGGGACCGCCAGGTCTGTCACTTCGATCCCGGACAGACGCCCGCGGCCGAGGGCGGATTCGATCACCGGACCGATCTGGTCGGTGTGGATGTGACACGTCCACCTCCCGTCCCCGCCGGTCACCCGCACGCTGTCGCCCATCGTCGCCCAACGTTCCGCCAAATCTCCCGGATCGTCGGTCTCCAGGGTGAAGAGCACCTCGTAACGGTGACGTGGACTCACCCCGCACCCCCGAAACGACGGAATTCCACGACCTGATATCCTTTCGCGTACCGCTTCGGCTGTTGCGATCGCTCTGTCGTGTCAGTGGTCCCGATCATCGGCCCCCCGGCCCGGCTGCGACGTCGTACGCCATCGGCGGCGAGTATACGAACCACCCCTGTCAGGAAACAGCGCCCACCGCGCCCACCCGGCCCTCCCCGATCTCGGTTGGGAAGGTGCCGCCGGACGCTGGTAGCCTTCCCGGCCGTCCCAGGAGTTCCACATGTCTTATCGCTGTGAAGTGTGCGGCAAGGAGCCGAGCTACGGAAAGAGCGTCAGCTTCTCGCACAAGCGGGCCAACCGTCGTTGGCTCCCCAACATCCAACGTGTCCGCGTGCGGCACGGCAACAACACCCGTCGGGCACGGGTGTGCACCTCGTGCATCCGCGCCGGGAAGATCGAGAAGGCCTGACGGTGCCACAGGGCGTCGTCAAGACCTACGACCCCACCACCGGCTATGGAATCGTCGTGCCCGACGAAGGTGACGACGAGATCTACCTCCGTCCTGGGTCGCTGCGCGGTTCGATCTTCCGCATGCTGCGCCAAGGGCAACGCATCATCTTCGACGTCACGGTCGAAGACGGTCGAACCTATGCCGGCAACATCCGTGTCGGCCAGGGCGGCTACTAACCGGCCGATCGTCCCGACGCGGACCCCGCTCGCTCGGTAGAGTCGCCACCACGTCCACCGAGAGGAGAACGCACAGTGGTTGTGCAGGCCTACGTCCTGATCCAGACCGAGGTGGGAAAAGCCGCCCTGGTCGCCGAGGAAGTCCGCACCATCCCCGGCGTGGAGAACGCCGACGACGTCACGGGTCCCTACGACGTCATCGTCCGAGCGTCTGCCGAGGATGTCGACCAACTCGGCAAGCTGGTCGTCGCCAAGGTCCAGGCGATCGAGGGGATCACGCGCACTCTGACCTGTCCGGTGGTCAACCTCTGAGCTGAGCGTCGAGACGCCCGGTCATCCGAGCTTGCTCGCGATCGACCGGGCGTTTCTCAATGCCGTCCCATCCGCCCCGTGCGTCGAGAAGCGCCGCGGCGAAGACGCCTCCAATTCGGCCACCATGTCCGCCAGCAGTCGCTGCCGGCCGACGTCGGGCCACAGCGCACCCGACAACGATCCGGGAATGGTGTTGATCTCGTTGACCGCCAGACGGTCGCCGTGCAGCAAGAAGTCGACTCGGGCAACACCGCGGATCCCGATCATCCTCGCCACCGTCACCGCCATACCTCGGATTCGGATGTCGGTTTCCTGTGTGAGTTCAGCCCGGGGGTTCGCCACCCCGGAGGAGTCGTCCCACGCCAAGTATTTCTGCTGATAGGTGTACAGCCCGCCCGGGGCTTGGACGGGTTCCTCGATCATCGAGGTCTCGACGGTGGGGAAGAATCGGACCGCCACCTGGAGGTCACGCACGCCGGGCAGGAAAGGCTCGATGACCGTTCCATCGCCATGGTGAGGTGAGGCGGCTGCGAAGGCCACAGCGGTGGCATGGTCGTCGACCACCTCGATACCGATCGACGACCCTCCGAATCGAGGCTTGACGATGTACGGACCGGTGAATTCGGGCGGCTCGGACGTGAGGAGGATGCGCGGAACGGTTGGAAGACCGAGGCGCTCGACGGCGGCAGCGAAAGCAAGCTTGTCCATCCCCAGCGCCGAACCTGCCTGCCCCGGACCGGAGTACCGATAGCCGACGAGATCGAGCATCCCCTGCAGCGTTCCGTCCTCCCCCGGTCCACCGTGAGTGGCGAGCACGATCACCGAAATGTCGACCGGCTTCTTCTTCAGCACGAAGCCGACCCCCGGTTCGGCCACGAACTGCAACTCGCGCGCCTTGCGGGGGGTTCCGTCGGCGAAATCGGACGGCTCCAGTCCCTCGTCGACCAGATGGAAGCGCCCCGTCTTGTCCCAGTAGACGGCGTGCACCCGTCCGAGCGTGCGAGCGGCCATCAGCCCTGTCGTGATACTGATGTCGTGTTCGGGCGAAGGCCCACCGAAGAGCACTGCGGGAAGTGGCATGGATCAGGGGTAATGGTCGGGGAGGTCGTTCTCGTAGAGGACGGCGTCACCGGCACCAAGGTGTTCGCGTACCCAGCGAACGGCGTCATCCCGAGTGGCGCAGAGGATAACGTTGGCCGCTCCGCCGCCCCGTACTCCCGACTCCAGCGCCTGGCGGTTCGTACGGTTCACGATGACGAAGTCGGTTACCCCTCGCCGGGCGGCTTCCTCGCCGAAACGGCGATTCGCCTCCTCTTGCTGCGTACCCAACTCGACCATGCCCGGCGTGACCACCACTTTGCGTCCCCCGGGTTCGCCCAGGCGCAGCAGCAGATCGAGCGCTGCCGAAGCACCCGCCGGGTTGGAGTTGAACGTGTCGTCGACGATCTCGAACCCACGATCGGACCTGCCGACAGTCCGTCGGTGGGGTACCGCGGGAAGCGAGGCCAATCGGTCCACCACCTCGCCGAGTTCCACTCCGAGCGCCACACACACCGCCACCGCGGCCGCTACGTTGACGGGGTGGGCGGCATCCGGGGCGAAGTCGCCTACCGGGTTGCCTGCCACCCAGACGTTTCCCTCTCGGTCCGCGCACACATCCGCCGACCGATCGTTGCCCGACACAGTCAGCACCCGTCGCCGACCCGACTCCTCACGGACGATCTCAGCAAGCAGAGGATGGTCGACTGAGAGGATGGCGGTCGGGGCGTGCTCCAGGATCTCGCGTTTGGCCCGGGCGATGTTCTCGACCGAACCCATCCGTTCAAGGTGCACAGGACCCAACGCGGTGATGACCGCGACATCGGGCGGAATCCACCGGCACAGTTCGGCGATCTCGCCAGGACCATATGTCCCCATCTCCGCCACGAACACCTCCGTACCTGAGGCAAGGTGCTCGTTGATCGCCCGTGCCAGACCCATCCGGTTGTTGAACGAGGCGGGTGACGCCACCACCGAACGCACCGGGGACAACAGATGCGCCACGAGATGCTTGGTCGTGGTCTTCCCATACGACCCGGTGATCGCCACCACGGTGGGGTCGATCCTCTGCAACGACTCGGAGGCCGCCCGCACCCACCGCTCGCCCTGACGGTGCTCGTAGGGTCTTACCACGACGAGGGCCAGATCGACGAGTAGTGGCAACGCCAGCGGCAGCGCGGCCGCCACTGGTGCATTCCGGATACCGACGGCGACAACGGTCCAGACGATCGACAATCCACCGGTGACCGCCGCCAATCGTTTCAACCGGGAAGTCCACGCCAGCGGGGAGGATCGGCCCCGAACCGACAACCCGAGCGGAGCGACGGCGCCCACCACCACCGCCACGAACGCCGCCCACGGCTGCATGGCTGCCACCAACAACCCAGCCACACCCACCGCCCACAGAGCGACATTTCGCCCGTCGATCGTCCACCAGGTGAAGGCGAAACGAGTCACGCCGGGCAAATAGTGCTCTCGCTGGGCGACCCGTAGCCAGCGAATCGACGCCACACCACCGGCGACCAGCGCGGCAAGGCTCAGCGCCCAGATCATGGGCGGATCCGCGCCTCGATCGCCGCTCGCAACGCCTCAGGGGCGCTCGTCGGGACGAAATGACCGATGCCTTCCAGCACCGTCAGCTCTGCCCCGTCGAGAACCGCATGTGCCGCTTCGGCCACCGCAACCGGGACCTCCGTGTCGTCTGCCCCCCACACCATGGTCACCGGCACCCCGATACGAGCGAGTTCCGGCTCGTAGGACTCGTGCACGGCAGCGACGAGAACATCACGCATCACGCCGTTGGCCGCCCGATAGTCCGCCGACCCTCTCCGCCGACGTTCGGCCTCCATCCGTTGGTCGGAAACCAAGCCGATTCGGTTCGCCCAGCGCAGCAGGCGGAATCCGACGGGCGGGCGGGAAACCGCCGTTTTTCTGATGAGCGGAACACCGGTCAGAACCAGAGCGCGGCCGCGGCCAGATGCCGCCAGGCACAACGCCACCCGACCACCGAACGAATGGCCGACCAGGAGAGGCGGAGCCGGAAGCTCATCGATGAAGGCCGCGAGCAGCTCGGCGTAACCGCGGGCCCCGGTTGGCTCGGCCGGAGGGGGCGACGCCCCGAATCCGGGAAGGTCGATGGCCACCGCGTCGAGACCGGCCAGGACATGGTCGAAATCACTCCCGCGTCGACCCCACCCGTGCAACGCCACGACCTGAGGCGGCCACGAACCGTATGTTTCGGCGAAGATCCCGTTCGCCACCGCCTTCAGCGCCATGTGGGGCGTTCACTCCGTTCCTCAACCCGGGTCGAACGGTGACCGACAATACAGTGACCTCATGAAGAGACCATGACCACCGGCCCACCGCAGACGATCGGAACTCTCGTCCGCTTCCGCGCGGCTGCGCTCCGTCGGAGCGTCCTGCTCGGATGGGTCGTGCTCGTGGTGCTCACCGCCGCCGCCGTGCGTGCGGAAAGCTTCCCCGACCGGCACTTTCTGATCACGGTTGCGGTGTTCCTCGTGGTGCTCTCGGTCGCATCCGGAACTGATTGGTCTGCGGTACTGCAGAAGCGATACGGACAGTTCGTGGCCTGGGGATGGACGATTGCGCTGCTGGTCACCCTCACCGTCATCGCCACCGTGGATGGCCTCTTCCAGGCGGCATTACCCATCTTCCCCGGCGTGGTGGTCCTGACCGGGCTCATCCTGGAACCGGTTCGACACATCTTCGTGTCGGTTCTGGCGGCGCTGATGGTGATCGTCGCCTCGGTCGTCACCGCCGAGGCGGACACGCTGTCGGATCTCGTGATTCCCCTCCTGACCATCGGCGTGGTGGCGGCCGCCACCGCCCTGATCGGAACCGAGTTCGCCAAGGAAGCCGAGCTCGCCGCCACCCACCAACAGGCGCTGGAGGAACAGCGCGCCGACTTCCAACGACTGTACGCGGTATCCACCACCCTCGCCGGAGCCGAATCCCTCGCCGAAGGTCTCCCGGAGATCGTGGGACGTATCTGCCGGTTCGTCGACGCCCAGGTTGGGGTGGTGTTCCTGCATCGTCCCGAAGACCACACCCTGCGGGTGATGAGTCCGATGTGGGTCAACGGGCATGTCCTCGAAGTCGACGACATCGTGATCCGCGTGACCGGCGGCGGAATCGTGAGCAAGGTGTTCCGCAGCGGGAAGGCGATCCGCCTGGAGCGAATCACCGAACGCCCCGACCAGTTCGGCGTCCTCGGGGAACTGGGCATCGACGAGGCGATCGTGGCCCCACTGCGGGTCGAAGGGCACAACGTCGGGGTCCTCGCTGTCGGCGACCCGGCTGGCAACGGCTTCTCCGACGATCAAGTCGAGGATGTGGCGTCGCTCGCCGCCCCGGCGGCACTGGTGTTGTCCCAGCTCGGCCGTTACGAGGCCGTCGCCGAGATGAGCCGACGGATGCGGGAAGTCGCACAGATGAAGACCGACTTCGTGTCGGTGGTGAGCCACGAGCTGCGCACGCCACTCACCTCGATCATCGGATCGCTCGACACGGTCAAACGCCCCGGGATCGGCACAGAAGCCACCGAAGAACTACTGGATTCCGCCCGACGTCAAGCCAACCGGCTGCAGCGACTCATCGAAGACCTCCTCTTCGCCTCTCGTGTCGATCGCCAGACCATCCCGATCTCCATCCAACCCGTCGGTCTGGCCGAAGTGCTCGGCGAGATCCAGCAGACGGTGCACACCGGCCCCAGACTGTCGGTGTCGGTCGAACCTTCGACCTTGCACGTGTCAGCCGACCCCGACCACCTGCGCCGAGTGTTCATCAACCTGGTCGACAACGCCGGCAAGTATGCCCCGGGCAGTCCCGTCGAGATCATCGCTCGCGAAGTGCGGGGACACGTCGACGTAGATGTCGTCGATCACGGTGAGGGCATCCCGGTGGACATGCGCGACCGGATCTTCGATGCCTTCACTCAGTTGGAACGCTCCGAGACCCGGACCAAAGGCGGGACCGGCCTGGGACTTTCGATCGTGCGCGGACTGGTTGAGGCGATGGGTGGAACCGTCACCGTGTCCGAGACTCCAGGAGGGGGCGCCACCTTCACGGTGAGCCTTCCGATGGCTCGGGTCACCGAGCCCGTCAGCTCGGTGTGACACCCCCGCCGACTCCGGCGGCCACGGCGTGGAATCCGGCGTCGACATGGACCACCTCACCGGTGGTCATCGCCGTCCAATCCGACATCAACAGGCATGCCATCCGGGCAACGGGTTCCGGGTTGGTCTCGTCCCAATGCAGTGGCGCCCTCTCGTTCCATACTTCGCGGAACCGATCGAACCCGGGGATCGACTTGGCCGCCACCGTGCCCAGCGGGCCGGCGGAAACAGCGTTGACCCGAATCCCGTCCGCACCCAGATCCCGGGCGAGATAGCGGGTGACGCTCTGCAGCGCCGACTTTGCCACGCCCATCCAGTCGTACGCCGGCCAGGCCTGACTGTTGTCGAAGTCGAGCGTGACCAACCCTCCTCCGGAGGTCATCAACGGACGGAGGGCGACGGCGAGCGTCTTGTATGAGAAGGCAGAAGTCATGAACGCAGTCGCCGCGCTCTCGGCCGGAGTTGCGAGAAAATTCCCTCCCAGTGCGTCGGCCGGAGCAAAGGCGATGGCATGGAGTGCCCCGTCCACTCGGTCCCACTTGTCACCGATGGCGGACACGAAGCGCTCCACGTGCTCGGGATCGTTTATGTCGAGTTCGTGGACGTCCGCCGACCTCGGTAGACGCTGCACCGACCGCTCGGTGAGCCTGAGGCCACGCCCGAACCCGGTGCACACCACCTCTGCGCCTTCCTCCTGCGCAACCCGGGCGGTGTGCCAGGCGATCGAATCGTCGGTGAGGACACCGGTGATGACGAGCCGCTTTCCCTCCAACAACATGTGGCCTCCTCAGCCTCCGAAACTCTGACCGAACGTCATGATTCCCCGGATCCCCAAACCCATCGAAAAGAGAAACACCAGGCCGTAGGCCAGCGCCGGTCGCTTGGCGAACTGGGCGCGGTAGATGTACACGAAGGCGAAGGTGAACATCAGGACCACCCCGTAGAACAGGTGCTGGTTGCCCGGATCTCGCTCCTCGACTGCGAACCCGACAAGTCCCATCAGGACCTGAGCGATCCCGGCCGCGAAGCCGACAGCGGCGGCGATCCAGAACGGTCTCCCAGGCTGACGCCTGAGGATCGACAGGACCACCCCCCACAGTCCGATGAGTCCGAGCAGTCCGACGACGTACCAACCGACGGTGCGGTGCAAGGACACCACCATGGGAAGTTCTGCTTGGGCGAAGACGACGCTGCTCATCCGGCACCGGAGGGTAGACGCCGCCTCGGTCCGGGCCGACGATCAGTACTCGACGAGCTCGCCTGAACGGAGATCGAGAACGAACTCTTTGTCCGAGGTGGAGTCGGCGATCCAGCGGGCCAGGGTCATGCCGGGCTCACGAACGACCCACCAGGCGTAGTCGGTTCGTCCGCTCGATACGAACGCCTCCCGCGCCCGACGGGCAATGGCAATGGCCTCATCCTCCGATGAAGATACGCCCAACAGGCGCAACGTCGGAGGGTCACCGGGTCGGTCCCGTAACTCGACGTGCTCGACCGCTTCGTACGTCATGCGCGAATCGTACGGCTCGGCCTGCCCAACGTGTGCCTCAATCACCCAAGAGCTTGCGCTTCTGGGCCTCGAATTCTTCCGGGGTCAGGGCACCCCGATCTCGCAGGTCGGCCAAGCGCTCCAACTCGATCCCCACCGAGGCGCCGTTGCCGTCCTCGCGCCGCAACGCCACCGTACGCGCTTCTCGTCGTTGGTAGATCAGCGACTGCAACCCTTCCGGGTCGGGGATGTCCGAATAGCGACTCTGGCCGGTCTCTCCGGCGGACTCGATCACTAGATCCCCCGAGCGGATGATGCGCTCGACGAGTGACTGATTGAACGCAACGTTGGTGATGCTTTCGAGCGGAATCTCCACACCTGAGCGGGAAAACACTCCGGCCCGCCGCACCACCCGTTCGTTGGTGATGACGTACTGGGTGGTCAGCCAGTCGGCCACACGCTTGGCACTGAGCAGCGCCCACACCGCAGTGAGTCCCACGACCACCAACCACGCGGAAGCACCGTCGATCGAGGCCAGCGCGATTCCAGCCAGCCCGAGACCGACCAACCCGAACACGATCGGCAGCACCAGAAACTGCCAGTGCGGGCGGAACTCGCGAACGATCTCTTCACCTGGACTCAACAAGCGTTCGGGATATCCCATCGGTTGGACGGTAGTGGAGGGGTCCGGCGCCAGCCGACAAAACCGTGGATCAGTGGACCAACGAGTTCGCTCCGCTCACGACCCCCCTGGCCCGGCTGGCACCGGGCCCGTCCCTCCCCCCAACGTCGCTTCGCTCCTCGGGGGACAGAAATCTTCGCTCACGGTCCCCCTCGAGGTACAGGGGGGCCTTTTCTCCCGCCCAGAAAGCGCCAGCGACGTTGGGGGAAACAGCCGAGCGCAGCGAGGCAGAGGGGGGCCTTCGCGAACACCTGGACCAACGAGCTCGCTGACGCTCGCAACCCCCCTCGAAGGTCCACTACGTGTCCCTTCGGTCCCCCCAACGCTGCGCTGGGGGGACCGAGGCTCGGCCGAGGGGGGCACTCTCCCCCCAGGCGCGAAGAAGCCCCGAGGAAGCTTCGGCTTGCGCCTCCACCCTCTCGGGGCTCTCCGTGGTCCTCGTGCGAAGACCCGTTTCCGGGCCCGCCGCAGCCGGACCATCAGAGGATCTTTCGATCCTCTGGGTGGCGACCGGTGCCGACGCCGAAGCGCCAGTCCGTACCGCCGGACCTTTCCCGTCGCCGGACAAAAGAGCTCGACCCGGAGGCCTGCTCGGTCACGGCCACGGAAGCGGCCTCGTGTGTCTCGACCGCTGCCGAAGCATCGGCTTCAGACACACTTCCTCGTACGAGGGGTGGTGACCCGGTTTCCCGGCTCACCCGAACGAGCCGTTCCCGACCCGTCCGTGGTGCGGAGACGTCGACCACGTTCGTCGCCGATCCGCTGACCCCTCCGTGGAACCGACGCTCCCTTGCGGGAACTCCGGACCCGGTGGGGGCCGTGTCGCCGATCTCTCGGCCACAAACGGGAAGGTAAACGACGACCGACCGGATGGAAACCGAATTCGTTGCCGAGATTTCGCGACGAACGCCGACTTTTCGCGACCAGCTCCGACAGCGAGCCCGGACGCGGAAAACCCCGAGAAAGTCTCGGCCGAAGCCTCAACCCTCTCGGGGCTTCCTGCCGTTCACACTCCGGCCCGAAGGCTGGTCTGTTCCCGGCTTCCGAAGAAACCTCTCGGTTTCTCCGTCCTGCTGCGGAGTCGCCCCCGCTGCAGTGGTCGGAAACCTACGGAGTCCGTCAGGTGGCGTCAAGGGAAACCGTTGGTGTCTTTTCGCGCTTCGAAGAGAAGTTTCGCGACCTGCCGCTACGACCCCATCGAATCAGCTGGCAACGGCCACGTCTGCGAACGCCGGGCAAACGTCCTGGAACGAACACCAGTCGCACAAGCGGCCTGGACGGGGAGGAAAGTGCTCCGACTCCAGGGCTCGCTCGATCGCCGCCCACAGCGCTCGGAGCTGTCGATCCATCGCGTCCAACTGCCCGTCGTCGACTTCCAACCGATACATGGTGGGGCCGTTCAGGTAGAGCAGTCGCAACTCACGTGGCGTCTCCCCGGTACGTCGCCGGATCAGCAGGGCATAGATCTTGAGGGCGAAGAAGGCCGGCATGGCGTACCGCTCGGGAGGCGCCTTCCCCGTCTTGTAGTCGGTGATCACCAAGCGGCCCTCGGAATCCCGGTCGATCCGGTCGAGAATGCCGCGAATCACGATCCCGTCCAGATCCTCCAGCATGTCCAGCTCGCGATCGAGTGGCTCGATTCGGGACGGATCCTCGACGGCGAAGTAATTCGCCAGCAGCGTGAGACTCTCCACGCCCCACTCCCGCTCGTCTGCGACCGACCCGAACAACCCCGCATACTCCTCGTCGGCCCGAACCTCCGTCCAGGCCTCCCGAAACAGGTCGTACAGGCGATCGGGCGTCCGTTCCGCCGGTTCGAGATCGAACAGCCGCTGTAGTGCCAGGTGAGCTGTGGTTCCCCGAGCCTGGTGCACCGTCACCGGCTCCGGCAGCTTGTCGATGCTGCGGAACTTGAAGAGCTGAGGGCATACCTTGAAGTCGCTCGCCCGGCTCGGTGACAGTCGTTCCAACTCCATGGCCGACACCCTATCGAATGCGAATGACAGAAGTGTGATTAAGCATTGGGGCACTCTCTCCCCCCAGGGCGAAGCCCGTTGGGGGGAGACAGCCGAGCGCAGCGAGGCAGAGGGGGGCCGTCCGCGCAGCCGGGAAACCGTAGATCAGTGGTCCACGAGCTCGCTTCGCTCACCGCCCCCCAACGTCGCTTCGCTCGCCGGTGGGACCGATCAGGGGAAGATGCCTCGGACGAGTTTGGCGTCGGTGACTCGTTGGATGCCCTTGATGAGGGCGGCGGTGCGCATGTCCACGTTCTCGCGCATCGAGATGTTGAGCACGTCGTTGAACGCCCGGGTCATGATCTCCCGCAGCCGGCCGACGATCTCGTTCTCGGACCAGAAATATGCCTGCACGTCCTGGACCCATTCGAAGTACGACACGGTCACCCCGCCGGCGTTGGCCAAGATGTCGGGGACGATGAAAACATCCCGCGAACGGAGGATGTCGTCGGCGGCCAGCGTCATCGGGTTGTTGGCACCTTCGACGATGAGCTGGGCCTTGATGTCCGGGGCGTTGTCGGCGGTGATGACTCCCTGCACGGCCGCGGGGATCAGGATGTCGGAGTCCACGAGGAAAACGGCGTCACCGTCGATGTGATCCGCCTTGGGATATCCCTCCAGCACCCCGTTGGCGTCCACCCAGCCCGCCGCATCGTCGACATCGAGGCCCTCCGGGTCGTAGATGGCGCCACTGATGTCCGAGACCGCCACCACTTTCATCCCCTGCTCGGCTGCCGCTACGGCGGCATACCGGCCGACGTTCCCGAATCCGTGGATGGCGACTCGCGCCCCCTTGACCTGCATGTCGAGGTGGGAAGCTGCCGGTTGGATGAGCGACACGACGCCCCGGCCGGTCGCTTCGCGACGAGCGATCGAACCGCCGAGTGAAGGTGGCTTGCCCGTGACGACCGCCGGCACCGAATGCCCTACATGCTGGGAGTAGGTGTCCATCAACCAGGCCATCACCTGCTCGTTCGTGCCGAGGTCGGGGGCGGGGATGTCGGTCTGGGGACCGATCACGTTGATGATCTCCATCGTGAACCGGCGTGTGACCCTCTGCAGCTCGGCACGACTGAGTTCGCGGGGGTTGACTCGCACTCCACCCTTGGCGCCGCCGAACGGCACACCGACGATCGAACACTTCCATGTCATCCACATCGCCAAAGCGGCCACCTCACCGAGAGTGACATCCTCCGCGTAACGGATGCCGCCTTTGGTCGGGCCCATGGTGGTGAGGTGCTGTACCCGGTACCCGAAGAGGGTCTCGACCGTTCCGTAGTCGTCGTGACGGAAAGGGAAACTGACCACGGTCGACCGCTGCGGAACCCGCAACCGATCGGCGACGTTGTCGTCGAGATTCATGAATTCGGCCACCCGATCGAATTGGGCCACCGCCTCGAGATACATCGGGCTGTCCCATTCGTGGCCGATCTCTTCGCTTGCCATGTTCCTCCCGTCGGGCTCCCGCCGAATCTAGAACACCGGGGTTCGCTCCCCGGGAACTTCGTTGCGGATTTCTGTCGTAGGTGTCCCGTACGTTGCCGACATGACTACACAAGACACCACGCTCGACACGACTCTCGACCCGACCGATCCGTTCGAACTGGCCATGGCCACGCTCGAGGCAGCAGGGCTGCGGTTCGTCGTCGTCGACGAAGGATCCCTGGCAGGAGACCGCCTGGCGGCGTGATCGGTCTCCTATCGTCGCCGTCGTGACACCGACCACCGAGATCCGGATCGGTCCGGAAGAGTGGCCGGAGGCGATCGCCCGCACCGACGGGCCGCAACTCGTGGTGGCGGGGCCGGGGACCGGCAAGACCGAGTTCCTCGTCCGCCGGGTCGTCCGGCTGCTGGCAGACGGGCACGATCCGCGAACCCTGGCAGTTCTCACATTCTCCCGGCGAGGTGCAGCCGACCTCCGCCGCCGGATCGCGGAGCGACACCGACGGTCCCTCGGCCCTCTGTCCGTTTCCACCTTCCACTCGTTCGCCAGCCGTCTCTTGGAAGCAGACGCCTTGGGAAATGGGACACGCCCTCACACCCTTCTGACCGGACCGGAGCAGGTCGCCCTGGTAGCCGAACTGCTCGGGGACACCGACCCCGAAGGATGGCCGCTCACCCATCGGGCGATGCTCCGCACCCGCACCTTCGCCGCCGATGTCGCCGACTTCCTGATGCGGATGGCCGAACGCAGGATCGATGCGGATCGGTTGCGGCAACTGGCCAGCGACCGCGCGGACTGGCGGGCGCTCCCCGACTTCGCGGCCCGCTACCGGCAGGCGCTGACCGAGCGTGGTCGCATCGACTACGGCACCCTTCTCAGCCATGCGGTCGACCTGCTCCGCTCCGGGGTACCCGGAATGCCGGAAGGAACCGGGTGGGTGATCGTCGACGAGTACCAGGACACATCCCCGGCGCAGGCCGATCTTCTCGACGCGCTGACACGTTCCCACCGGAACTTGACCGTCGCCGGCGACCCGCGCCAATCCATCTACGGATTCCGAGGAGCGGACCTCGACAACATCGTTTCGTTCCCACGCCGATTCCGCTCCGCCGACGGTTCGCCCGCCATCCGCATCGTGCTCGGCACTTCGTTCCGGGTGCCTGCCGCCATCCTGGAGGCGGCAGAACGGGTGTCGGCCGCCGCAGCCTCTCCCGGCGACGCAGGACCGGTCGCCCCGGCCGCACATCCGGGGTCGGTGGACGTGCACACGTTCGATCAGGCGTCCGCCGAGGCCGAATGGATCGCATCCGAGGCAGAACGGCTGCACCTGTCCGAACGCATCCCCTACCGACAGATGGCCGTCCTGGTCCGCTCCACCCGCAATTTGGCTCCGGAACTCTCACGAGCGCTCGATCGTCGGCGCATCGCCCACGACACTCCTGATGTCCGTCTGGTCGACCATCCCGCCGTGCGCCTGGTGATGGACCTGGCTTCCGCCGCAGCCACCGTCTCCGACCCCGACCCGCTCGCCGCGGCTCGGGCCGACAGCCACATCCGCCGCGTGATCCTCAGCCCGCTGTACGGCCTGGGAGTTGCGGCAGAGCGCGAGATTCGTCGGAGGCGAGCCCGGGCAGGTACGTCCTGGCTCGATGCTCTCGCCTCCGATCCTGCCACCGCCGACCTAGTTCCCCTCCTGTCCGACCCCGCCTGGGCTACCGAATCGAGCGCCATCGACGGGTTCTGGCGCCTGTGGGACAGCCTCCCCAGACTGACCGAGTTCGCACTCGGTGCCAATCGGCGAGAACACCGATCCGCATGGACGGCCTTCGCCCAGGTGCTCGAACAGCAGCACGAACGCGATCCGTCCGTGACGCTGGTCGATTACCACCGCATGGCGGAATCCGACGACTTCGAGGCCATCCCGCTGCTCTCCCACCGCCCTGCCACCGACGAAGATCGAATCACCCTCACCACCCTGCATCAGGCGAAAGGTCTCGAGTTCGAGGTGGTGTTCATCGCCGACGCCACCGAAGACGTGTTCCCCGACCTCCGACGAGGATTCAACCCTCTCGACCCGCAGGCACTCGGAGGGACTGCGGATCGGGCCGATTGGCTGCTCGATCGATTACGGGAGGAGACCCGACTGGCCTACACGGCCATGACCAGGGCGAGAACCCGAGTCGTGATGACCGCAACCACCGCGGGTATCGACGAGACCGAGCGTCGACCGTCACGATTCCTCCTCCTCGCGGCCGGCGTGTCGTCGGTGAGCGAGCTGTCGTCCCCGGAAGTGGGCATGTCCGACCCTCTCACCATCGCCGGGATCGAAGCGATGCTGCGACGGACGCTGCTCGATCCCGCCGCCCCCCTCGCCCACCGGCTCGCCGCCATCCACACGCTGTCCACGGCCACTCCCCGTCATTGGGATGCAACACGGTTCGCCGGTGTCCGCCGACCCGGCCCCGACCGCGGCGTGTTCTCTCGTCCGCCGCGCCTCTCCCCCAGCCAGGCAGAGTCGTACCTGGAATGCCCCCGGCGGTATGTGTTCGAACGTCGTTTGGCGATGACCGACAGTTCGAACGATCACGCCCGTTACGGCACACTCGTGCATGCGGTCCTCGAACGCGCCGACCTCGCTGCATTGGCCGACGGGCGCCCCCGCCCCCGTCTCGAGGACGCATTGGCAGCCCTCGACCAACTGTGGGCGACCGAAGCCGATTTCGGATCTCCATGGCTCGATGACATCTGGAAGCGAAAAGCACAGGAGTTGCTCGGTCGCTTGTTCGACGAGTGGCCGGGCGACAGTGATTCGACGGTGTCGGCGGAGCGGATCCTGACCTGGGATGGTGGCGGCGTCGAGTGGCTCGGCCGGGCCGATCGCATCGAGCGAGTCACCGACGGGTCGCTTCGGATCGTGGACTACAAGACGTCGAAGTCGATCATCTCCCAACCCAAGGCGGCCACCTCGCTGCAGTTGGGCTTCTACGTACTCGCCGCCCAAGCAGATCCGGAGCTGGAGGGACCGGTGGGCAGCGCCGAGCTCTGGTATCCGGCGACCCCGCAGAAGACCATGCGACGCACCCTCGACATGGAACAGGTACCTGAGATCGCCGGCATTCTCGTCGGAGTCGCCGATGCGGTTCGTCAGGAGTTGTGGGAGCCCACCCCGGGCGAGGTCTGCGAACGCTGCTCGGTGCGCATCGTCTGTCCGGAATGGCCAGAGGGCCGGGAGGCGTTCGTCCCATGAGACTGCAGCCTTCGCCCGAACAACAGGCCGTCATCGGCCAACCCCTGCAGTCGTTCCGGGTCGCTGCCGGGGCGGGTACCGGCAAGACGACGACGATGGCGATGCGGGTGGTCCAACTCGTCACGTACCACGGCATCGAACCCGAACAGATCCTGGGTGTCACCTTCACCAACAAGGCTGCCGGCGAGCTTGCCGAACGGATCGCCGGATGGCTGGCGGGTGAAATCGAAAACGGACGAGAGGTCGAGGTGCATACCTACCACGGCTTCGCCGCGCAGATCCTGCGTGAATACGGCGCCCTCGCCGGAATCGAACGAGACACCAAACTGGTGACCCCGACCTTCACCCGCCAGATCCTCTTCGACGTGGTACGGAGTGCTCCGATCACCACGTGGGACCTGGGCAACGTCTACATGATCGACCGGGTCGCCACCTTCGGCGGGCAGCTCGCCGACCATCTGCGGCGGGCGAGTGACATCCCGATCCCGGAGCTGGGGTTCGACGAAGTGTGGGCCAAACGCGCCGACCTGCTGGCCGTGCTCCGCCTCTACGAGCAAGAAAAGGCGCGAATGGGGGTGGCCGATTATGGGGATCTCATCACGGCCGCGTGGCGAGTCGTAGCGGATCATCCCGAGATCGCAGAGTCCATCGCCGACCGATATCGCGCCGTCGTGCTGGACGAGTATCAAGACACGAACCCGGCCCAACGTGAGCTGTTGCGGGAGATCTTCGGCGGGCGAGTTCCAGTGACCGCCGTGGGAGACGCCGATCAGACGATCTACGAATGGCGGGGGGCGAGCCTGCAGAACTTCGCCGAGTTCGGTGCCCACTTTCCCAATGGTGACCTCCCGGCACCGTCGCTCCCTTTGACCACCAACCGCCGCTCGGGAGCGGCGATTCTCGACTTGGCCAACGAGATCAAGGGTCTCCTCACCCCAGATCCCGATCTGCTGGTTCCGGTCGCCGGAACACCCGCCGGGTCGGTTTTCACCGCCTGGCTGCGAACTGCCGCCGACGAGGCTTCGTGGATCGCCGAGCAGATCGAACGACTGGTCGAAGACGGCACACCGTATGGCGAGATCGCAGTCCTGTTCCGGAAGAACAAGGACATGCAGATCGTCCACGACGCGCTCTCCCAGCGCGACATTCCGTTCGAGGTCGCCAACCTGGGCGGTTTGCTGTCCGTTCCGGAGGTGTGCGATCTCGTTGCCTGGCTTCGAATCCTGGCACGCCCCGAGGACACCGTGGCCTTAGTCAGGATCCTGACCGGGAGCCGATACCGGTTGGGGCTGGCCGACCTCGCCCGTCTGTCGGACTGGGTCCGCCGGCGCCGACAAGAGGTCGACGACGACATCGAAGGGCTGCCCGACTACACCCTCGTCGAGGCGCTCGAGCATCTGGGCGAGATCGACGGCCTGCGCGACGAAGCTGGAGCCGCCCTTCGTCAATTCCATGTGGAACACACGACCTTCCTGGCTGACGCCCAGGGTCTGTCACTGGTCGAACTATGCCGCACGATCCTCGATCGCACCCGGGCATGGCAGGACATCGAGGCGATGCCCCGAGCGGCCGGCCTCTCCGCCCGGCTCAACCTGTTCCGCTTCCTCGATCTCGCCGAGAGTTGGAGCCCGCTCGAAGGCCGACCGTCGCTGGCCGCCTTCACCAACTACCTGGAACTGATGGGCGACAACCCGCGTGAGGAACTCGACACAGCCCGAATCTCCGAAGCGGACGCGGTGACTCTCATCACCGTGCACCGCGCCAAGGGCCTGGAGTGGGACGCGGTGCTCATACCGGCCACCTACCACGACAACTTCCCGTCCCGCTATCGAGGTGAGGACCCGTACACCAGTGCCGACATCCTTCCTTTCGAGTTCCGGCTCGACCGGGATTCCCTCCCTCCGATCGACGCCGCCACACCGAAGGAAGAACGCAACGATGCGCTCCGTGCCCGGCATCTGGACGCCGAGCGGCGACTGGCCTATGTCGCGGTGACCCGCGCCCGTCAGCAGCTCTTCGTCTCAGGTGCTTGGTGGTACGGGCATCCGATGCCCCTCTCCCGACCGTCCAAGCCTTCCGAGTTGTACGAGATCGCCGCCCGCTCCGGGCGGGTCACCCAGTCGGTGGACGAACCCGGGGAAAGACCCGAACGCACCGCCTACCGTCCTCATGCCGAGACGCCCGACCCCGGGTTCGCCGAAGGCTGGGCAGAAGCCTTGCGTGCAGGCCTGGCGGATCCGTATTGGCCCCGTCAGCGAGCCGAGGACCTGGGCCTGGCCGACGCGTACGATGCCGCGGTGTCCACCAACGAGGAGCGCCTGTTCTCACTTCCGGACCCCCCGCCAACCGTCCGGCCCACTACCGTCGAGACCTCGGCCACCGGGCTCGTCACCTATGCCGCGTGTCCCCGTCGCTTCGAGTGGAGCTTCGTCGACCCACTGCCCCGCCGCGGGTCGGATGCCGCCCGTCGCGGGACCGAAGTGCACCGCAGGATCGAACTGCACAACCGAGGGGTGATGACGCTCGACGAGTTCGACGACATCTCGCACGACATCGTCGGCGACGGAGACCTCCCTCTACCCGGCGTCGATCCGTTCCAGGCGTTCGAACGGTCGGTCTACGCCGGGCGTACACCCGCCCTCACCGAGACTCCCTTCGACCTGATCCGGCCCCAGGGTCGGGTGCGAGGTCGTATCGACGCGGTGTACGCCGACGACGAGAACCGGTGGGAAGTGGTCGACTTCAAGTCGGGCCGCGAACGAGCGGACGGCACCAACCTGGTCCAACTCCAGGTCTACGCCTTGGCAGCAACCGAAGCCGACTTCGGACTGCCGTCTCCGACGAGTCTCTCGGTGTCGTTCGTGTATCTGGGCGATGGTGAGGCCCGCGCCCGCTCCCACACGGTCGACACCACTTGGCTCGAAGCCGCCGACACCGCCGTCGCCGGTCTCTTGTCCGGCATCGCCGACGAAGACTGGCGGCCAACCCCTTCGCCACAGTGCACGAGTTGTGACTTTCTCCGCTTCTGCGACGCCGGCCAGGCCCATGTCGGACGCCGATGACCGGGGTGGTCGCCTTCGTCGCCGGGTATCTGGTTGGTGGCCTGCCCACCGCCGACTGGCTGGCAGCGAGATCCGGCATCGACCTGCGGGAGGAAGGGTCCGGCAACCCCGGCGCCAACAACGCGCTACGCCTGGGCGGCCGTCGCCTGGCCGCCCAGGTGCTCGGCATCGAAGTGGCCAAGGGAGTGGTCTGCGTGGCGATCGGCGGCCTGATAGGAGGCGATGTCGGGGTGGTGGCGGCCGGCACCGCCGCCGTGGCAGGCAACATCCTCAACCCGTATCGAGGCTTGCGCGGCGGACAGGGACTGGCCATCGCCGCCGGGATCCTCCTCGCCGCCACCCCGATCGCCGGTGCGGTCGGCATCGCGACGATCGCCGTCGTGGCCCGCCTCGTGCACGCCACGGCCCCGGCTGCCCTGGTGGCGCTGATGGCCGTCATCGCCACCTCCGGGTTCGCTCCTGTAGCACCGTGGGGATTGATGTCGCGTCAGGAAGCAGTGTGGCTGACGTGTCTGATGGCGGTGGTGATCGCCCCCAAACAGATCGGCAAGATCAGATCAGCCTTCCGTCCGCCAGCTCCAGGACCAGGGTGACCGGACCGTCGTTGCACAGTTCGACCGACATCATCGCCCCGAACCGGCCGGTGGCAGTGCCGATGCCGGCCGCCTGGACCGAGGACACCACCCGCTCCACCAGCGGTTCGGCGACCTCCGGCGGGGCAGCAGCGACGAACGATGGTCGTCGACCCTTGCGGGCGTCGCCGTACAGCGTGAACTGAGAGACGACCAGGATCGCTCCGCCGATCTCGGCCACGGAACGATTCATCCGTCCCTCGGCGTCGGCGAAGATGCGCAAGCCCACCAGTTTGTCGGCGAGGGCGTCCGCCTCGCGCACGGTGTCGCCGGGACCGACTCCGACGAGGACCGCCAGTCCAGGGCCGATCGACCCGACCACCTCTCCGTCCACCGTGACCGCCGCCCGGCTGACTCGCTGTAGTACGGCTCGCATGCAACCGAGTGTGCCACGTCCCCGGTGCCGGTCGACCGGTACGATCGAACGATGTTCCGTCTTCCAGATCCGGCCGCCCCGGCGTCATTCGAACCCGAACTCGACATTCCGGAGGATCGGCCGGTGGTCGTGCTGGTCGACGCCTCCAGCGAGTTCGAACGCCGGGTGCTGGCCGGCTGGACCGACCGGACCTTCGGCGACCGTGCCACCCGCATCCGCATCACTCCGTCGCGGCGACGGCGACCCGGTTCGAGGACCGACCCCGCCCTGGCCGCACGGCTGCAGCGGGGCGACGACCCGCTGGTGGTCCCGGTCCGGGTGATCTGGCTGCCCGACGCCCGGGACGGGCGGCGGTCCGCCAACTGGGTCGACGTGCTGAAACTGGGCGACCCCCGGGATCCCGACCCGTTGCGCCAGTGGGCCATCGCCGCCTTCTTCCCGCAGCGGGTGGGCATCGTGGCGGGAATGCCCGCCACAGCCAGCGAGCTCATCGCCGACCACGCTGCCCAACGCGAGGTCATCACCCTCGTCGATCACGTCACCCGCAAGGCCCACGTCACGTTGGAGCGGGCGGAGCGCAGGGTGCGAGGCAATCGATACAAGGTTCCGCGCTTTCTCCACGAAGAGATCCTCTCTCGGCCCGAGTTCCGCGACCGAGTGATGCTCCTTGGTTCCGAGCGGGGCCTGCCGGCCGAACTGGCCCTCGCCCGGGCTCGCTATTACCTGCGCGAGATCGCTGCCTCTCACAGCACGTTTCTGATCGACCTCATCGCCAACGCCATCCACTGGATCTACTCGCAGGGCTACGGCGGGATCATCTACGACCAGGGGCGTCTGGCGGCGATCGGCGCCCTGGCCGAAGACCATCCGATCGCCTTCGTCCCGTCACATCGATCGAACCTCGACCGACTCTCACTGCAATACCTGCTGTGGGAGAACGATCTGCCGCCCAACCACACCGCCGCCGGCATCAACATGAACTTCTTCCCGGTCGGTCCGCTCATCCGACGTACGGGGGCGTTCTTCATCCGTCGCACGTTCAAGGAAAACGAGCTCTACAAGTACGTCCTCAAGTCCTACCTCGGCTACCTGGTGGAGAAGCGATTCCCACTCGAGTGGTACATGGAAGGCGGGCGCTCCCGGAGCGGAAAACTGCTACCCCCCAAGTTGGGCATGCTGGGCTGGGTGGTCGACGCCGTGCGCCAAGGTCGGGCAGACGACCTGTACCTGATACCCACCTCGATCGCCTACGACCAGATCCAGGATGTCAAGGACTACGCCAACGAATCGGCTGGTGGGGAGAAGCGAAAGGAGTCGTTTGGCTGGGCCCTCGACGCCATCCGGTCGCTCCGCCGCCGATACGGGCATATCCATGTGCGGTTCGCCGAACCGATCTCGGTCGCAAAGGAAGTCGACCTCGCTTCCGACGAAGAGCTCGACCTCCAGAAGTTGGCTTTCGAGGTGATGTACCGAATCTCCCGGGTCACGCCCATCACCCCGACCGCGGTGGTGTCGAGCGCCCTGCTGTCGGCCCGCGGTGAGGCGATGTCGGCTCGTCAGGTCGCCTCGCTCGGCGCCGACATCGCCGCCCTCGTGCAGACAAACGGCTGGCCGACCACCGAACGACTGGCGTTCGACCGTCCGGAGATGGCGGAGGCGGTCCTCGAACGGCTCGTCGAACACGGCTCGGCTACCCGACAGGCCGGGGTGTACCGCCTCGACCCCCAACAGGCGCTGCAGGCCGCCTACTACCGCAACACGATCGTCCATTACTTCGTGCCGGGAGCGATCGCAGAGCTGGCCCTCGCCGCCACGGACACGGCCGACCCACTCGACGACTTCTGGGCAGAAGTCAACCGGCTACGGGACCTCTTGAAGTTCGAGTTCTTCTTCGCCGACCGTGAAGAGTTCCGCACTGACCTCGCTCGGGAGCTCGACCGCGAAGTCCCCGGCTGGCAGCAGGACGTGGCGGCAGCCGAGGCCTCCTCGGTGCTGGCCCGGATGGTGCCGCTGCGCGCCCATTGGGCGGTCCTACCGTTCCTGGAGGCCTACCGGGTCGTGGCCGACGAACTCGCCGACACCGACGGTCCGGTCGACGACGAGAAGGCGTTCATCGCCGCAGCCATGGAACGAGGGAAACGAGAACGGCTCATCGGAGAGGTCGAAGCAGACGAGAGTGTCTCCAAGGCCCTCATGCATTCGGCGCTCGGCCTTGCCGGCAACCGGGGCCTGCTGGAGGGAATCGACGGGCGACAGGCATTCGCCGAGGAGATCCGAGCGGTGTGTGAACGAGCGACGGCTGTCGGACGGATGGCCGACGACCGTCGCCGCTCCGTGCCGGTCTGAGATCAGATGTCGGTGATGCCGGCGCGCACCTTCTCCGACGACCTCGGCCGGAAGTGGATCCAGCCCTGCCTGGCGGAGGCCTGGCTGGCCGATGGGCGGTGGACCCAGGCCGAGGTGGCTGCCGACGAAGCGATCCGCCTCGATCCGCTCCGCGAAGTCAACCACCGTCAACGGATCCGCGCTTTGATCGGGGCAGGCAATCGGGCCCGGGCACTCCAGGCCTACCGCCAACTCGAGGTTCGACTGGCCGAGGATTTCGGCGTGAGTCCGTCGCCGGAGACCGAGGCGCTGTTCGAGGTGGCCTTGGGAGTCACTCCCCCCGAGTGAGCACCGTGCGGAATCGCCAACTAGCGACGAGGAGGAACACCACCGCGAATCCGGCCAGCACGGCCAACTGCTGGCCGATGTCGGCGATCGTGCCCTCCTGTCGCACGAGGATGTCGAAACCGTCGATCGCCCACCGGTGGGGTGTCGCCCGAGAGATGTGTTGCATGACGGGCGGCATGATCTCCACCGGCGTCATCGCACCCCCCAGAGCAGCGAGTCCGAGCCCGAAGAGCACGCCCATGCCGCCGGCTTGCTGATCGTTCCGGAAGACCGAGCCCATCAGCATCGCCGCTCCGGCGGCGGCCAACCCGAACAGCACCATGATCGCCGCCGCCCCGAGCGGATCACCCCAATCCACCCCGAAGGCCACCAACGTCACGCCGACGATGTAGAGCCCTTGGACAGCGACGACGGCGAACCGCCCGAGCGCCTCTCCGGTGACGATCGTCATCACCGTGGTCGGCGTGGACAGCATGCGTCGTGACACACCGAGCTGCCTGCTCTGGATGAGGGCGGCCGAGCCGGTCAGGCCGGTGAGGAACATGAACAGGACCAACTGGGTCGAGGCGCCCAGATCGAACTGGCCGGTGGTGGAGGGGTCGAAGCTGGCTTCGCCGACCGCCGCGAACTCGACCTCGATGGCATCGAGCGATCCGGCTCGTTGCGCGGCTGCAGTGATCCCGTCGACGAGATCACCTTCGGTGAGCCGGGCTGCCACCACCTGATAGGCGAAGTCGGTGACTACCGAGTCCACCAGGGCCCGTAATTGCGGACCGGCACTGTCCGGTCGGGCGATGAAGCCGGCTGCGGTGGCACCCCCCGACCGCAGGGTGGCCTCGAAGTCTGGCGGGATGTGGACACCGGCCTGGATGTCGGATCGTTCCACGGCCCCGACCAGGTCGTCGACGGTGTCGAACCGCTCAACGGTCACTCCTTCGAGCTCGTCGAGGCGTTCGGCCAGCATGGCGGCCGCTCCCGAGTCGGGAGCGACGACACCGATCGTGGGCTCGAAACCCGAGCCGAATAGGGATCCGATGATGACGATGATGCCGAGTGGGAGCACGAAGACGAAGAAATAATTCGTTCGGTCGCGGAACATCCGCCGCAGGCCCGACCCGGCGATGGCCAGTGCCTTCATGCTCCGAAACCCTTCCGAAGCCGCAACCCTGCCACCGCGGAAGTGACGAGACCGAAGGCGGACAATGCGGCGACAGACGGCAGGACGACGCCGGCTCCTCCCCCACCGGCCAGGTCGGCCAACCCGGTCATGAACCATCGATGCGGCGTGAGAAGAGCAAGTGACGCCAGGATCCCGTCGCCCAACGGGGTCGGGAAGAAGACTCCGCCCAACATTCCCATGCCGACGGCGATGACCGACTGCAGATTGCCGGCACCCTCGGGAGTACGGGCGTAGGCGGCGACGATCGCCATGATCCCGACCGCCGATCCCACCCCGGCCAGGATCAGCAGGGCGACACCCAATGGGTCACCCCACTGGGCACCGAGCAGGAATGCGGAGGCCACCACCAGCACGGTCATGCTCACCACACCGAGGACGACACTCACCAAGGCTTTGGCAGCGATCACCGCGGTGCGCCCGATCGGAGCGGCCAGCAGACGAGCCATGGTTCCTTCGCGTTGTTCTTCGAGTAGCGATGTGACTCCGAACTGGACGGTGAAGAACAGGAAGAAGATCGCCATCCCGGCGACGAAGAAGGTGGTGAGGTCGAGCTGCCGATCGGCCGCCTCGATGCCCTCCACCGCCACCGGAAGAGGTTCGGTGCTCACCCGCTCGATCGTGGCGGCGACGTCCCCTCCGCTGGCCGCTGCGGTCACCGCCGCGAGGCGCACACCTTCCACACTGACCGCGAACGTTTCGGCCAGCGATCGGGCGATCGCCGCAGACGTGGGCCGGTCGATGTCCCCGATCACCCCCAGCGAGGCGTCCGAGCCGGCTTCGACGGCCTGGCCGAAACCGGCCGGCACCACGATGGCTGCCGCCACTTCACCCTGTTCGATCAGTTCCCGGGCAGCGCTGCGGTCGTCAGCCGGTACGACGGTGAACACCCCCTGGGCTTCGAGTTCGTCGAGGGCGGTGACGAACCGGACAGCGGCCTCCGACCCGTCTTCGTCGGCAACGGCGAACCGGAGATCGATCGGGCCGTCTTCCACATCACCGAGGATGAGGCTGAAGATGAACGCCAAGCCGAACGGGACGATGAGACCCACCATGAAGGCCGACCGGTCACGCAACCGGAGCCGCAGATCCTTGCCGGCGATGAGAAGAACAGCCCGCACGGCTCAGTCTCGCAGCGCTTTGCCAGTGAGGTGCAAGAAGACCGCTTCGAGATCCGGCTCGATCACCTGCAATGAGGTGACGGTCATGCTGTGGCGGGAAAACACATCGAAGATGGCCGGTAGGGATGCGGCTGCGTCGTCGGCGATGATGTCGAAACGTCCGTCGCCTGCGTCGGCCGCCGTCACCCCGGCCAACCCGTCCAGGGCGGAAGGGATTTCGTCGGCCGGGCCATGCGCTTGGACGACGATCCGGTCCTTTTCGCCGATGAGCGCCACGAGCTGGCGTCGATCCCCCTCCGCCTTGATCTCCCCGCCGTCGATGATCCCCACCCGGTCACAGAGGCGCTCGGCCTCCTCCATGTAGTGGGTCGTGTACAGCACGGCCATCCCGTCTGCAGACAGCGCCTCGACCGATTCGAGGATGGCGTTTCGGGACTGGGGATCGACCCCCACGGTCGGCTCGTCGAGGATGAGCAGCGACGGTCGGTGCAATAGACCGATACCGATGTTCAATCGCCGCTTCATGCCCCCGGAATATTCCTTGGCGGGATCGTCCGCTCGATCCTCCAACCCGACCACGGCGAGTACCTCGTCGGTCCGACGATCGAGTTCGTCGCCGCCCAGGTCGTAGAGCCGCCCGAAGAAGGCGAGGTTCTCTCGGGCGGTCAGATCCCGGTAGATCGCGAGTTCCTGGGGGACGAGCCCTACCCGCTTCTTCGGCCGCACCGACCGGGTGGTGAGGGTGTCCCCGGCGACGGTGACGACACCACCGTCGCTTTCCAGCAGGCCGGCGATGATGCTGATCGAGGTGGTCTTGCCGGCGCCGTTGGGTCCCAACAAGCCGTAGGTCTCACCGGGAGCAATGTGGAACGACACGCCGCGCACGGCATGCACCTCGTCGAATGACTTGCGGATGTCGTCGACCACGAGGACGGGATCGGTCACAGGAGCTCCTTGCTGGCGTCGATGATCTGCTGCAGGCGGCGCAGATGGTCACGGAGTGCCTCGCGCCCCGCCCGAGTGGCCACGATCCACGTCCGGCTGCGTCCGGTCGTGCGCTTCTCGATCCGCACGTACCCGGCATCGGCCAGAACCTGCAGGTGGCGATTCAGGTTGCCATCCGTCACGTCCAGCCGGTCCCGGAGATAGGTGAACTCCACCCGATCGGCCTCGCCCAGAACGGCGAGGATGCCTAGCCGCACTCGTTGATGGACGGTCTCGTCGAGTCCGGTGGATGGATGGCTCACAGATGCTCCCGTCGGTAGCCGGCCCAAGCCGCCACGCCGAGGACGAGCACGAACGTCGCCCCGAGCGTGATCGAGGTGGTGATGCCACCCCCGGCGAGCAGGCCGAACAGCCCGAACGCTCCTGAGCAGCCAAACAGGATCCGTGAGATCAGGGTTTCGCCTTCCAACCGGAGGAAGACGGCGAAACCAACGGCGAAGACGACCCAGAGCCAGACCAAGATCCATCGCGGCGTGAGCAGCAGGCTCCCAGTCGTGTTTCCGACGGTGATCCCCACCGCCGTCGCCCAGTAGGGCCATTCGCTCCGTCGCACTCGTCGATCGGCCCTCCGGTTGAAGATGTCGACGGCCACGGTTCCCGCCAGCCCCACCGGAACGGCCACCAGCCAATAGTGCCCGGAGTACGCGTGGAGGCCGGGCACGACGAGGGTGAGGACGAACCCGAAGGAGAGAGCCGCCCACAGCGACAACCAGCGCCATGCCCCACACGCCAGATCGGCCCGAGTGCGCCGCCGGATGGATGAGAGTTCCGCCAGGAGCTGAGCGTCGTTCACAGGTACCCCATCGACAACCATGAACTTTGCATCGCAAAGTTCATGGTTGTCAAGTTGGCCTCAGATCGAGAGATGCACAACCTGGGACTGGGTCGGCTCGGCGCAGCAGAACCACGACTCGGTCAGCCGGGGTCGACCTCGAGTGATGTGCCGGGGGCGCGAAACCTCGCCGATGTCGACCTCGGCAGCCCGACACGCTTCCTCCCACATACCGACCAAGACGTCGACCGGATCCTCTCCCCGCGCTGCTCCTTCTTCGGCGAGCTGGGCGAGGTGTTGCTGAAGGAGATCTGTTCGCGGATCGGACGCCCGCCAGCGATAGGAAAGGATCTCGGGGTCGTATCCCTCGACCGTGGACGCCACCTGGGCGAGGTCCAGCATGAGCGATCCCCGCGGGATCAGCAGGCGGATGGACATCTGCACGGGGTCGGTCGTGCCGATCAGGTCGTGGTCCGCCAGGAAGCGAAAGATTCCCACGACATCTTCCGGCGTCGTCCAAGGGACGAACGGCATCCACGATGGGTGGACTTCCATGCCGTGGCGGCGCACCGCCTCGACCACCGCCGCCATATCCGCCACGGTATGACCCTTCTCCAACAACTCGAGTGTTCGATCGTCGGTGGTCTCGAACGCTGAAACGACGAACAGGACCCCCGCTTCCGCAAGTCGTGGGAGGAGGTCGGCGTGCTTGCACAGGTGCTCGACTTTGATGGTGACGTCATGGGTGAGGGCCGGATGGCGGCGGTGGACCTCTTCCAGCAGCCCCAGAGAATGACGCGGACCATTCAGGAAGTCGGGGTCGCCCCACGTCAGATGGCGTGCTCCACGATCGACCAGATCGGCTACGTCGGCGAGGACGGATTCGGTGTCGACGATCCGATACCGGCCGTCGTACACCGCCGGAATCGGACAGTGCCGGCAACGATGCCGGCAGCCGTGCGACGCCTCGACGTATCCGACGGGGCGTCCCTCCCCGCCGACCTCGAGTCGGCCGTATCGATCGAGCTCGGGCAGGCCGTCCCGGAGCGGCGGCTGAAACCGACCGGTGGCGACTGACACTCCACCCATGTCGGCGGGGCACCCAGCGTTCGCCCAGGCCACCAGGCCCGGCTCGTACTCACCCGCGAACCGGGCGACGGCCGCATCGGCATCACCTTCCCCGGCATACAACCCATAAAGGGCGATCGGGATGTCAGCTCGCACCGAGCGCAGGAGCTGCACCACGTCCTGGGCGAGACGAGCAGCAGTGTGCATCGGAACGGAGATCGCCACCGCGTCGACACCACCGATCACACCACGATCGAACCCTTGGACGGCCAGATCACGCACCTCGACGTGGTGACCCGCCGCCACGAGCGCCGCCGCCGGCGACGCCACATGGAGCGGCTGGTGTCCGAGTTCGTAGGTGGAGACGAGAAGGAGTCGCACGGCCCCGAACTCTACGGCGCGCGCCCCGGTTAGCGTTTCGGCACGATGAGACGCCACTATCTGGACGGGATCCACGTCGAGGACTACGGCGGTCGGGGCAAACCCGTCGTATTCGTCCACGGCCTCGGAGGGTCGGCTGCCAACTGGGCACTGGTCGCCCCGACCGTCGCCGATTTCGGCAGGGTGGTGGCATTGGATCTTCCCGGTCACGGTCGCTCTGCGCCGTCCAAAACTCACACCCTTGAGAACCACGCCGCCGCAGTGGTCAGCGTCATCGAACACCTGGAACACGGACCAGCGACGGTGGTGGGAAACTCGATGGGTGGTCTGGTGGTGATGCTCGTCGCCGCCGGGCGGACAGA
>JBKHXZ010000146.1:0-4293 GCA_046565785.1 Acidimicrobiia bacterium
CCCGCCACAGGCGGGCCTGTCCCCCCATCACTTCGCTCCGGGGGGACAGAGCGAATGGAGATCATCCTCGACATTCTCTCCCCCCAGCGCAGCGCTGGGGGGAGACAGCCGAGCACAGCGAGGCAGAGGGGGGCCCTCCCGCGCCAGCCGCCAAACCCGTGAATCAGTGGACCAACGAGTTCGCTGACGCTCACAGCCCCCCTCCCCCCAACGGGCTTCGCCCTGGGGGGACATTGGAGCGGGTGAAGGGAATCGAACCCTCACGACCAGCTTGGAAGGCTGGGGCTCTACCATTGAGCTACACCCGCGAGGCGCATCAGGATAACTGCGTCGGGCTGGTCGGATTCGAACCGACGACCTCCTGCTACCAAAGCAGGCGCGCTGCCAAGCTGCGCCACAGCCCGTTGTGTCGGACTGATTCTCGCACACCTCCCGAGCCTCGTCGCCAACTGGGTCGAGGAACCCCACTGCGTTTACACTCCCGGCGGGCCGCTAGCTCAATTGGTTAGAGCAACAGACTCTTAATCTGCAGGTTCCGGGTTCGAGTCCCGGGCGGCCTACCACTCATGCCGAACATCACACTCACGCGGGTGTGGCGGAATTGGAAGACGCGCTGGGTTTAGGTCCCAGTGGGCGCAGCCCGTGGAGGTTCGAGTCCTCTCGCCCGCACCCCATCAGACGCCGAACATCTCCTCGAACAACGTCCGGGAACGAATTCAGGTGAAGCAAGGCCAGCACGGTGTCCGCCACCTTCTGCTGGTCGTAGGTCGCAGGATCGATCTCCTCGTCTCGTTCTCCCATCACCGGCTCCTTCCGTGAGACAGCACTTCTGCGATCGCTTGCAACGCTTTGGCTCGATGGCTGATCGCCGACTTCTCGGACTTGGTCATCTCTCCGAGGGTCCGTCCGTCGACTTCGAACACCGGGTCGTAGCCGAAACCGTACGGCCCCCGCGGCTCGGTGGTGATCGTCCCTTCGACCGATCCTTCCGCCGTCCACTCCCGGCCGTCTGGAGAGACGACAGCGATCACCGTACGGAAGCGGGCAGACCGGTGCGCCACACCCTCGAGTTCGGTCAGCAGCTTCACGACGTTGTCCTGGTAGGTGGCCGACGGACCGGCATATCGGGCGGAAATCACCCCCGGCGCCCCGCCCAGAGCGTCCACCTCGAGACCGGTGTCGTCGGCGACGGCCGCCAGACCGGTCACGGCGGCGACTGCCCGGGCCTTCAACAATGCATTTCCCTCCAAGGTGGGTTCGGTCTCGTCGACGTCGGGCCACTCCAGGCCTCGGACGATCTCCTCGACGATGCCCAACCGACCCAGAACTTCCTCGACTTCGGAGATCTTGTCCGGGTTCTTGGAAGCGACGACCACCCGCTCGAAAATCATGGCCTCGTGGCGCGGATCTGGGCGTCGACCAGCTCGCGGATCCCGGCGGCAGCCAGGTCGAGCATCTGGTCGAGCTGATCTCGGTTGAACGGTTCGCCTTCGGCAGTGCCCTGCACTTCGACCAGACCGCCCTCCCCCGACATCACCACGTTGAGGTCGACCTGGGCGGCGGCGTCTGACTCGTACTCCAGGTCGAGCAGGATCTCGCCTTCGACGATGCCCACCGAAGTGGCCGCCACCTGATCACGGATCGGGTTGCGCACCACCAGATTCTCCCGGAGAGCCCACTCCAGCGCCTCGTGCAGCGCCACCCACGCCCCGGTGACCGCCGCAGTGCGGGTGCCGCCATCCGCCTGGATCACGTCACAGTCGACCCGCACCATCACGTCGGACATCTGGTCGAGGCTCACCACCGACCGCAGCGCTCGTCCGATGAGGCGGCTGATCTCCTGCTGACGTCCTTTGGTGTAGGAGTCGCGGCGGATGCGCTCGGAACTGGACCCGGGGAGCATGGCGTATTCGGCGGTGATCCATCCTTTCCCACTGTCCCGCATCCACCGGGGGATCTCGGATTCGACCGAGGCGGTACACAGCACCCTGGTCCGTCCCATTTCGATGAGTACCGAGCCTGGGGTGGCGTCGGTGTAGCCGACGTGCAGGCGAAGTGGTCTGAGTTCGTCTGGAGCGCGGTCGCGCATGGTCACACCTCGATGATGCGGCCCGGATCGGCATGACTCACCGGGCCGGGGAACGTGGTCTGGGCTTCGGCCACAGACCGTACCGGATCCAGACCAGGCTTCAGATGGGTGACGACCAATTGGTCTGCGCCGATCTGGGCTGCCACCTGCCCGGCCTGGGTGGCGGTCAGGTGCTGGGTGTAGTCCCCGCCATCTCCGTCACCCTGCCACGACGCCTCGGACAGAATCAGATCAGACCGCGGAACGGCCTTCCACCACTCCCCCGCCAATCCGGTGTCGCCGGTGTAGAAGACCGACCGCCTGCCGGCGACCACCCGAGTGGCCACCGCGGACACCGAATGGTCGACGGCGAAAAAGGACAGGTCGAACGTGCCGACGTGTCTGGTCATCCCCGGTTCGACAGGGGCGGCGAGAAACACCTCCCAGAACCGGTTACCGGAGCGTGCCTCCACGAACGCCGCCAGCGAGTTGAGCGTCGACTGCGGTGCGATCAGCGGCACCCCCACTTTGCGCCGGCCGCCGTAAGCCCACAGGTGGTACAGGGCGAGGACATCGGCGCAATGATCCGGATGACGATGCGAAACGACGACCGCGTCGACGTTCAGCGGGTCGGCCAGCCGTGGCATTGTCCCGAAACCGAGATCCATGATGATGCGAGATGCACCGTCGGACACGACGTAGCCGGAAGAAGGAAGGCCCGGAGCCGGCCAACTCCCCGAGGACCCGAGCACCTCGACCCAGAGTGTCATGGGGCGAGGCGCTCCCGCAACCATCCAGTACCGGCTCGGGTGTAACGGATGCGATCGTGCAGACGACTGGACCGACCCTGCCAGAACTCGAACACCACGGGCATCACCCCATACCCACCCCAGTGGATGGGACGTGCCAGGTCGCCCGACCGGAGAACCTCTTCCACCCGACGCTCCAGCCACTCTCGGGAAGGAATCGGCTGACTTTGCGGCGAGGCGATCGCCCCTGCCCGTGACTCGACCGGACGGGAGTCGAAATACTCGTCGCTCATCTCGTCCGGGACGGACTCGGCGGCCCCTTCGATGCGCACCTGACGGTGCAGCACGAACCAGGGGAACAGCAGGCTGACTCGGGCGTCGGCTGCTATGTCTTCACCCTTACGAGAGTCACGGTTGGTGTAGAAGACGAAAGCGCCGTCGACGATCTCACGAAGTAGGACGGCCCGAGCCGAAGGTCCGTGAGGGCCGGCGGTCGACAGGATCATGGCGTTGGCTTCGACGATGTCCCGAGCGGCCTCCGCGAACCATCGCTCGAACTGGACATACGGATCGGGGTCGGTGTCGTCGATGTCGATCCCACTCGTCTCGTACTGGATGCGGCGACTCAGGGCGTCTTCGATCACGGGGCGAGCATACGGGGCCGCGGCCCTAGCCTGCCCGCTGATGAAACAGCCTGGTTTCAGCACCATGTTCGGACGGGCGATCCGCAAGCGATGCCCCCGCTGTGGAAGCGGCGGCATCTTCCGGACGTTCGGAGAACTGCATCCGACCTGCCCGCGGTGCGCGTTGAGGTTCGAGCGGGAGCAGGGTTACTGGGTGGGGTCGATGATCATCAACACGATCGTCACCTTCGCCCTCGTCCTGGCGGTCCTCGTCGGCGGCATGGTGATCTTGTGGCCCGACGTCCCGTGGACTCCCCTTTTCGTCGCCACCGTCGCCGTCGCGGGACTGACGCCGATCCTCTTCCACCCCCTGTCCCGAACCGTGTGGATGGCCATCGAAATGTCCTACCACCCCGTCGAGGACTGACCTCCAAGACGCGAAGGTTCCCCAGCCTTCTGTCCCCCCGACGCGAAGCGAAAGGGGGGACAGGCCCGGCGCCAGCCGGGCCAGGGGGGTCTCGCGAGCAAAGCGAGCTCGTCGGTCCACCTCATCCACTGGTTCACCAGGCCTCGCGGACGGCCCCCCTCTGCCTCGCTGCGCTCGGCTGTCTCCCCCCAGCGCGGCGCTGGGGGGAGAGAATGTCCAGGATCATCTCCCAGCCCTCTGTCCCCCCGAAGCGAAGCGACAGGGGGGACAGGCCCGCCCTGGCGGGCCAGGGGGGTCAGCGCGAGCGAAGCGAGCCCGTCGGTCCCCCCTCACACAGACCGCCCCCCTCTGCCTCGCTGCGCTCGGCTGTCTCCCCCCAGCGCTCCGCTGAGGGGAGAGAATGTTGAGGATGATCTCCCAGTCCTC
>JBKHXZ010000147.1:0-4557 GCA_046565785.1 Acidimicrobiia bacterium
GCAGGGTGCCGGCGGCGTTTTCCTGCCGCCGGAGGGATACCTGGAAGGTTTACGGGCGCTGTGCGACCAGCACGGGGCCTATTTGATTCTCGACGAGGTGATCACGGGATTCGGACGACTCGGCACCTGGTTCGGCTCCCAGCACTACCGCGTCCAGCCGGACTTCATCACCTTCGCAAAAGCATCGTCGTCCGGCTACATCCCGCTCGGCGGCGTGGTCGTCGGGCCGGATGTGACCGAGGCGCTCACCGCCAACGAGGGCTTCGCTCTCAAGCACGGCTACACCTACTCGGGCCACCCGATCGCGGCCGCGGCCGGACTGGCCGCCATCGGTATCCAACGGGACGAAAGCCTGCTCGACCGGGTGCCGCTGATCGAGCGTCGCCTGGGTGAAGGTCTCCACGCCCTGGCAGCCGACGGCCTCGTCGCCGAGGTGCGTGGGGTCGGAGCGGTGTGGGCGGTCCAGTTGCCCGAAGGTCGGGATGCGATGAAGGACCGTGACGGGGTGCTTGCGGAGGGTGTGATCGTGCGCCCCATCGGCAACAACCTGGTGATGTGCCCTCCGCTGGTCATCACCGAGTCCCAGGTGGACCGGATGGTCGACGCCCTCGCCACTGTCTTGTCCCGCTGATCGGCGAGACCTGCGCCCAGAATTCCCGATCGATCCTCCCAGGCTGCGCTCTAGCGTTCGTCCGTCATGCTCATCGTTCGTGATCTGCGTTTGGAAGTCGGCCCGCGTGTCCTGTTGGACGAGGCGAACTTCAGCGTGCAGGCGGGGGACAAGGTAGGGCTGGTCGGCCGCAACGGTGCCGGCAAGACGACGCTGATGCGCACCCTGGTCGGTTATCGGACACCTGCCGGAGGCACCGTGACTCGCTCCGGCAATCTCGGATACTTCTCCCAGGAGGCCGCCCTTCCCGACCTCGAGTATCCGGGCATGACCGCGTTGGAGCGGATCCTCGCCGCCCGGGAGATCGGGGCGATGCAGCACAAGATCGAAGAGACCAGGCGCAAGATCGACCGTCTCGAAGGCGAAGCCCGCGATCGGGCGATCCAGCGGTTCTCCCGTCTGCAGGACGAGTTCGACGCCAAGGGCGGTTTCGTGGCCGAGGCCGAAGCCAAACGGACGGCGGCCAACTTGGGAATCGACAACGACGACCTGGCTCAGCCGGTGGCGACGATGTCTGGAGGCCAGCGTCGCCGGGTGGAGCTCGCCAGGATCCTGTTCGCCGAAACCGACGTCATGCTGTTGGACGAGCCGACCAACCACCTCGACCTCGACGCCAAGGCATGGCTGGTCGAGTATCTCATGAACTATCGGGGGGCGCTCCTGGTGGTCTCCCACGATTTGCCGCTGCTCGACGAAGCGATCACGTCGGTGCTGTCGTTGGAGAACCAGCGGATCGAGCGGTACAACGGCAACTACAGCTTCTTCCTCGCCGAGCGGGAACGACGCCGTGCGCAGCGGGAGAAGGAACGCAAGCATCAGCTCCAGAAGATCAACGCGTTGGAGGAGAACGTCCGGCGATTCAAGGGCTCCACCGAGAAGATGGCGCGACGGGCCCGATCGATGGAGACCCGGGCCGAGCGTCTCAAACGTGACTTGGTGGAGGTGCAGGCCCGCGGCAAGGACGTCACCGTGCGCTTCCCTCAACCGGAACCGTCGGGGCGCATCCCGTTGGAAGGCAAGGGGCTCGCCAAGTCGTTCGGAGACAATCTGGTGTTCGTGGATGTCGATGTCGCCGTCGAACGGGGGAAGACCATGATGATCATGGGCCTCAACGGTGCAGGCAAGACCACGCTGCTGCGCATCCTCGCCGGTGTGGAAACCCAGGACTTGGGCGAGGTGGTTCTCGGTCACAAGGCGTCGCCGGGCTACTACGCCCAGGAGCACGAGCAGATCCAAGCCGGCGTGACCGTGTTCGACCACGTCAAGGGAGTGTCGGAGGGAATTCCCGACCAGCAACTGCGCGCCCTCCTCGGACACTTTCTCCTCGCCGACAAGGTCGATCAGGACGCGTCGACGCTGTCAGGTGGCGAGAAGACCAAGCTGGCATTGGCGATGCTGATGACGTCGCGTCCCAACGTCCTCCTTCTGGACGAGCCGACCAACAACCTCGACCCACAGGCCAAGGATGCCCTCTTGGATGCGTTGTCGTCCTATCGAGGAACGATCGTGCTGGTCTCCCACGACACCGACTTCGTCGCCCAGCTCGGCCCGGACCGGGCACTCATGATGCCCGAAGGCGAGCTGCACTACTTCGACGAGTCGATGCTCGACCTGGTGGCCATGGCCTGAGCGAGGAGTCCAAGTCAGGAGAGCTTGTAATGGAAGTGCTGTGGTGGTTTCCTACTACCCGTATAGCTCGCGGGTAGGAGGCATGACGACAGATACAAAGGCTTGCCCTGATTGCGGCGAATCTATCCAGGCGCAGGCGATGGTGTGCCGATATTGCGGCTACGACTACCGGGTTGGACGGTGACCGACGGAGCAGCGGACTAATGGTATGGCGATTGCATCCTTGGTCCTTGGCATCGTCTGGCTCTACTGGGTCGGTTCGATTCTTGCCCTCATATTCGGTTACAACGCGAAGAAGCAAATCGAGGCTTCAAATGGCGAGCAATCCGGTCGCGGGCTTGCGATCGCCGGGATCGTTTTGGGATGGGTAGGAGTCTCAACCCTCACGTTGTTCGTTGTCTTTGGTGTGTTCGCGGCGTCTATCGGGGCCTAATCGAACTTGTGTCCTGATCTGGGGTTACGGCTCATTGGGGAGTTGCCACTCGGCCGCGATGCCTTTGTGAACCGAAAGTAGGAGGGCTCAGCCCCCACCCACCGTCTTTCGCGTAGAACGAAAAAATGTCACACCCCCTCGCTACGTTGTGCGTACAGATGTTCGAGGGAACCACATATTCCGAGACAACCCAGACGGGCGACGTGATCGAAGACCAGGTGGCGGCGTTCGAAGCGCTCCTGGATGCCGAAGAGGAAGTTGTCCAGCGGATACTCGCCGAGTGGGAGACTCAACTGCCAGAGGACCTGGAGACGGTCCCCGCTGATCACCGGCTGGCCGAGCTCTTGTGCTTCTACGAGCCCGACAGGCTGTCCGACGTCGACCGCATTCGCTACTTGAAGGCGTCGGAACGGATGGTGGCCGCGCTCCAGGCTCGGTCCTTGCAGGCGATCGGCAGCATCCATCAGTCGTACAGGGCGCTCGAGCTGGGAGACGCAAAGGACACCTACGACGGGGCCACGTTCGAGCTGCGAGGGGCGTTGCGGTGGACACGTCGTACCGCCGAGAACGAGCTGGATTTCGCCACCGACCTCACGGTGCGGCTCCCGGCGGTGCTTGCCCTTCTACGCGCCGGCGAGATCGACCGACGGAGGGCGAAAGTCATCGTCGACCGCACCATTCACCTTTCCGTGGCGCATGCCCGGTTGGTCGCCGACGAAGTGATCGAGGACGCGGCTCGGCTGACCACCGGTCAGTTGGCGGCCCGGATTCGTCGGGCGGCGTTGGATGTCGATCCCGAGAGTTGTCGCGAAGAGACCCGGAAGGCGAGAGAACAGCGCCTGTTCTTCACCCAGCCCGAGCCGGATGGCACGGCCAGTATCCACCTGTATGGAGTCGACGCGCTCCGTGCCCAGGAGCTGTCCGAGCGGATCAACGACATCGCCCGGCGTCTGCGCGGCGAGGGCGAGACCCGCACCATGGACCAACTGCGGGCCGACATCGCCGTCGACCTGCTCTGCGGAACGTCCTCCCCGACCATTGGCAAGGTGCACCTCACCGTCTCGCTCACCGATCTCTTCGATCCGGACGCCGCTGCCGCTGCCGACCTCGCCGGGTACGGCCCGATCCTCGACGACATCGTGCGCCAGGTGGGCGAATCCGGTCTCGGATCGTGGGAGTGGACGGTGATCGATCCGAAATCGGGGATGCCGGTTGCCGACGGTCACACCCGCCGGCGTCACACGGCTTCGCAACGACGTCGGCTGGCAGCGCGGCACACGACGTGTGTTGCCCCCGGATGCCGGATGCCGACGATCGGATGCGACCTCGACCATTCCACGCCCTACTCGGAGTCAGGCTTCACCCGGACCGAGGACTCTGCACCGCTCTGCCGGCACGACCACTGTGTACGGCATCAGACCGGGTGGACCTACACCCACCTGCCGAACGGGGACATCGTCTGGAAGAGTCCGCTCGGCACCACCTACACCACCAGCGGCCGCGACCCGTAGACGGAACCGGTTCTTCGTCCGACTCGTCCACCCGTCAGTCCTCGTCCTGCCTCTGTTCTCACCGACCGGCTCTCCGGAGGCCTTGTCGTTCGCGCTGCGCGCTCAGCCGGGCCACTCGCGATGCTGGTGGGCTTGACGGGTGACGTGGGCCGGGTCGTCGATCATCGGGACGCCGTGGTCGGCATGGAGGAGCCCCGGGCCGTAGGCGGCGGCGAGGTTGTCGTCGGTCAACACCGCCTCCGGTGGTCCGTCGGCGACCACCCGGCCGGCCAAGAGCACGACATGGTCGGCGTCGCCTGCTTCCGACAGGTCGT
>JBKHXZ010000148.1:0-16981 GCA_046565785.1 Acidimicrobiia bacterium
CACCTCGTCGAAGATCAGGTACGCGCCGTACTCGTCACACAGCGCCCGTAACCCTTCGTGGTAGCCCTCCGGCGGCGGGAAGACCCCACCCGCCCCCTGGAGGGGTTCGGATAGGACTGCCGCGATCCGACCACCGTGCTCGGAGAACATTCGCGCCATCGGCTCGATGTCGGTACCGGCGACGTTGACCACGTTGCCGACGAGCTCTCCGAACCCCTCCCGGTTCACCGGGATACCCTGGGCGGACGTTCCACCGAAGTTGGTGCCGTGATACCCGTGTTCCCGGCTGACGATCATGGTCCTCTCCGGGTGCCCCGCCTCGCGTTGAGCGATCCGGGCGAGCTTCATCGCGGTGTCGACGGCCTCGGACCCACTGGTCGCCAAGAAGACCCGACCCCGATCGAAGGGGGACACCTCGAGGATGGTGTCGGCCAGCCGCTCGGCCGGCAGGTTCGAGAAGGGAGCGAAGGTGTGATAACTGGCGAGCGCCTTCGCCTGAGCGGTGATGGCCTCGATCATCTTCGGATGACCGTGCCCGACGTTCATGTACCAGAGCGACGCCATCCCGTCGATGTACCGGTTGCCGTCGGTGTCCCAGATCTCCGATCCATCGCCACCGACGATGGTGACGAAGTCGGTCATGCGCGGTGGGCTGAACGGGTGGAGAAAGGCACTCATGAGAAGGAAATTAGTCGGACGCCGGCCACCACACCGTCGCCAGTCGGCGAACGGTGCCGCCCACCGTCAACCGACCGTCGATTTCGGAGACATCCGGCTCGAGAAGCGGACGGACCTCGTCCACCCGATCGTCCGGCACCACCAGCCGCCGCCGATACAGCTCGACGATCTCATCCCATGATTCGAACCATGTTCCACCCGGACGTTCCCACCGCTCGACCTGCGGCACGACCCCCACGACCTCGGCGATGACAGCCACCAGATCGTCGGCCGTGGGACCGTTCGGACGATCGATCCCGTGCAGAACGCGGTAGTAGCCGCCGAGCGGGGTCCAAGGGTGGGACTCTGTCAGTTCGAGGACCACACCGCGACGGGAATGGGCGTCCATCGCCTGGATGAACGTCTCGATCGCCGAGACGTCGTACACGACATGGGCGGCCATCACGACATCGAAGGCACCCGGATCCTCCGCCAACGGCCAGGCGTCTTCGACGATCCGGTACTCGGGGAAGTCAACGGTTTCCTGCCGCAGGGCTTCCGCCATCGGTTCGGACTTCTCCACCGCTGTCACCGGGTGACCGCTTCGGGCGAGCGGGATCGACGCCCGACCGGTTCCGGCACCGATGTCGAGGACCGACCCGCCAGGACCGGCGAGACGTTGCACGATCCCCGTGGTCGGTGCCGGATCGGACTCGTCTGCGGAGAGGTTGCGGCGCCGGAACACCTCGACCGGCCACCGGTAGGGGTCCTCGGTGACCGCGGCCAGCAGCTCGGACGGGATCTCCCACGCCGCCAACTGGGCTCGCCAATGGTCGGCCGCAGTCATCGCAAGCCGGCGAACAGGTCGTCCTCGCGCTCGGGAGCCGGAACCCGGCTGAAGACCCGCACGAAAGACTCCCTTCCGAACACCTCCGCCTTCTGTTCTTCCGGAGTCGTCAACCATGGCCAATCGGCGGGGATCTGGCTGCGATGCGCACGGAGGGCGTGTTCTTTGACCGCCACCTTGTCCGAGACGTCGACCCAACAGGTGATGTACTCGTCGGGAGTCCCCCGGTGTTCGGCCTCGGCCAGCTCTTCGGCTGTGATCTCTCCCGCCTCGAACCGAGCCTGCATCATGCGCTGCACCCGACTCCGTGGCCAGGTGGTCCAGTACAGCTTCTGCGGCTCCCACAGTTCTTCACCGTCTTCCAACGGGAACCGGCCGAGATCGATGCATCCGGTGTAGGCGGCGAGACCGATGCGGTGGACGTTGATGTGGTCGGGATGCCCGTAGCCGCCGTACGGGTCGTAGATCACCAGTACTTCGGGTCGGTGCTTTCTGATCTGGCGGACCAGACGGCCGGTCGCCTCCATGAAGTCCGCCTGCCAGAAACAATCGGGGTGCTTGTTCGACTCCTCGCCCATCATCCCCGAGTCGCGGTAGCCGAGGAAGGCGTGGTGTTCGACGCCGAGAATGTCGAGCGACGCGCGTACTTCCTCCGCCCGAACTTCGGCCAAGCGCGCCTTGATCTCGTCCGGGTTGTCGTAGTTGTGCACCTCCCCCTCGGCGCCGTCGGTGGCGGTGACCACCACCACGTGCTCGCCGGCCTCGACCGCTCGACTGAGGACGCCGCCGGTCTGGATCACTTCGTCGTCAGGATGTGCGTGGAACGCCATGAGTCCGGGCATCGGGACGACGATAGTGCTGCGACCCTCCCACCCTTCAGGGCTCGAAGCGACCCCCTGACCTCCAGTAGGCACCGTCGGCCCGGCTCAACAGCCCTTCGTCCACGAGGTACCGCCGCAACGCGGCGTAATCCGGGTGGAACAGCTGTAGGCGCCGGCTGACTTCGAGTTCGTCGTAGCGCAACCCCGGTTCGAAGATTTGGACGAGGCGTTCCAACACGACGAGACGCTTCGAACGGTTCGCCGGAATCTCGCGGAGGCGATCCCGCTCGAAGAAGTGCGTCAATACTGCCTGTTCGCCCGCGGTCCACGCTCCGGCGAGAACCGAATCGTCGGCCGGGGCCAGATCGGGTAGTTGCGACGAAATGGAACGAAGGACGCCGACATCGAGACACAAGTCCTCGTCCAGCAGCGCCGCGGCCCGCAGGCGTCCTACGGCTCTCTCTACCTTCGAATCGGGAATACCGAGATCGCGGGCCAGGGACGACACGACGACCGGTCCGGTCGCCGCGGCGCCGAGCACCGCCAGGCGTACCGGATCGAGGGCCAACCGAAGGAACTCCGTCGGGTCGGTCATCGGTGGCTCGGGCGGCGGGCAAGTTCACCGAACAGGCGACGTCCGGTAACGCGGTGGACACATCGGGTGGATACAACTCGGGACAGCAGAAGAACATTGAACACGTTCAGTTCGGACGCTGACAACACAGTTCCCTCCTCCCGGGGAAACGAGCAACGGGGGCGGTGTCTATGGGGGACGCCGCCCCCGTTCTCCTGCTCGGTAGGCTCGCTCCTTCCATGCCCAGCCAGACGTTCCGTGCCACAGCCACCACGTCCGGAGATCTCGCCGCCGCCTGGCAGGCGCTGCAGCGGCCTGAGACCTGGGAGGGGATCGCCGGGGTGGAAACGGTCCATGGCGCGGTGCACGACGCCGACGGCAACCTGACCCGTTTCGCCTTTGCCGCATCGGTCGGCGGCGTCCGCTACCTCGGCACGTCGAGTGTCACCGTCTCAGACGAGCCCGACCACATTCGTTTGGAGCTGACGACCAGCGAAGTGATCGCGACCATCGACGTTTCTCTGCGGAAGGTGGCCGATGAAACCACCATCACCGTCGACCTGGCGGTGCGGTCCCGGTCGTTCCTCGCCGGGATGTTCTTCCCCGCCATCGCCGATTCGATCGGACGGGGCCTGCCTGCCACGACCGATGAGTTCGCTGGCCGGCTGGTATAGCTACTCGGCGGTCTGCTGCAGGGACCGGGCCAGTTCGGCCGCCTCTTCCTTCGATCCGGTGGAGACTTGGGCTCGGTCGGTCAGGAGGGTGACTTGATTGTTCAGCACCTGCAGAAACCCACCGTGCACGCCGATGGTGGTCCTGGTCGAACCGTGCTCGACGGTCACCGCGCCGGTGGTCAACGCAGCCAACAAAGGCTCGTGATCAGCGAGGATGCCGATCTCGCCCTCGGTCGTCCGGGCGACCACGAAGTCCGCTTCCCCGGACCACACTGTCGCCTCGGGTGACACGACGTCGAGCTGGAACGACTTGGCCATCAGGCGGCGTCGCCCTTCTTGACCAGCTCGTCGGCTTTCTTCCGCACATCGTCGGCACCGCCGACCATGTAGAAGGCCTGCTCCGGATATTCGTCCATCTCGCCGCGGGTGATCGCCTTGAACGAGGCGATCGTCTCCTCCAGCGGGGTGTAGATGCCGGGCTGGCCGGTGAACTGCTCGGCCACGAACATCGGCTGGGCCAGGAATCGCTGGATGCGGCGGGCACGACCCACCACCAGCTTGTCCTCTTCGGAGAGCTCGTCGATGCCGAGGATGGCGATGATGTCCTGCAGGTCCTTGTAGCGCTGCAGGATCCGCTGCACTTCGACAGTGACCGAGTAGTGCTCCTCACCGATGATCTGCGGGTCGAGGGCCCGGCTCGACGAGTCGAGCGGGTCGACCGCCGGATAGATACCGAGGGCGGTCAGCGGCCGGGAGAGCACGGTGGTGGCGTCGAGGTGGGCGAAGGCCGTGTGCGGAGCGGGGTCGGTGATGTCTTCGGCCGGCACGTAGATGGCCTGCAACGAGGTGATCGACTTGCCCTTCAGCGAGGTGATCCGCTCCTGCAGGAATCCCATTTCGTCGGCCAGGGTGGGCTGATACCCCACCTCGGACGGCATGCGTCCCAGCAGCGTCGAGACCTCGGAACCGGCCTGGGTGAACCGGAAGATGTTGTCGATGAACAACAACACGTCCTGGTTCTGTACGTCCCGGAAGTACTCGGCCATGGTCAGCGCCGACAGAGCGACACGGAGTCGCACACCAGGGGGCTCGTCCATCTGGCCGAACACGAGTGCGGCCTTGTCTATGACGCCGGACTCCTGCATCTCCAAGAACAGGTCGTTGCCTTCCCGGGTGCGTTCTCCGACGCCGGCGAACACCGAAACACCACCGTGCTGGGTGGCCACCCGGTTGATCATCTCCTGGATGAGCACGGTCTTGCCGACACCGGCACCACCGAACAGACCGATCTTTCCGCCCTCGAGGTAAGGGCAGATCAGGTCGAGCACCTTGATGCCGGTTTCGAAGACCTTGCGCTGCGGCTCGACGTCTTCGAACGCCGGCGGATCACGATGGATGGGCCAGCGCGGTTCCCCGAAGTCCATGTCGGGGGCGTCGAGCGAGTCGCCCCACACGTTGAAGATGTGGCCGAGGGCCTGATCGCCCACCGGCACGGTGATCGGCTGACCCATGTTGCGCACTTCGGCGCCCCGGGTGAGTCCGTCGGTAGGGGCCATGGCCACGATCCGCACCGTGTTGTCACCGACGTGCTGGGCGACTTCGCCGACGATGGTCTTGTCACCCAACTGGATGTCGATCTCGACGGCGAAGTTGATCTCGGGAAGGGCGCCGGGCGGGAACTCGGCGTCCACCACGGGACCGGCGACCTTGACGATTCGCCCGTTCGGGGTGCTCTCAGACATGTGCTCGCTCCTTCATGGCGGTGTGCTCACTCCTTGAGTGCTTCGGCACCGCCGACGATCTCGGTGATGGCGGTGGTGATCTCGGCCTGCCGGGCCCGGTTGGCTTGGACCGTCAGGATCCTGATCAATTCTTCTGCGTTGTCGGTGGCGGCCTTCATCGCCCGCCGGCGGGCCGAATGCTCCGAGGCCGACGCTTCCAGCAGCATGTTGAACACGGTGGCTTCCACGTAGCGGGGCAGGAGCCGATCGAGGATCGCCGCCGGTGACGGCTCGAACTCGTAGGCGGCCTGGGGTCCGGTGCCCTTCTCGGCGGTCGGAGGGGTGATCGGCAACAACTCGGCGGCGACCGGGACCTGGGTGAGAGCCGACTGGAACTTGGTGTAGAACGCTTCGACCGCGTCGATCTCGGCCGACCCGTAGGACTCCATGATGGCGTTGGCGATAGCGCGGGCATCGCCGTAGCCGGGGGTGTCGGTCACTCCGAGATACGCCTGGGCGATCGTCCACCCGCGGTAGCGGAAGTACGCCTGGGCCTTCTTCCCCACCGTGAACAGCTGGACCTCGACTCCCGCCTTACGGTGTTCGAGCATGCGGCGTTCCGCCAGACGGATGACGTTGGTGGCATAGGCGCCTGCCAAGCCTCGGTCGCTCGAGACCACCACGATCCCGACCCGTCGCAGCTCCCGTCGTTCCAGCAGCGGATGCGATGCCGAACCGGCCGCGCCACCGACGTTCTCGATGACCTCGACCAGCTTGGCGGTGTAGGGCTTGGACGCGTTCACCCGAGCCTGCGCCTTGGGAATCCGCGAGGCGGCGATCAGCTCCATAGCGCGGGTGATCTTCTTGGTCGCCTCGATACTGCGGATGCGGCGACGGGTGTCGCGAAGGCCGGCTCCTGCCACTGGCTCCTACTCCTCGACCGATGCGGTCCGCTCGAACGTGGACTTGAACTCGCCGATCGCTGCGTCGAAGGCGTCGGAGTCGTCCATCTTCCCGGACTCCACGATCCCTTCCAGCAGGTGGTTGTACCGCGTACGGAAGAAGTCCCGCAGCCCGGTCTCGAACCGGCGGATGTCGCCGACCGCGATGTCGTCGGTGTGACCGGCGGTCACTGCGTAGATCGAAAGCACCTGCTCTTCGACCGCCATCGGTCGGAACTGCGGCTGTTTGAGCACCTCCACCACGCGTCGACCGCGCTCGAGCTGGGCCAGCGACGCGGCGTCGAGCTCGGATCCGAACTCGGCGAACGCGGCCAGCTCACGGAACTGAGCGAGGTTGAGCCGCAGCGGGCCGGCGATCTTGCTCATCGCCTTGATCTGAGCCGAACCACCCACCCGGGACACCGACGTACCGGCGTTCACCGCCGGGCGGATGCCCTGATAGAACAGATCGGTCTCCAAGAACACCTGACCGTCGGTGATGGAGATCACGTTGGTGGGGATGTAGGCGGAGATGTCGTTGGCTTTGGTCTCGATCACCGGAAGACCGGTCAGCGATCCGGCCCCGAGTTCGTCGGAGAGCTTGGCACAGCGCTCAAGGAGCCGAGAATGCAGGTAGAAGACGTCACCCGGATACGCCTCACGGCCGGGTGGACGACGCAGCAGGAGCGAAATCTCGCGATAGGCCACCGCCTGCTTGGAGAGGTCGTCGAACATGACCAGGGCGTGTTCGCCCTTGTACATCCAGTACTGGCCGATGGCCGAGCCGGCGTACGGGGCGTACATCTGGAGGGCGGGTGCGGCCGACGCCGGAGCGTTCACCACCACGGTGTATTCGAGGGCACCGTGTTCGCGCAAGGTCTCGACGACCTCGGCGACAGTCGACGCCTTCTGGCCGACGGCGACGTACACGCACTTGACGGCGTTCTTGGTACCCCAATACCGCTTCTGGTTGATGATCGTGTCCACCAAGATGGCGGTCTTACCGGTCTGGCGGTCACCGATGATCAGCTGACGCTGCCCACGCCCGATCGGGGTGAGGGCGTCGATGGCCTTGACACCGGTCTGCAGGGGTTCTTTCACCGGCTGGCGCTCGACGACGGACGGCGCCTGGGTTTCGAGCAACCGGCGTTCGGTCGTCTCGATCGGACCCCGCCCGTCGATGGGATTGCCGAGCGGGTCGACGACCCGACCCAACAGGGCGTCGCCCACCGGGACCGACAGCACGTTTCCGGTCTGCTTGACCGGGTCGCCTTCCTGGATGTGGGTGTACTCGCCCATGAGCACGACGCCGAGGTCGTGTTCGTCGATGTTCAACGTGACACCGATGAGCCCGCCCGGGAACTCGAGCAGCTCCGACGCCATCACGTTCGGCAGCCCCTCGACTCGTGCCACACCATCGGCGATGGAGGTCACGTAGCCGACCGTCTCCTCGGTCGTGTCCGGGGACCAGTCGGCGAGGTTCTTCTTCAGCGCGTCGGTGATGGACTGCGCACTGATGGTGAGTTCTGACATGGTCCTTCCCTATCGAGTCTGAAGCGTTTCACGCAGTGATCGCATGCGGCGGGCGACGGAACCGTCGATCACCGTGTCCCCCACGCGGGTGACGATGCCTCCGAGAATGGAGGGGTCGACGATGGTCTTGACCTCGACCGGACGACCGGTCTTGCGTTCCAGGGCGGCGGCGAGACGGGCAACCGTGGCATCGTCGAGCGGGACCGCGGTTCGCACCTCGGCCAGCGCCTTCCCGGCGGAGTGGGCCCGCGCCTCGGCGAGTGCGGTGGCGATCTCGGCGATATCACCGCCCCGACCTTGAGCGACGAACAGCGAGACGAGGTTGACGGTGACCCTGGACGCATGGGCACCGACGACCTCGCGAACGATCGCCTCTTTCCGGTCGAGCGGGAGCCGCGGGTCGGTCAGAGCGTCGCGCAGCTCAGGCGAGGCCTGCACGGCCTGGCCCACGGCGAACAGCTCCTGGCCGACACGATCTGCTTCGCCCTCGGCCGTTGCCAGAGCGAGCGCCGCTGCTGCGTAACCCTCGATCCGCTCGCTCACCTATCGCTCCAGTTCTGCGATGTATCGCTCGACCAGCCCGAGCTGGGTCTGGCGGTCCAGGCTGGAACCGACCACCTTCTCGGCGAGATCGACGGTGAGGTTGGCGACTTCCCGCTGGGCGTCGGCCATCACGCGCGCCTTCTCGGCGGCGGCATCGACGCGAGCCTTGTCGAGGATCTCGGCAGCCTGGGATTCGGCCTTGGCGATCAGGTCCGCCTTGACCGTGTCCGCTTCGGCGCGTGCCGCCTCGATGATGCGGTTCTTCTCGGCCTGAGCTTCGGCCAGCTGCGCGGCGTACTCGGCACGCAATTTCTCTGCCTCCGCCTTCGCCTTCTCGGCCTCTTCCATCTGCCCCCCGATCGCCTTCTGGCGATTCTCGAGGGACTCGTTGATCGCGGGCATCGCCCACAACCGGATGAAGAAGAAGACGAGCGCGAAAGCGATGATCCCGGCGATCAGCTCGGGAGTGGCGGGCAACAGGAGCTCGAGGCCCCCGTCTCCCGACTCCTCGGCTGCGAGGATCGTCGTCTGCGCCAGGGTGATCATCAGGATCAGCCCAGGAAGAAGAGCACGAAGCCGATGAGGGCGAGTGCCTCGGTGAATGCGATACCGAGGAACATCGTCGTCCGGACCATGCCGGCCGCCTCAGGCTGACGGGCCATCGCCTGCACGGCGTTGCCGGCCACGAGACCCACGCCGATTCCGGGGCCGATGGCGGCGAGGCCGTAGCCGATGACGTTCAGGCTGCCGGTGATCCCACTCGTCCCCGCCTCCTGTGCGAGGACCTGAGCGGTCGCCAGCACTGCGAGTACTGCGTCCATGTCTGTTCCCTATTCCTTTCTTGCCTACCGGTCTGACGACCTAGTGCTCCGGGTGGAGCGACGACTGGATGTACACGGCTGCGAGCAGCGTGAAGATGTATGCCTGGACGACCGAAACGATGATCTCGAAGACGTAGATCCCGATCCCGAAGGCGAACCAGGCCGGTCCGGCGAAGCCTTTGGCTCCGATCTCCCCGAAGTTGGTCACCAGGTTGAACGTGAAGATCCACCCGGTCACCAACAGGAGACTCAACATCGTGTGGCCGGCGACCAGGTTGGCGAACAACCGGACCGCATGAGAGAAGGGCCGCACGGCGAACACGTTCACGAGCTCGATGATCCCCACCAGCGGCTTGAGCGCCACCGGGACTCCCGGCGGCCACAGCAGGTCGGTGACGTAGCGGATTCCCGAGGTCTTGAATCCGAGGAAGACGAAGACGACGTAGGTCAGCAGAGCGAGGAACAGCGGGATGGCCATCCGGGAGGTGATCGGGAAGTTCACCAGCGGGGTCACCTCGAAGAGGTTGCCGACGAGGATGAACATGAACAGCGACAGGAGATACGGAACGTACTTGACCCCGTCGGGCCCGATGACCCCGATGGCGATGTCGTTGCGCACCATGTCGACCAGGCCTTCGACGGCGGCGCCGAACTTGGTGGGTACCGGCGACCGACGCCGGTAGGCGAACCAGAGGATTCCGATGACGATGAACGCAGCGACGAACGTGAGGACGACGGTTCGGTTGATCTGCGTCCCGAACAAGTTGGGGAAGACGAAGAGTTCGGTGACGTCGGCCGGGGCGCATACCGGCTGGTTGACGAAGTCACAGTTCTCAACGGCCAGAACTAGCTGGTCCAATCCACATCCCTTTCTTTCCCGCGGGCTACTGCCACCGATTCGAGGATCAGCAGCACCATATACGTGATGACCGTCGCGAGGCCAAACGCCAGGCGGTCGATTTCGATCACGGCCGCAATGAGTAGCAGCGAGCCCATTATCAAGCCAAGACGGAGGAAGAACCCGAACAACGCTGCCGCGTGGTACATCGCCAGCGAGATCCGGAGGGCGAGGCTCAACATGGCTCCGGCGGCCAGGAAGTTCGCCGCCACCACCAGCACTCCGACCGCCGCCGCCCAACCGCCGTCGAAGCCGCGCGCCAGCCAGAACCCGACGACGACCAACGGGCCCACCCACAGGGCCCGACGCACCGTGTGCCGGGCGATCACCGACTCGACGGGTGTCGTTCCGAGCTCGGGCGTCTCGTTCATTCCTCGCCTCGTTGGTCAGGCGGGAGCATCCGCTTGGAGAAGTGCCATACCCGGAGGAATCCCGAGTAGCTGCCCAACACGATGCCCGACACCACGAACCACGGGTCGGTCCCCAGCCAACGATCGACCAGCCAGCCGACCAACGCTCCCGACAGCACGGATCCGAGGAAACCGCCGCCTGCCATCCAGCCTTCGCTGAATGCCGACGTGACGTCGCGGTGAGCGTTGTGGGGTTCAGGCACGATCAGTCAGGCGATACCCGAATAGTCCAGCGGATACGGCGGGAACTGTTTGGCCAGGGCGCGCACCTCGGATTCGATGGCGGCGAGTGCGGACACATCGGAGTGGGAGCGAAGGGCGCGGGCGATGAGGCCTGCCACCTGGTCGGCCTGTTCTTCTTTCATTCCCTGGGTGGTCATGGCCGGGGTACCGATCCGCAGCCCGCTCGCCCGGTAAGGCGGGCGCGGATCGTTGGGGATCGAGTTGAAGTTCAGCGTGATGCCGATCGAGTCGAGCATTCGGGCTGCGTCCCGTCCGGTCAGATCGGGATCCACCGACCGGAGATCGACGAGGAACAAGTGGTTGGTGGTGCCTCCGGTGACCAGCCGAACTCCCTCGGCGATCATGCGGTCCGCCATCGCCCTGGCGTTGGCCAGGATCTGACGGGCGTAGGCGGCGAACTCCGGGGTCGACGCTTCGTGGAAGCACACCGCCTTGGCTGCGATCTGGTTGACGATCGGCCCGCCCTGACCGCCCGGGAACACGGCCTTGTCGATCGTGGGTGCGTGTTCCTCGTTGGACAGGATCAGTCCGCCGCGGGGACCACGCAACGCCTTGTGGGTCGTGGCGGTGACGATGTCGGCGTAGGGCATCGGGTTCGGCATCGCCTTGCCTGCGACCGGGCCGATGAAATGGGCGGCGTCCACCATGAAGACTGCGCCGATCTCGTCGGCGATCGACCGGAAGGCGGCGTAGTCCAACTCCCCCGAATAGGCCGAGTAGCCGGCCAGCAGGATCTTCGGACGATGTTCGAGCGCCAGACGGCGAACGTCGTCCATGTCGATCAATTCGGTTTCGGGGTCCAGGCCGTAGGCGACGAAGTCGTAGTAGCGGCCGGAGAAATTCACCGGCGACCCATGTGTCAGGTGACCGCCCTGGTCGAGGCGCATGCCCATCACCCGGTCCCCCGGTTCGAGCAGCGACAGGTACACGCCCATGTTGGCTTGAGCTCCGGAGTGTGGTTGGACGTTGGCGTGAGCTGCGTCGAACAGTGCCTTGGCCCGGTCGATCGCCAACTGCTCGACCTCGTCGACCACCGAACATCCCTCGTAGTACCGCTTGCCGGGGTATCCCTCGGCGTACTTGTTGGTGAAGATCGATCCGCTCGCCGCCATCACCGCCGGCGAAGCGAAGTTCTCGGATGCAATCAAGTGGATGTGGGTGTTCTGCCGCTGCAGATCGCGGCGGATCAGATCGGCGACCGTCGGATCGACCGTCGCCAGCGGGTTCATCTCGATCATCAGACGTCCTGGTCCGGGGCCGTTGCCTGCCGGAGCGTACCCGCCCCACAGTTACCCGGAGTCCGGCCGCCGCGGGGTCAGCGAGTGGCGGCGAGGAGGTGACGACGTGGGTATCGAGGCGTGGTCACCGCGTACGGCCGCAGGCGTCGCTCGACGCCGTGGAAAGGGATTCGGATGGTCATGTCGGGAACTCCTGTATGGGCTGACGATGCGACGTCACCCACCGTCTCCGGGTTCCCGAGTGTCAGCGAATCGCCCGGCCGGTCTCCTTGTCGAAGAAGTGCAGCTTGGACGAGTCGACCACCAGGGTGGCGTTCGACAACGGACGGGGAGCGAAGTCGGGGTGGACCCGAGCGGTGAACTTGGTCTCCGCCCCGCCCATCTCCTCCTCCGCGCCTTCCATCGCCTCGCGCAGATCCTCGGTGACCACCGGCGGGTACGGCTTGGTGAAGTGCACGAACGCCTCCGAGCCGAGCTGTTCGACGATCTGGGTCTCCACCGCCATCGTGCGGCCCTCGGTGACGACATCGGACGAGGCCGCTTCGAGGATTTCGAACGCCTCGGGCCGGATCCCGATGACGATCTCCTGGCCCTTGTAGTCGGCCAGGCCGGGACGTTCCTGCAGCCGGGAACGGTCGATCTCGATCTTCTCCCCGCAGAACGAGGCGTACACCCGGTCACCCTCCCCGGAGATCGTCCCGTAGGCGAAGTTCATCGACGGGGATCCGATGAAACCGGCGACGAAGAGGTTGTCCGGCTCGTCGTACAGCTTGCGGGGCGAGTCGATCTGCTGGAGGTTGGTGACCTCCCGACCGTGGATCGCCCGCAGCACCGCCACCCGATCGCCCATCGTCATCGCCTCGACCTGATCGTGAGTGACATACAGCGTCGTGGTCTTGAGCCGGGCATGGAGTAGACCGAGTTCCGATCGCATCTGGACACGAAGCTTGGCGTCGAGGTTGGAGAGGGGCTCGTCCATGAGGAAGGCGGCCGGTTCACGCACGATCGCCCGTCCCATCGCCACCCGCTGACGCTGGCCGCCGGACAGCGCCTTCGGCTTGCGATCCAGCAGTTCGGTGATCTCGAGGGTCTTGGCGGCGTTCTCGACCCGGCGCTGGATCTCGTCGCGGGGCATCTTGCGCAGCTTCAGACCGAAGGCCATGTTGTCGAACACGCTCATGTGGGGGTACAGCGCGTAGTTCTGGAACACCATGGCGATGTCGCGGTCCTTCGGCGACACGTCGTTGACGACCCGGGTGCCGATCGACAGATCCCCTTCGGTGACGTCTTCGAGCCCGGCGACCATGCGCAGCAGGGTCGACTTCCCACAACCCGACGGACCGACCAGCACGACGAACTCGCCATCCTCGACGTGGATGTTCACATCGTGGATCGCCCGCGTTCCGTCCGGGTACACCTTCCCGATCGAGTCGAACGTGATCGAGGCCATCGTCTTTCCTCCCGTCGATCTGACGCCGCGGCGAACATACCATGGAAGCGCTATCACTGCGGTGGGAACTGGAGATCTCCCGGCGGTTTCCTCGAGATCTCCGACGAGTAGGCGGGCATCGAGAAGACGCCTCGGCCGATCGTTGGTAGCGTCAGGCTCGACTCGGAGCAGAGGAAGAGAAGCGTGAACCGCACCATCGTCATCACCGGCGGAACCGGGGGCCTCGGCGTCGCCCTGGCCGAACGACTCCTGGCCGAAGACTGCCGACTGGCAGTCACCTACCTCCTCCCCGACGAAGCTGCCGAATTCGAAGAGCGCTTCGGTCAGGACGAGTCCCAGGTCATGTTGCGCCGAGTCGATGCGACCGACGCTGCGGCGATGGCCGAGTTCGTCGGCGAAGTGAAGTCACAGTGGGGTCCGTTCCACGGCCTGGCCGCCCTCGTCGGCGGATGGGCCGGAGGCCGCGACGTCGAATCCACCGACGACGTCCGACTCGAGCGGATGCTCGATCTCAACCTCCGTTCGGCGTTCAACGCGGTGCGAGCGTCGATCCCCCTGTTGCGGGAGGCCGAGTTCGGCCGCATCGTGTTGGTGGGGAGTCGGGACGGGATCGAAGCCCCACCCGGGCAGGCGGCCTTCAACATGGCCAAAGCCGGTGTCATGGCGCTCGGAAAGACGATCGCCCGGGAACTCGAACCGACGAATGTCACCGCCACCGTGCTCCTTCCCACAGTGATCGACACACCGGCCACTCGGGCCGCCCTCCCGTATGCCGACTACGTCGACTGGCCCACGCCCGCAGAGATCGGGGCGGTGGCCGCGTTCCTGCTCACCGAAGAGGCCGGAGTGATGAACGGAGCGATGGTCCCGGTCTACGGCAAGGCGTAGACCCGGCGGCAACCGTCGTCCTAACCGGCGAGTTGGGCACGCACCCGAGCCGCGATCTCGTCTGTCGGCATGGCCGCGGCGAAGAGCCATCCCTGACCCACGTCGCATCCGAGTCCCAAGAGGTGCTGTCGGGTCTCCTCGTTCTCGATGCCTTCGGCGATGGTCATGAGGCCGAGCGTCTGACCGATCTCCACCACCATCTCCGCCAGTCGGGAGCGTTCGGGGCTCGACATGCGGGCGACGAACGAGCGATCCACCTTGACGATCGAGATGGGGAGCGAGTCGAGCCGGGAGAGTGACGAGTACCCGGTTCCGAAGTCGTCGATGGCGATCCGCACACCGAGCTCGGCGACGTCGGCCAGCAAGCGCTCGCCGTATTCGATGGCCGCGGTCTCGGTGATCTCGATCACCAGGGCAGACGGGTCCAACCCGTAGGCATCCAATTCGGCGACCACGGTGGATGCCAGCCCGGGATGCACCTGGTCGGCGCTGATGTTGACCGACACCCAGAGGCTTGGGTCGAGTCGACGGATTTCGGCGATGTCCCGACACGCTCGGCTGATGGTCCATGTCCCCAGCATCTGCATGAGGCCGGCCTCGTCGGCCACGGCCAATGCTTCGGGTACCGGGATCGCCCCGTGCACCGGATGGGTCCACCGCAGCAGAGCTTCTACCCCGATCGAATCGCCTGTCTCGAGGTCGACGATGGGCTGGTAGTGCAGGTCGAGCCCGTCGGAGACGAGCGCGGTCTGCAGGTCCGCTCGGAGTTCGGAACGCCGCCGCACGACCCGGTCGGCGTCCTGACCGTGCAGGTGGAACGATCCCTTCCGTCCGTGTTTGGCGACGTACATGGCCTCGTCGGCGTGCGCCAATACGCTGTCCACCGAGTCGGTGGCGGCGATGGCCGCCACCCCGATACTCGCCCGGGCGAAGACCGGCTGCCCGTCGATGTCGAACGGTCGTTCGAACGCCGCCAGGAGTCGGGCAGCCACCGTCGATTCCCGACCGGGCGAGTCGATCGCGCCGAGCAGCACTGCGAACTCGTCGCCACCGAGACGGGCGACGACGTCGCCGGTCCGACAGCACGCCTGGATACGGCCGGCTACCAGACGAAGGAGTTCGTCGCCTGCGGCGTGGCCGAAGGTGTCGTTCACCCGTTTGAAGTCGTCGAGGTCCAAGAACAGCACCGCGCTTCGGTCATTCGTTCGCTCGATGGCTTCGGCCAGTAACCGGCGAAACAGCGCACGGTTGGCAAGCCCCGTCAATGGATCGTGCTCGGCCTGGTAGCGGAGTTCTTCTTTCAGGTGGTGGAGGGCGGCCAACGACTCCTCCAGCCGCCCGTTCTCCAGCGAAACCGAAAGCTGTGAGGCCAGGGTCTCGAGGAGTGCCAGGTCAGATTGCGAGAACGATCCGATGTCGCTTTCGGGCTCCCCGACGATGAATGCGCCGATGACCTCATCACCGGTCCGCAGGGGAACGACCATGACGTCGTTGCGCCTGCGGTCCGGATCGGTCTGTTCGATCCGGCTGCTCCCTGTCTCGACCACTTCCAGCAGGAGCGGGTGGAGAGCCGACGTTTCGACCAGGTCCATGACCTGCTCGGATCCGTTTTCGACTGCGGTCGAGAAGATGCCCTCTTCGCCCTGGAACAGGACGATTTCACCCCGAGCCGCACCGAACATGCCCCTCGCCCGTCGGGTCGCCGCCAGGACCGCCTCGTCGAGGCGAGGGGTGCGGTGCAGTTCGCGGGTGGCGTCGTACATGGCCGCCAGCCGAGCGTGTTCCTGCCGCTGATTGACCTGCGCCCGGTAGGCGACGAACAACAACAGCGGCGGTATGAGTGCGATCCACAGGGCCGATGGTCGTGCCCAGGCGACGTGTACGGCGATCAAGGCCAACGCCGTGTTCATGCTCGCTGCCGCCCCTCCGAGGGACAGCACCTGCAGCATGTCCGCCCGGGTCATCCTGCCGCCCGACAGGCGGATAGCGGCGTTGATCAGCAGGTTGGCCAGGACGAGGGCTGCGCCGACCGCGAGCAGGGCGGCGAAGGCGGCGCGGAAGCCGAGGGGGTCGGCTCCACCGGCGAGCGATCGAAACACCAGGACCGCCACACCGGCCTGCAGCGTGAACTGGGTGACGTTGAAAACCAGCTTCTGCGGGCTTTGGCGGCGGTGGAGGGCGAGGGCAGCCATGCTGCCGATGGCCTGCCCGGCGAGTACCGCCAGCGGCGAGGCGAAGAACAGACCGAGCACCAGCGGAATCTCGCTCAGCGAGAACGAATGGGCATGCCGGTTGAAGCTGAAGTGGACGACGGTCCGTTCGGCGATGTAGAAGAGGACGACGAGCACCCACCATGGGATCGTGAACGGCGCACCGTCGAGTGGTGCCAGCGTGCCGACCCAGATGACGAAGCCCGACCCCGCCAAGGCGATGGCCACACACAGCCACCACACCTTGGCGGTGCCGGACAACGTCGGACGGCTCACGACCAGGAGGTCACCGACCAGGAGGCGCCGGACCATGAAGCACCCGACCAGGAAGCTCCCGACCACGACGCACCCGACCACGACGCACCCGACCAGGAGGCACCGGACCACGAAGCACCCGACCAGGAGGCTCCGGACCATGAAGCTCCCGACCAGGAAGCTCCCGACCAGGACGCACCCGACCAGGACGCTCCCGACCAGGACGCACCCGACCACGACGCACCCGACCACGACGC
>JBKHXZ010000149.1:0-2055 GCA_046565785.1 Acidimicrobiia bacterium
GAACATGACGTCGGCGTGAGGGCCGGAACCCAAAGAGATCGTCACCAGCCCGGTGCGGGCGGTGATCTCGGCCATCAGGTTCGCCGGGATCAGCTCACACTCCACCGCAAACGCACCGGCATCTTCCAGCCGGCGGAACTTCCGCCACAGCGCAACCGCCTCGTCCGGGGTGCGGCCCACCGCACGGATCCCGCCCAGCACCGTCGACTTCTTGGGGACGAAGCCCAGATGGCCCATCACGGGTATGTCCTCGGAGGCGATGCGATCCACCGCCTCGAAACGGCGGGCGGTGATCACCGCGTCGGCGCCGGCCTCGAGAGCGTCGAACGCGTCAGCCAGCAGATCCTCGTCGGTCACCGCACCGTCGAAGTCGATCGCAGCAGTCACGAACAGCCGGGTGGAACCTTCCCGCACGGCGGGTACCGCACCGGCCAAGCACACGACCATGTCGATCCCGGCCTCTTCGGCCGCGGCCGCCTCCCCAGCAGTGCCGGCAGTCACCTGTACGAGAGGCGACTGCGAACCCCGGGAGGCGATGATCGAGGCCACCGTGACGGTTCGATCCGCCTCACGGCCGTTGTAGTCGAGTATCCGAGGCACCGCACTCCATTCGCCGGGTGGCGCAAACATACCGACGCTCCCGACTGTCGGACGCGTCCAGAACCCACCTCTCGCCGACCGCGATCGCCAACGAGTCGGATGATGACCCCCCACTTCGAATGAACACATCGCCCGGGTGTCTCGGCGGGCAAAATGGTGCATTCGAGGAGGTGCCGGTCATGCGAATCAAACATCAGGTGGTCGTGTTCGACGCCGCCGACCTGGAAGCCGAGAGCAGCTTCTGGGCAGGTGTGTTGGGTGGGGAGGTCGACACCGAAGATCACTGGCACATGGTCATCGTCGACGGGGCCCCCCGGATCGGCGTGCAGCACGCCCCCAACCACGTGCCGCCTGACTGGCCGGACGGGTCACCACCCCAACAGATCCACCTCGACCTGTGGGTAGACGACTTCACACAAGCCCATGACCGGGTGATGTCCCTGGGTGCCCGTGTCCTCAAGCCGGCCGCCGAGGCACCCGCCTACGACAACTTCCAGGTCTACGCCGATCCGGCGGGACATCCGTTCTGCCTCTGCTGGGTGGTGCAGAGCTGACCGCGCACCGTTGAACCGATCCACCCCTCCCCGAACAGGCCGGTCGCTCAGTCGGGAAGCTGAATGGCCTCGAGCCGGCTCTCGACCCGCAGGAAGTCATCCATGGTCACGCCGAGATACTCGAGCGCCGCCTCCAGGGTGGTGAAAGCCATCGGTTTGCCCAGACCGGCGTCGACGAGCTGGCGGCGAAACACCAGCGTCACACCGTGGATCGCCGGATTCGTCACCCAGGCATACCCCTCACCCAAACCTGCGGAGAAGATCTCCGTGAGCATCGCCGCCTGGGTCTCGATCTCCACCACGCTGCCTTCGTAGTTCCAGGCGCGGATGTCCACAAGGTTCTTCGCTGTCGAGATCAGATGCGATGTCGGATCCGCCTGGCCGATGCCGACCAGGACTCGATCAGGAATGTTGTCGCCGCTGATCCGAAGCAAACGGAGATTGGCCACCGGATCGAACGCGGACTCTGCCGAATACCTCACCCCGCAACTCAGGATACGGGCCGTGGGGCTCAGAGAGTGGCGAAAGCCATGATCCGGTCCCAGGCATCTCGGGACTCTTCTGCGAAGTCAGGCTGGGCACGATCGAAGAACGAATGCGGCGCCCCGGGATAGACGACCGTCTCGAAATCCACATCCGCCGCGCGCAACGCCGCGTCGAAGCGGTCGATGTTGGATTGCGGGATGCTCGGGTCAGCGCCACCGAACAGCGACAACACCCGGCCTTCGATCAGATGACACCGATCCCAGATCGGACCGTCACCGGCAGGTCGATCGGCGTCGGGTCTTCCGTAGAAGCCGACCACGCCCGCCATTCCATGGCCGTGGGTTGCCGCCGACCACGCCATCGTCCCCCCGAAACAGAACCCCACCGCATAGACGACGTCGGCATGCCGACGGAG
>JBKHXZ010000150.1:0-8310 GCA_046565785.1 Acidimicrobiia bacterium
CGGCACCAGCTCCTTGACCTGTTCGGGGGTGAGCAGTTCCGCATCGATCCCCCATGCCTTGGCCGAGGTCATGCGACGGCGCAGCTCTTCCATCCGCTCTTCGGTTCGGGCGACTTCGATACCCCCACAGGAGGTGTTGACCCCCATCTCGGCGTACTGGCGCTGACTCTCGAGGGTGAGGAGGGCCATCTCCTTGTTGTGATCGGTGGGGAAGATGAAGTTGGAGGCGTGACCGGTGGAGCCGCCCGGGTTGGGAAGCGGGCCCTTGTCCAGCAGCACCATGTCCTTCCAACCGAGATCGGCGAGATGCCCCACGAGACAGTTGCCGACGATCCCTGCGCCGATGACGACGACGTTGGCCTTGGATGGCAGTTCGGCCATTGCGACTCCTCAAACTCGGTTGTCGCCACCCTACATCCGTCTGATATATCTGTCATCTATGAGTTGTCGCCTACACACACACCAGCGATTAGGGTGAGGCGGATGACGGCGCCTGCCTCCGCTCCCCCGTCCCAAGCAGACCACGCCTATGAGCGCCTGCTCGAGCTGCTGCTCACCCTCGAGATCCCCCCCGGATCGCCGCTGTCCGAGTCCGACCTGATGGCGAGGATCGGTGTGGGACGCACCCCCCTGCGCGACGCCATCCACCGGCTGGAGATGCAACGGCTGGTCACCATCTATCCCCGACGGGGCACCTTCGCCACCGAGATCAACATCGGCGACCTCGCACTCATCACCGACGTCCGCTCCGAACTCGAGGCCCTCGCCGCGGCCCAAGCCGCCCAGCGGGCGACCGAAACCGATCGGGCGCTCCTGACCCGGTTACTGACCCGGGTGGAGAAGCCGGGTACCCGGAAACCGATCGAACTCGACACCGAGATCCACCGCGCCATCTACGCCGCTTCCCACAACCACTTCCTCGCATCCACCGCCGAGATGTACCACAACCTGTCGTTGCGCCTCTGGCACCTGTACATGGAACGACTGGCCGACATCTCCTCTCACGTCGAGGAACATCGCACGTTGCTGCGGGCAATCCTCGACCGCGACGCGGAAGCAGCGGCCGCCGCGGCCCGCGTCCACGTCCGTCGGTTCGAAGCCTCGGTTTCGGCCGTCATCTGAGCCCGTCCCACATGTCGGTTTCGTTCCGCGATACGGGACAGGGCGAGTCGAAAATTCCTGCCAGAATCTGTCGACGCGGCCTACGTGGTTGGGTAGAGTGCCGCGCAGCTCGGGATTCCACATCGTGGGATCCGAGACGTCCACCTTCCCCACTTTCCCGTGTTCAAAGAGGACGCGCATGAGCGAAGAAGAACTGGATCTCTCCAGCCTGAGTGATGCGGAACTCGTCGAGCAGATGCACGACGACCTGTACGACGGACTGGCCGACGAGATCGCCGAAGGAACTCAGATCCTGTTGGACCGCGGATGGGATGCGCAGCGAGTGCTGAACGAGGCCCTCGTCGAAGGCATGCGCATCGTCGGCATCGACTTCCGAGACGGAATCCTATTCGTGCCCGAAGTCCTGCTCGCCGCCAACGCCATGAAGGCGGGCATGGCATTGCTCCGCCCCATCCTGGCCGAGACCGGCGCCGAAACGATCGGCAAGGTCGTGATCGGCACGGTCAAAGGCGACATCCACGACATTGGCAAGAACCTGGTGGGGATGATGTTTGAGGGTGCCGGCTTCGAGGTGATCGACCTCGGCATCAACACCGACGTCGACGAGTACCTGGCAGCCCTGGAAGAACACAAGCCGGACATCCTGGGAATGTCGGCGTTGCTCACCACCACCATGCCCTACATGAAGGTGGTGATCGACACGATGGTCGAGCGCGGAATCCGCGACGACTACATCGTCCTGGTCGGTGGCGCCCCTCTGAACGAGGAGTTCGGCGCCGCCATCGGTGCCGACGCGTACTGCCGCGACGCCGCCGTCGCCGCCGAAACCGCCGAAGCCCTGGTCCTCGCACGCCGACTCACCGCCGGTGAGGACTGAACGCACCATGACCAGCACCGCACCAATTGGGCACAATGCCGATGCGTACCGCCGCCACGCCGCCGTCGCCGCCGAAACCGCCGAAGCCCCGGTCCTCGCACGCCGACTCACTGCCGGTGAGGTTTGAACGTGCCCTTCTTTCCACACCGTCGCGGTGTAGGAGATCGATAGCGATGTCCGGCCGACTGCGCGTCATCGCGTGCGGGGCCATCGCACCGGAACTCAAACAGGCGTACGCCGCATTGGGTGCCGACGTGGTGATCGAACCGCTCCCCGCTCCCCTGCACAACACGCCGGAACGCATCACCGCCGCCGTCCTGGACAGGATCGCCGCCCATCCCCACGACCGGATCCTGGTGGGGTATGCCGACTGCGGGACGGGGGGCCACCTCGACGCGGCCTTGGCCGAGCTGGGAATCGAACGACTGCCGGGTGCGCACTGCTACGAACTCTTCGCCGGCGCCGAGCAGTTCGCACGATTGCACGACGAAGAACCCGGAACCTTCTATCTGACCGACTTCCTGCTCCGCAACTTCGATCTGCTGGTGTGGCGCGGTCTGGGACTCGACCGTCATCCGGAACTGCGCGACACGTACTTCGGCAACTACCGGCGGCTCGTCTTGCTGTCCCAGCGGTCCGAACCCGCCGACCTCGCGGCCGCTCGGGCGGCCGCCGACCGCCTCGGCCTGACCTTCGAGCACGTCCACACCGGGTTGACGCCCCTGACCATCACATTGGCCTCGACCTCGAAGGGGCATGCGGCATGAATGCCACTCTCACAGTCATCTCGTGGAGGGACATCCCCGCCCAGGTGGTGGCCGCCCGCGGTCGGGAGAAAGTCAGGATCGAACTGTCGGCACGGTTCCAGACCGCCATCGACCGAGCCGCCATAGAGGCCGGTCTGGTCGGAACCGACGACTACCTCGCCCAGTGGACTCGTCGCACGGACGAATGCGGCGAGGACCTCGACGCCGAGGCGCGCCAGGCCGCGACCCGTTTGGAGAGCACATACGACCGTCCCCGGCTGGAGCGTCTGATCGCCGCAGGGGGTTTCGAGGAGGACTCATGACCGACACCGTGATCAGCTCGGCCACCCGCGAAGTCGTGATCGGCTTCGACCGGCCATTCGCGATCATCGGAGAACGCATCAACCCGACCGGACGCAAGCTGCTCGCCGAAGAGATGAAGAACGGTGACTTCTCACGCGTCGAATCCGACGCCCTCGCCCAGGTGGCGGCCGGCGCCCGCATCCTCGACGTCAACGCCGGCATCCCCCTCGCCGACGAGCCTGCCATCCTCGCCAAGACCGTCCAGTTGGTTCAGTCGCTGGTCGACGTTCCCCTCTCGATCGATTCGTCGATCGTCGATGCGCTGGAAGCGGGCCTGTCGGTCTACGAGGGCAAGGCGCTGGTCAACTCGGTGACGGGCGAAGACGAGCAGATGGAACGGGTGCTCCCCCTGGTGGCCAAGCACGGTGCGGCGGTGGTGGCCATCACCAACGACGAAACCGGGATCTCCGAGGATCCCGACGTGCGGTTCGCGGTGGCGAAGAAGATCGTGTCGCGAGCGTCCGACTACGGCGTCGGCCCCGAAGACATCGTCGTCGATCCACTCGTCATGCCGATCGGTGCGATGCGCTATGCCGGCCGCCAGGTCTTCTCGCTGGTTCGGCGCCTGCGGGAGGAACTGGGCGTCAACACCACGTGCGGCGCCTCCAACAGCAGCTTCGGCCTTCCCAACCGCCCGGCGATCAACTCTGCCTTCCTCACGATGGCGATCGCCAGCGGGATGACTTCGGCCATCACCAATCCCCTCGAACCCGAGATCCGCACCGCGATCCTCGCCGCCGACGTCCTCACCGGTAACGACCCCGACTGCGCCACCTGGATCCGGAACATGCGGACCCCGGCGGCCGAAGGCGAGGAAACGGGTCGACGCAGCGGCGGCCGACGCCGCCGCGGACCGGAGCGCTGAATGCCGGAAGTGGTCTTCCTCCCCGCAGGGCGTCGGGCGCAGGTCGACCACGGCGTGACGGTGTTGGACGCCGCCCGGGCGATGGGCGTCGACCTCGACTCGATCTGCAGCGGACGCGGCATCTGTGGGCGCTGTCAGGTACGCATCGGGTCCACCCCCTCTATTCCGGCGAACTCGTCCAGTCTCAGCGCCCCCGGCTCCACCGAGACCGACTATCGGGGGAGGCGCCCGCTCCAGCCGGGGCTCCGCCTGGGATGTGCAGCCCGCATCCTCGACGACGTCGTGATCGACATCCCACCCGAGAGCCAGGTCCACCGCCAGGTGGTGCGCAAGCGGGCGGAAGTGGCCTCGCTACCGGTCGATCCGATCGTCAAGCTGCACTACGTCGAAGTGGATCCCCCCGATCTGTCCAGCCCCAGCGGTGACGCGGAACGGCTGGCGGATGCGCTGGAACGAGACTGGGGCTTGACCAGCCTCGGAGTCGACGGTCACGTCCTGATGAACCTGCAGCGGACACTCCGAGAAGGCAAATGGCGGGTCACCGTCGCAGTGCGGGCGGGAAGCGACGTCGTCGCCGTGTGGCCCGGCTTCGAAGACCGCGTCCTCGGTGTGGCCTTCGATGTCGGCTCCACCACGATCGCCGGACACCTGTGCGATCTTTCCACCGGGGAGATCCTCGCCTCGGCCGGTCGCATGAACCCTCAGATCGGCTACGGCGAAGACCTCATGAGTCGCGTGTCGTATGTCCTGATGAACGAAGACGGCGCCGCCATCCTGACTTCGATCGTTCGCTCGGCGGTCGACGAAATCCTCGGCGAGCTGTGCAACGACGCGGGGGTGGACCGCACGGCGGTGCTGGAGCTGACCATGGTCGGAAATCCGATCATGCACCACCTGCTGTTCGGGTTCGATCCGCGCGAGTTGGGAACCGCACCCTTCGCTCTCGTCACCACCCGAGCGTTGACCGTCCGCGCCTCATGGCTGGACCTGGAAGCCAATCCGGGGGCGCGGGTGTATGGCCTTCCGTGCATCGCGGGCCACGTGGGAGCGGACACTGCCGGTTGCGTCCTGTCCGAAGCCCCCCACCGTTCGGAGGGGATCCAGCTGCTGGTGGATGTCGGGACCAACGCCGAGATCGTGGCAGGCAACCGGGAACGACTGGTGGCCGCCTCTTCTCCCACCGGGCCGGCCTTCGAAGGAGCCGCCATCTCCGCCGGACAGCGGGCGGCACCGGGAGCGGTCGAGCGGATCCGTATCGACCCGGAAACCCTGGAACCGACCATCTCGGTGATCGGAATCGACGGTTGGTCTTCGGACCCGGAGGTGGCCGCCGAGATCGCCGCGTCGGGAGTCACCGGCATCTGCGGGTCGGGGATCATCGAGGCGATCGTCGAGCTTCGTCGAGCTGGTGTCATCGACAGCAAAGGCGTCCTCCGGCCGGAGCGACAACACCCCCGTATCGTGATCGAGGGCCGGACCGCCGCATACCGATTCTGGGACGATCCCGAGATGTACGTCACCCAGAGCGACGTGCGCGCCATCCAGCTGGCAAAGGCGGCACTCCGAGCCGGGATCGACCTGTTGGTCTCCCACCTCGGTATCGAGCAGGTCGACGACATCCGCCTGGCGGGCGCCTTCGGGGCGCACATCGATCCTGCCTACGCCATGGCGCTGGGAATGATCCCCGACTGTGCGCTGGATCGCGTACACCATGCCGGGAACGCCGCCGGCACCGGGGCGATGATCGCGCTGCTGTCACACGCGGCGCGCACGGAGATCGAAAGCGTCACGGCGACGATCGAAAAGATCGAGACCGCCACGGAACCCGCCTTCCAGGAATACTTCGTGGCGGCGATGTCCATCCCCCACGACCACCGACCGACACCTCACCTCGCAGGGGTGATCGACTTTCCCGCTGACGACCCGGGCGCCGATGACGCCCGCCGACCGAGGAGGAGACGACGATGAGCGAACGGAGAGGCCGCGCGGGGGGGCGCGCCGCCAGGCAGGCAGCACGGGCGGGACGAGCCCTGGCCGAGGTCCCTTTCCTCACCCGTCGACTGGCACCGTTCGAGGTGTTGTCCGAAGAGGGGCTGTCGCTGCTCGAACACAACGCAGACACGCTGCTGGAGGAGGTGGGTATCGAGGTCACCGACCACCCTCGGGCGCTCCGACTCTTCGCCGACGCCGGTGCAGACGTACAGGAAACCCGGGTCCGCTTCCCGCGAGGGATGGTCCGTTCGATCGTAACGGCCACCACCCCGTCGACCTACACCCAGCATGCGCGTAACCCCCAGCGGTCGGTCGAAATCGGAGGCAACGCCACGGTCTTCGCCCCCGCTTACGGCTCCCCGTTCGTGCGCGACCTCGATGGCGGCCGTCGGTACGCCACGATCGAAGACTTCCGCAACTTCGTGCGTCTCGCCTACATGAGTCCGACACTGCACCACTCGGGAGGGACGGTGTGCGAACCGGTGGACGAGCCGGTGCCCACCCGCCACCTGGACATGGTCGATGCCCACATTCGGTTCTCGGACAAGCCGTTCATGGGTTCGGTCACCGCCGCCAGCCGGGCCGAAGACACCGTGGAAATGGCACGCATCGCCTTCGGGGGCGACCTGGAAGGTCGCACCGTGTTGACCTCGCTGATCAACGCCTCGTCACCGCTCACCTGGGACGGCACCATGCTGGGAGCCGCCGAGGTCTATGCCCGTCACAACCAGGCGTCGTTGTTCACGCCCTTCATCCTCGCCGGGGCGATGGCTCCGGTGACTCCTGCGGCGGTATGCACCCAGATCCTGGCCGAGTCGATGGTGGGGATCGCTTTCAGTCAGCTGGTGAATCCGGGAGCTCCGGCGGTGCTGGGGGCGTTCGTGTCGACGATCGACATGCAGTCGGGTGCCCCCACGTTCGGCACCCCGGAGACCGCGCTGATCATGTACACCGTGGCGGCACTCGCCCGCCGGCTGGACGTGCCGTTCCGCACCGGCGGACATCTGTGCGCGTCGAAGATCGCCGACGCCCAGGCGGCGTACGAGTCGGCGGCGGTGATGCAACCGACGATGCTGGCCGGCACCAACTTCGTGTTGCACGCCGCCGGCTGGCTGGAAGGCGGACTGGCGATGGGATACGAGAAGTTCGTCCTCGACGCCGACCAGCTCGGTGCCTACCGGAAGATCGCCGACGGGATGGACCTGTCGGAGAACGGCCAGGGCATGGCGGCGTTCCGCGAGAACCAGCCCGGAGTCCATTTTCTCGGCACCCAGCACACCCTCGACAACTTCGAGACGGCGTTCTGGAAGAGTGATCTGGCCGACGCCAACAGTTACGAACAGTGGCTGGAGGAAGGCTCGCAGGACGCCAACACCCGGGCCAACGCCAGGTGGAAGGAGATGCTGGCCGCCTACGAACCGCCGCCCCTCGACCATGCCATTTCCGAAGAACTCGCCGAATTCGTCGCCCGACGCAAACAGGAGCTTCCGACCTCGGAGTACTGATGGCCACCGTCCAAAGCGTCGAACGCGCCTTCCAGGTCCTCCGGGCCCTCGCCGTCGGACCTGCCGGCGTGTCGGAGCTCGCCGCCCATGTCGACCTCCCCAAGTCGACGGTGGCCAGGTTGCTGGCGACGCTGGAGGGATTGGGCGCGGTCGAGCGCACCGACGACGGCGGCTACCGGGTCGGCGTGATGATGAGCGAACTCTCCGGATCGGTCGATTCCAACGTGGCGCTGGCTACCGCCGTCCGCCCCCACCTGGAGCACCTCTCCTCGATCCTCGGCGAGGCCTCCGGACTGACGCTCCCGGAAGGCTTCAGCGCGGTGTACGTGGCCCAGGTGGAGAGCCCGAATCCGGTTCAAGTGCGTGACTACACCGGTCTCAGTCTGCCGATGCACGTGGGCCCCGCCAGCCTGGTGATCATGTCCGAATGGCCGGCCGATCTGCTCGCCCGCTACCTGTCCCGCCCGCTGCAGGCGTACACCCGTTTCACCGTCACCGACCCCGAGTTGATCCTCAAACGCCTCACCGCCATCCGCGACGACGGCCACTGCTGGATCCACGAGGAGTTCGCCGAAGGCATCAACTCGGTCGCAGCCCCGGTGCGCGATCGGGAAGGACGCATCATCGGAGCGATCTCCGCCCATGGCCCGTCCTACCGCTTCCCCGAAGTCGGTGAAGCCGACCGCATCGCCGACCGGGTCAAAGCCGCCGCCCGCAGATTCAGCCTCCAGCTCGAAACGATCTGAGCTCGGCATCATCGAAGGCCCAGGGTTCTTTCCCCCAGGAGCGAAGCGACGTCGGGGGGAGACAGCCGAGCGCCAGCGAGGCACAGGGGCACTT
>JBKHXZ010000151.1:0-16311 GCA_046565785.1 Acidimicrobiia bacterium
GGCTCCGGCGTATTGGCTGATCGTGGCGGCGGCGTTGGTGGGCGGGATCGCCCAGGCGATGGCGAACCCCGCCACCAACAAGCTGATCGCGCTTCACGTCGAACCGGGTCGGCGGGGGGTGATCACCGGCATCAAACAGTCGGGGGTTACCGCCGCCTCCGCGCTCGGCGGGGCTCTGCTGCCGCCGGTGACGATTTTCGCCGGGTGGCGATGGGCGGTGGCATTGTTCGCACTGATCGCCACCGTCGGCGGCGTGCTGTCTCTGCTGATCCCGTCGGATCCACCCGGACACACGACGGTGGCAGGGACAGATAGGGGTCCGGTCGACCCCTATATCTATCGGGTGGCCGGGTACGGCTTCATCCTCGGGGCAGCCGGGACGGCGATCTTCACCTTTCTTCCCTTGTACGCCGAGGAGTCCCTGGGTCTGGGACCGGCATCAGCCGGTTTGGCGGTCACCGTCACCGGCGTGTCCGGCGTGATCGGTCGAATCGCCTGGGGAAGATTCGCCAAAGTCCGGTTCGGGACCTGGCGTTCACTCGAATACATCGCCGTGCTGGCTGCCACCGCGGCCGCCGTCCTGGTATTCGCACAGGAGTTGCCTGCGCTGGTCTGGGTAGCGGCGGTGCTCACCGGGTTCTCGGCCAGCGCCTGGAATTCGGTGGGGATGCTGGCGGTGATCGAAACCTCGACGCCCGCCCAGGCCGGGCGGGCGTCGGGGGTGGTGTTGTTCGGTTTCCTGGCCGGACTGGGCCTCGGTGCACCGACGTTCGGGTTCGCAGTCGATCGGCTCGGCACCTACGGCCCCGGCTGGACCGCGGTCGGCGTGGCGTTCCTCCTCGCCCTGGTGGTGATGCGGGTGGGCTCGGCCGTCAGGCCGTCGGTACCCCGGCCCACCGGGTGAGTTCGGCCTCCAGGTCGAGCCGCTCGGTGACGGCCTTCGACTCGTGCTCCCCCCAAGCTTCGCGAGGGAGCATCCACATGACTTCGAACTCGTTGCCGTCCGGGTCCACGCCGTAGACGCTCTTGGTGGCGCCGTGAGACGATTCGCCGGTGAGGGCACCGGCTGCGGCTAGTTCGCGACGGGTGACCTCGAGTTCCTCGATGGTCGGGACCTGCCAGGCGAGGTGGTATAGGCCTACCTGGCCGCGGCTGCGTGGTGCGGCGGCGGTTCCGAGGCCGAACAGCCCGAGGTCGTGGTGGTTGTCGGAGCCGGACGCGCGTAGGAAGGCTGCGTTGGCCCTCGGTTCGGTGGCGATGACCTCGAATCCGAACACGCCCGTGTAGAAGTCGACGGCGCGTTGGAGATCGGAGACGAACAGCACGGCGTGGTTGAGGCGGTTGATGCGCATGGGGGATTCCTTTCTGAAACGGGATCGGCCCCGACCCGGGGAGGCGGGACGGGGCCGACAGGTCGTGAGCTGGGAGGGCGCTCAGGCCTTGGCGGCCTGCACCTCGAGCTCGATGGTGACTTCTTTGGACACCAGCACGCCACCCGCCTCGAGCGGGGCGTTCCAGGTCAGGCCCCAGTCTTCGCGGTTGATCTTGGTGGACGCCTCGAGCATCGCCTTGGCGTTACCCCACGGATCGTTGATGATCCCGAGATAGGTGGTGTCGAGTGTCACGGGCTTGGTCACATCCTTGATGGTCAGGTCGCCGGTGATCTCGTACTTGCCGTCACCGAGCTCTTCGATCTTGTTGCTCGTGAACTTCATGGTTGGGAAGTTCTCGACGTCGAAGAAGTCGCCCGAACGCAGGTGGTTGTCACGGTCGGTGGTGCCGGTGTTCACCGATGAGGTGTCGATCGACACGTCGATCTTCGATTGGGTGAGGTCTTCGGCAACTTCCACGGTCCCGGCAAAGGACTCGAACTGGCCGCGCACCTTGGCGGCAACCAGGTGACGGGCAACGAACCCGACGCGGGTGTGGGTGGGATCCAAGGTCCAGGTGCCGGCCTCTGGCTTGGTGATGGTCTGTGTCGTCATCGCAGCGCTCCTTTACAAGTCACTATTTGACTGCTCAAGCATTAAATCTACGACAAGATGGTTGATCTGTCAACTATTGATTTCGCAACTTCTTTCTCGTACAATGGAGGTATGCACGTCACCACCACCGAACTCGAACGCGCCGCCGCGGTGTGCGACGAGTCCGCTATCCACGCCTACGGCGTGATGGTGGAAGCGATGACGCGCCTCAACCGCTCGTTCGACCGGCAGCTGCGGTCCGAGAGCGGGATCACCCTCGCCTGGTTCGAAGCACTCCTCCGGATCGGAAGGCATGGTGGTTCGATGACAATGAGCGAACTAGCCAATCAGCTATCCCTCACCAACGGCGGTGTCACCCGCCTCGTCGACAAGATGGCTGAGGCCGGATACCTCCGACGCGAGGCGTGTGCTCACGACCGCCGCATCTCCTACGCCACCCTCACCGAGGCCGGTGTGGCCAAGTGGCACGAAGCCAGCCTTCTGCACCTCGACGACCTCGACCGCCAGTTCATCTCCCGCATGACCCCGGAGGAACTCGACACGGTCGTCCGAGTCATGGACCGAATCCGCCAAGCCTGACAAAGCGTTCCCGCGGAGCGCAGCGATGGGGAGATAATGAGGAGGTTCTTCTCTTCCTTCATCCCCCCGTTCTTGGGGGACTGAAGGGACGCGCATCGGACCTTCGAAGGGGGGATGTGAGCGAAGCGAACTCGTTGGTTCACTTCGTCTGCGGACTGCCCCCTTTGCGGATTTCTCATCCCCACGCTGCGCTCGGAGGGACAGGTCCGCCTCTGGCGGACCAGGGGGCATCGCGAGCGAAGCGAGCTCGTTGGTCCAGCTTGTTCGCCCTCAGGGGGCTTCGGCCTGGAAGGAGGAGTAGGAGGGGCCGTCGGCGACCGGAAAGGCACTACTCGTAGGCGACGGCTTCGAGGATGTCGAGGCGGGAGGCGCGGCGGGCAGGGTAGGTGGCGGCGAGGATGCCGAGGGCGGCGGCGACCAGGAGCCACCAAACGAGCTGGCCCGCCGGCAAGGAGAGGCGCAGCTCGTCGCCGATCGCATAGACGACCGCCACCCCGAACAGGATGCCGATCACCGTTCCCAGCACCCCACCGAACACGGCGATCACCACCGCCTCCCACCGAATCATTCGGCGCACCTGCCGCCGGTTCATGCCGATCGCCCGCAGCAGTCCGATCTCCCGAGTGCGCTCGACCACCGACAAGAGCAGGGTGCCGACCACTCCCAGTGTGCCGATCACCACCGACACCGCCAGCAGTGCGTAGAGGAGGTTGACGATCCCGCCGATCTGACCGGTGGCCTCGTCCCGGAATCCGTCCTGGTCCTGCAACTGGATGGACGGAAAGTCGGCGACGGCAGCCTCCACGGCCGCGAACCCGGCGTCGACATCGACTCCCGGCGCGAACCGAACCAGCACCTGCGAGTCGAGGCGTTCGGAAAACATGTCCTCGAACGCCACCATCGAGACCAGGAATGCGTTGGGGTTGGACTCGTAGATCGCTACCACCTCCAACTGGCGATCGCCGCCGACTGGCGCGGTCACTGTGATCGTCTCGCCGATCGCAGGCGTGTCGTCATCGGCCCGGACCGCGATCCGCCCCGGGCCGAGATCCTCCAACACCCCCTCCGTCACCTGGAACGAGAGCAGATCGAAGACTTCGGGGGTCACGCCACCGACGACTCGAGATCGTTCACCCAACAGAACCTCACCTTGCCGGACCCGACCGACGGCGCCGACCTCGTCCAGGGCGTCGATCGCTGCAGCGACTTCGGGACTGACGCCGAGTGAACTGAAGCCGGTGGGAGCGACGATGAGATCTGCCCGGAAGCGGTCTTCGATCAGGGCGTCGGCGGTGGTACGGGCGCTGTCGGCGAGAATGGCGACCAAACCGACGAGTGCCAGGCTGATCATCAGGGCGGAGGCGGTCAGTCCCGTGCGGCGAGGGCTGCGCATGGCGTTCTCCCGTGCCAGTACCCCGGCCACGGCCCCCGTGGCAGCAGCCGGGCGGCCGAGGACCCCCGCCACCGGACGGGCGATCACCGCGGCCAGCACAGCGACTCCAACGAACAACATCACCGCACCGGCGCCAACCAGCCAGAGGTCGTCGACGAACGGCAGGTCGGCGAAAAGCCCGAGCAACATCGAAACCGCCCCCAGCCCCGCGAGCGGCCCCCCGACCCGGAGCCGGCCACGGAGGGCCCTACGACCCGGTGGAGCGAATCCCTCCCGCATCGCCTCGATCGGACTCACACGTGCAGCCTTCAACGCCGGGATCACCGCGGCTGCGGCAGTAACGGCGATACCGGTGGCGAGACCCAGGGCGATGGCGTTCGACGACACCTGGAGCGGCCCGGGAGGCAACGGAATGGCGGCGGCGTCGAAGGCGGTGCGAATCAACGACGCCAGCCCCACCCCACCCACCGCTCCGATCGCCGACGCCAGGACAGAGATCACCGCCGCCTCGGCCAGCATCAGGTTGCGGATCTGTCCGGCGGTGGCGCCGATGGCGCGCAAGACGGCCAGCTCCCGGGTGCGCTGGGCGATGGTCACTCGAAAGATGTTCGAGATCACGAACGTCCCCACGAATAGCGCCACCCCGGCAAAGACCAGGACGAAGGTCCGAATGAACCCGATCGCGTCCTGAAAACCCTCCACCTGCTGTCGGGCGAGGTCGTCGGCTCCGATCGCCTCGAATCCAGGCCCGAGGACGTCCTCGATCCGTTGGGCGACGAGGGCAGTGTCCTCGCCCGCCACCACCTCGAGAGTGGAGTATCGGCCTTCGAGCCCGAACAGTTGCTGGCCGAGTTCCACCGTGGAGAACACGGTGATGACGCCTCCGGCGGAGGGGGATTCGGCGAAGGTGACGATGCCGCTCACTTCCACCTCGGTCGGTGCACCCAACCCGACCACCACCAGCCGGTCGCCGACCTCGATGTTTTCCTTGGTGGCGGTCGCCGCGTCGACGGCAACCTGGCCGAGACCGGTCGGCGGAATACCTGTCCGAATCTCGGCGATGGAGGGAACTTCCGGCCAGGTCAAGGAGAGGATGGGTGGTCCAGCCGATTCGATCGGCTCCCCGTCCGGACCCTCCAAGGAGAGAAAACCGGTGACCGAGCCCTGCGCTTGTTCAACCCCCTTGACACCTCGGACCACGTCCAGAATCGATGCGTCGACCGGGTCGGGGATCGAGAAGCTCAGGTCGTCGTCGATCTCGCTTCGCACCTGGATGTCGAAGCCGGCGAACGAATCCTCGAAAATCGATTCGAACGAAGAGCTCAAAGTGTCGGTGAAGACGAGTGTCGCCACCACGAACGCGACCGAGAACGTGACGACGAGTCCACTGATCACGAGCCTCGCCCGATGGCCGAGCGCACCCTTGACGGCCGCGCGCCACATCAGCTGTCCGCGAGCTTGATGCGGTCCAACACGGTGTCGACCGTGGGATCCTCCAACTCGTCCACCACTCGTCCGTCGCTGAGGAACAGCACCCGGTCGGCGTAGGCAGCGGCGGTGGCGTCATGGGTGACCATCACCACGGTCTGGGCGAACGAGTCGACCGCCGAACGGAGGAATCCCAGGAGTTGGGAACCGGAGCGGGTGTCGAGGTTTCCGCTCGGCTCGTCGGCGAAGACGATCTCGGGGCGACCGACCAATGCTCGGGCGACCGCCACCCGCTGCTGCTGGCCGCCGGAAAGCTCCGACGGTCGATGATTCAGACGATCGCCGAGTTGGAGGACGCTCACCACTTCGTCGAACCAGTCGGCATCAGGTCGCCGACCGGCGATGGCGGCCGGCAGGGCGATGTTCTCTCGGGCATCCAATGTGGGGACGAGGTTGAATGCCTGGAACACGAACCCCATCCGGTCACGTCGAAGGCGGGTCAGTTCGTTGTCGTTCAAACTACCGAGGTCCGTGTCGCCCAAGAACACCTGGCCGGCGGTGAGGGTGTCGAGTCCCGCCAGGCAGTGGAGAAGAGTGGACTTACCGGAGCCGGACGGGCCCATGATCGCCGTGAACCTTCCACGCCGGAAGCCGGCATCCACCCCGTCCAGAGCCCTGACCGCGGTCGGTCCAGACCCATACACCTTGATCGCCCCGACCGCCCGAGCGGCCATGTCCATCGTCACCGACGGGAGAGTAGGAACGGGCCAGAACTAGTTTGCCTCGCAACGGCCCTCCCCAGGGGAGAGGTCAGGTCGCCGAGCCTTGGAAGTGGTTCTGGCGCCAGGCTTCGAAGACGACCACCGCGACCGAGTTCGAAAGGTTGAGCGAACGAACCCCGGGCTGCATGGGGATGGTCAACACGGCGTCGACCCGCGGGTCGGCCAGGACGTCGCCGGGGAGACCGACCGATTCGGGGCCGAAGAGGAAGGCGTCGCCGGGAGAGAAGGCGACCCTGTCATATCGGACGGTTCCCGACTTGGCGAGAGCGAACACCCGTCGGGGTCGCACCGCGGTAAACCACTCGTCGAGGTTCGGGTGGCGGTGCACGGTTGCCCGATCTCGATAGTCCATGCCCGCCCGTCGCAGGCGGGCGTCGTCCATCTCGAAGCCGAGCGGCTCGATCAGATGAAGTGTCGCTCCGGTATTCGCCGACAACCGCATGGCGTTGCCGGTGTTCGGAGGGATCTCCGGGTGGTACAAGACGACGTGGAACACGATCAGAACAGGGTCAGGTCGTCGGACTCGACTTCCCGCAGCCCGTCGTAGTCGACTTCGATCACGGCGATTCCTCGCGTCTCGCCCAACGTGCGCGCCTGCGGTGTGACCGACTGGGCGGCGAGGATGCCCCGCACCGGTGCGAGGCGGCTGTCCTGGTCGAGCCGCTGCAGATAGCGACTGAGCTGTTCGACACCGTCGATCTCGCCCCGCCGTTTGATCTCCACCGCCACCATTCCGCCGCTGGCGTCGGTGCACAGCAGATCGACCGGACCGATGTCTGTCGGGTACTCCCGGCGGACCAGAGCCAATCCTTCTTCCAGCACCCACGGGCGTTCAGCCAACAGGAGTTGCAGATGCGCCTCCACCCCGTCCTTCTGGAGCCCGGGGTCGATCCCCAGGTCGTGACTGGTGTCGACGTGGACGTCGTGCAATGTGATGACCAGTCGCTCGCCCTTCGGGTTGGTGATCTCCCACATCCCGTCGCTTTCGACGAGCGTGTTGGGAGCGTTCATCCAGTTCAACGGCTTGTACGCACCTCCGTCCGAGTGGATGGCGACACAGCCGTCGGCCTTCACCATGATCAACCGGGTCGCTCGCGGAAGGTGGGCCGTCAGTCGTCCGGCATAGTCCACCGTGCATTCGGCCACGACCAGCCGCATCAGCCGAGCGAGTTGATGGCCAGCACCTGGGCGAGGATCGACTTGCGGAGCTCTTCCAGATCCTGGCTCTCGTTGGGTGCATGGACCGCCGATGTGGGGTCGCCGGCTCCAGTGAGCAGGATGGTGGCTTCCGGGAACAGCGACGAGAAGTCGGCGACGAACGGGATGGACCCGCCGGCGCCCATCTCGACGGGTTCGATGCCCCACACTTCGGCCATCGCCTGCTTCCAGGCGTCGGCAGCCGGTCCCGATGTGGCCAACTGGAACGCGGACCCTTTCTCCCCTCCGGTGACGGTCACGTCTGCTCCCCACGGTGCGTTGTCGAGCAAATGGGTGCGGAGGGCGTCCAGGGCACGTCCGGCGTCCTGGCCGGGAGGGATCCGCATACTCACCTTGGCGCGGGCGACCGGCACGAGCTGATTGATCGCCTCGGACACCGGAGGTGCGTCGATCGCCAGCACCGAGATCGCCGGTTTGGTCCACATCCGGGACGCGAAGCCGCCCGAGCCGATCTGCTGGAGTCCCGGAGGCGTGCCCATGATCTGGCGGATCTCTTCCTCGGTGAGGTCCAGTTCGTCGCGGTCGTATCCGGAGATTCCGGCGACAGCCACGTTTCCCTCCTCGTCGTGGAGCGTGGCCAGCAGGCGGGCCAGCACGGTGATGGCGTCGGGGAACACCCCGCCGAACTGACCGGAGTGCACGGCATGACGAGCAGTGCGGACTTCCACGATGCAGGAGGCCAGACCTCGCAGGCTGGTGGTCAATCCCGGGGTGCCCACTCGCCAGTTGCCGGCGTCGGCGATGACGATGACGTCGGACCGCAGCAGCTCGGCATGGGCTTGCAGGAACTCCGCCAGGTGGGCGGACCCGATTTCCTCTTCCCCTTCGATGAAGATCTTGAGGGTGGCCGGTGGCTTGCCGGCGAAGGCTCGCAGCGTCCCGAGATGCATCACCACCCCGGACTTGTCGTCGCTGGCGCCGCGGCCGTACAGCCGCCCGTCACGCTCGAACGGGTCGAAGGGGCTGGTTTCCCACTCGTCGGCGGGTCCCGGCGGTTGGACGTCGTGGTGGGCGTAGAGCAGAACGGTCGGGGCACCGTCCGGTCCGGGGACCTCGCCGTAGACGGCCGGATGCGCTCCTTCGAGTTCCAGCAGCCGAACATCGGATGCGCCCTCGGCGCGCAACAGGGCTGCGATGTGTTCGGCCGACCGGCGCACCTCGGCCGGCGGATACCCGGCAGCGGAAACCGAGGGAATGCGGATGAGGTCTTCGAGGATGGAGCGCATCTCGTCGAAGTTGGCGTCGACGGTGGCAGTCAGTTGGGCTGGATCCATGGCGGCGAGTATGCCCACGACGTCGGCGCACCGCCAACGCTCGGGTCTCCGTAGGATCGCCGGGTGCGGTTCTCCATCTTTGGTATCCCCATCCACATTCGCCCGTCGTTCTGGCTGGTCGCCGCCATCATCTTCCCGTTCCAGCTCACCATCCTCCGCCGTCCCGAGAGCTGGCCGTTTCTGGCCGCCTGGCTGGTGGTCGTCGCCGTGTCCGTCGTCGCTCACGAACTCGGTCACGCTCTCACCGCACGGCGTTACGGGGCCGATGTCGACATGACCTTGTATGCCCTCGGCGGGTTCACCCGTTGGGCGACGCGTCAGCCGTTGAGCCCGTGGAAGCGGGTTGTGGTCGCCGCCGCCGGTTCGACGGTGGGATTCGTGTTGGGCGGGCTCGTCTACCTGGCTGTGGAGAACGGGGTGGTTTCGGACGGCGCCCGGGTGCTCGGCTTCGCCCTCGAGAGCTTCTGGCAGGTCAACGTGTTGTGGGGGATCCTCAACTGGCTTCCGGTGCGTCCGCTGGACGGCGGTCACATCTTCCTCGGCACCATGCAGGCGCTGTTCGGGAGGACCGGCGAACGGATCGCCGACGTGGTGTTTCCGGTGGTCACTGTCGCCGGGGGGCTGTTCGCATACAGCCGCGGTTTCGTCATCGCTGCCCTCTTCGCGGTGTTCATCCTCATGGACGAGATGCGACGGTGGGGTACGAGACGACCCCGATCCGCACAACAGTCGGAACCAGAAGAGCCGTTCCGGTTGTTCGACGACTGAAGGCGGGCACCGAATCGTCGGGGTAGGTTGCGGGTCATGGACTTCGCCTATACCCCCAAGGTCGAGGAGTACCGCACCCGGCTGCTCGACTTCATGGAAAGTCACGTCTATCCGGCCGAACCGACCTATCGGGCACAGGTCGCCGAACTGGGCCAGTACTCCCACCCTCCCATCCTCGAAGAACTGAAGACCGAGGCGCGGCGCCGGGGCCTGTGGAACCTCTTCCTGCCCGACGCCGAACACGGGGCGGGACTGTCCGTGCAGGAATACGCACCTCTCGCGGAGATCTCGGGGCGAAGCCCTGAACTGGCGCCCGAAGCGATGAACTGCTCGGCACCCGACACCGGGAACATGGAGATCCTCCACATGTTCGGTACCGAAGAACAGAAGGAACGCTGGCTCCACCCCCTCCTCGAAGGTGAGATCCGATCCTGTTTCGGAATGACCGAACCCGACGTGGCCTCCTCCGACGCCCGCAACATCCGAACTCGGATCGAACGGGACGGCGACGAGTACGTGATCAGCGGACGCAAGTGGTTCTCGTCGAATGCCGGGAATCCCCGGGCCAAGGTGGCGATCGTCATGGGGGTCACCAACCCCGATGCCGACCCGTATCACCAGCAGTCCATGGTGATCGTCCCCCTCGATTCACCGGGTGTGACGATCGAGCGTGATCCGACCGTGTTCGGATATCACGACCGGGGCGGGCATCCGCAGGTGCATTACGACCGGGTCCGTGTGCCGGTCTCCAACCTGCTGGGGGACGAGGGCGGCGGATTCGCCATCGCCCAGGCCCGGCTCGGCCCGGGCCGCATCCACCACTGCATGCGGGCCATCGGCATGGCGGAACGCTGCTTCGACCTGATGGTCCAGCGGGCCAAGGCGCGAGTGGCGTTCGGCAAGCCACTGGCCGAACAGGGCGTGGTGCGCGAGTGGATCGCCGAATCGCGGATGCGTATCGAGCAGGCACGCCTGCTGGTGCTGAAAGCGGCATGGATGATCGACAACGTCGGCGTGAAGAACGCCCGGGTGGAGATCGCCGCCATCAAGGTCGTGGCTCCCCGGACGCTCACCTACGTCGCCGATCGGGCGATGCAAACCTTCGGCGCGGCCGGGTTCACCGAAGACTGGCCACTGGCGTCGGCGTACGCCATGGGACGCTGGCTACAGATCGCCGACGGACCCGACGAGGTGCACCTGCGCTCGGTGGGCCGCGCCGAAATCGGCCGCTACGAACCCGGCGCCGTCCCCGACCCCTACGACTTCGATTGACCGTGTCCCCCCAGGGGGACCCAGGTTCTGTCCCCCCGTTCTTGGGGCCGGGCGAGGGGGGTCGTGAGCGGAGCGAACGCCCCCCCTCCTCCCGACGCTTCTCTGAGATGAGCGTCACGGAACCGCCGGGGGTTTAGGCGGCGTTTATCGGGTTCGGGTCAGGATGGAGACCAGATGAGACCTGTCTTCGAGATCGAGCCGGAGTTCTGGCGGGAAGGCGCCGTTTGCGTCGCTCATCCTGAGGTGGACTTCTTCACCGACGACGCAAGCCAAGTGGCCCGGGCGAAGGCACTGTGCGACGCCTGCCCGGTGCAGGACGAGTGTCTGATCTTCGCCATCGAGACGAACCAGCCCGACGGTATCTGGGGCGGGTACACGGCCAAGGAACGAGTGAAGCTCCGTCGTCGGTGGCTCGAAGAGTTCCGGCGAGCGAGCTGAGGTTCACGAGGCCAGGTGGACCAGGGCGTCGCCCTGACTCACCAGCGGGTTCTGGTTGATGGCGATGACATGGCCGTCCATTGTGGCGGTGACACGGGCGGCACGGTTGCCGAGCGCATCGGAGATCAAGCCGAGCACGTCGCCTTTCTTCACTTCGGCGCCGAGTTCGGCCTCCATCTGCATCAGACCGGCCCGGCGGGCGCGCACCCACCGGGTGGTGCGGATCTCGACGGTATCGGCTGGCGGGGGCGTGTCCCAGGCACCCATCCCCATCGCCTGCAGCACGCGCAGAACCCCGTTGACTCCGGCCCCGATGGCCGCTTCGTCGAAGCGGTGGATCTGACCCGCCTCGTAGAGCAGCACCTTGATCCCTTTCTTGGTGGCGGCGGCTCTCACCGAACCGTCACGCAGCCGGGCGTCGATGATGAACCGGGTGCCGAACGCCACCGCCAGCTGGCGCGTCTCGTCGTCGTCCAGATTGGCTCGAACCTGGGGCGTGTTGATGCGATGCGACGCCGCGGTGTGGAGGTCGATGCCCAGTTCGCATTGACTGACGACCTCCTTCATGAACAGCGACGCCAGTTGGCTGGCCATCGAACCCCGGGCCGAACCGGGGAACGAACGGTTCAGGTCCCGGCCGTCGGGCAGATACCGGCTCTGTTCGACGAACCCGAAAACGTTGACCACAGGCACGGCGATGATCGCCCCACGCAGGGTTCGTTGGTCGATCCTGGGCAGCACCCGACGAACCACCTCGACTCCGTTCAGCTCGTCGCCGTGGATGGCGCCGCTCAGCCACACCGTCGGGCCGGGATGTTTGCCGTTGACGACCACCACCGGCATGGACAGTCGCGATCCGGTGGGGAGCCGGGACACCGGCACCTCGTAACGGCTACGGCGTCCGGGAGCCGTCTCCTGACCACCGCAGACGAGTGCGGGTTTCGGGTCAGGCTTTTTGGCCACGGGACTTCCGAGACCGTTTGGCCGTGTTCTCCTCGATGAACTCGATCACCCGGGAGGCAACGTCGACGCCGCTTGCTTTCTCGATCCCTTCCAGTCCAGGCGAGGAGTTCACTTCCAAGACGAGCGGCCCCCGGTCGGATTGGAGCATGTCGACCCCCGCCACGTTCAGTCCCACGGTGCGGGCTGCTTTGACCGCCGTCGCTCGTTCCTGCGGTGTGAGCCTGATCATCTCGGCCGATCCGCCCCGGTGCAGGTTCGACCGGAAGTCGCCTGGCGCGCCGGTACGCCGCATCGCTGCCACGACTTTCCCGGCGATCACGAAGGCGCGGACGTCGGCCCCCTTCGACTCTTTGATGTACTCCTGGACGAGGATGTTGGCGTCGAGTTGGCGGAACGCCCCGATCACCGACTCGGCGGCCTTACGGGTCTCGGCCAGCACCACACCCAGACCTTGGGTCCCTTCCAGCAGCTTGACCACCACCGGAGGACCTCCGACCACTTCGAGCAGGCCTTCGATGTCCATCGTGGCGTGGGCGTAGCCCGTCACCGGCAGTCCGACATGGGCGCGGGCCAGGAGCTGATGGGCGTGGAGCTTGTCGCGGGATCGGGTGATGCCCTGCGACGAGTTCACCGAATACACCTTCGCCATTTCGAACTGTCGCACCACCGCGGTTCCGTAGAAGGTGTGGGAGGCGCCGATGCGGGGGATGATGGCGTCGAAAAGCTGCGGCTCGCCTCGGAGAAGCACCTGTGGCTTGGCGGAGGTGATGTCCATGTAGCAGCGGAGGTAGTCGACCACCGACACGCTGTGACCCCGTTCCTTGGCGGCTTCCACCAGCCGCGCGGTCGAATACAGGTGGCGGTTGCGTGACAGGATCCCGAGGTGCATGCCCTGTTTCTAGTCGGTGGGGTCGGGCGCTTGCCCGATGAGGTAGGAGCGGCCAGGGTCGACGACGAACCGGCGTCGGACGGTCTGGCGCCCCAGCAGCATCGGCATCCCCATGTTGTCCCGTCGGGTGAGGTTCAATTCGGCGGTGATGCGGTGGCGGCCGATGACCAGTTTGGTCTTGATGAGCGGACGTTCCTCGGACCGGCCCCCCGGGTTGCGAACCATCCGATGATCCAATACCGGGACTTCGACGATGACCGCCGGGCCCGGGGACCGATGGTCCGGATGGATGGCGAAACGGGCGTACTCCTTCCCGTTCTTCTCGAACAGTTCGAGTCCGAAAGCATGCAGCGAGGCGGTGCGAGCGCCCGTGTCGATCTTTGCCCGGACCACCGCCCCGCCGAGATCGGGCAGACCGACCCACTCGCGCCAACCGATCACCGGCAGTTGCTTTTTGGGCTTCTTCGCTGTCATCGGGTCGTCTCGGATCGGGTGGCGATGGCAGCAGCAAGATAGGTGGTCACCGGCACCGCCAGGACCAGTCCGATCGATCCGACCAGGGTGCGCACGATCTCCACCGCCACCACTTCGCTGTTGGCAACGTCGGCCAGGTCGAGTCCGGAAAGGGAAAAGAGCAGCAGGAGCGGCATGGACGCACCCGCGTACGCCAGCAGCAGGGTGTTGACCGTGGAGGCGATGTGGTCGCGGCCGATACGCAGTCCTGCGGCAGCCAATGCCGCCACTCCCATCGACGGTTGGGCGGCATGCAGTTCCCACACGGCTGATGCTTGGGTGACCGTGACGTCGTCGAGCGCACCCAGGGCACCGAGTACGACTCCGGCGAGAAGCAGACCGCGGATGTCCACGTTGCCCGCCACCGCTAGGTAGAGGCTCTCCTCGCTGGCGAATCCGCTGAACTGGGCGGCTTCGAGCACGATCCACGCCAGTCCAAAGGTGGCGCCGAGGGCGGCGATGGTGCCGGCGAACGCAACATGGGTGAGGGGCCGAATGCCGTGCGCGAGATACAGGGCGACCAGGGCCACGCTGCACGACCCGATCAACGAAACCAGCACCGCGCTCGCTCCACCGGCGATGGCCGGCACGATGTAGCCGACGACGATCACCACCGACAGGGTGAGACCGGCGAGGGCGGCGAGGCCCCGGCCCCGCCCGAGTGCGGTCACCGCCGCGGCGAAGGCCACGGCGACACCGATCAGCACACCCTTGCGGTCGCGATCTGCGTACTGGTACTCGTATGCCGGGTCGGTGCTGTCGATCCTGGCGAGCACCACCCGGTCTCCCGGCTCTAGGCGGGGGGTGGAAGCGGTCGACGTGAACTCCTGGACGAAGTCGCCTCCGGCCCGGGACCCTTCGGCGAGTTGAAAGACCACCGTCCGGCACTGTTGGGTTTCGGCGAAGCTGCACGGCCCGTCGACCACTTCGGTGACCTCGGCGCGGTGGAGTTCGTTCGCCAACCCCAGGCCCCCGGTGTCCACGCCGAGTTCGAGGTCGGGCCAGGTGAGTACCAGCGCCACCATCAGTACCGCAGCGGCGACGATCGGAATCCAGCCCAGACCGACACGGCTGTCCGGTCCTGAAAGGCGGTCGAGGTCGGTCATCTGGAGGTGTGAGGCTATCGGCCGTCGGAGTAGCGTCGATGCCATGTCCCTCGATGTGACCCGTCTTCGCCGCCAATTTCCTGCGCTCGCCTCCCGATCGATCTTTGTGGACGGCCCTGCCGGAACCCAGGTCCACGAGTCGGTGGTGTCCGCGATCTCTACGGCACTGGTGACTTCTGCATCCAACGTGGGAGGGGCGTTCCCCGCCAGTGCGACCTCGTCGCGGACAGTGGCCGACGCGCGTGCAGCGGCCGCCGACTTCCTGGGCGGCCAACACGACGAGGTGATCTTCGGTCCAAACATGACGACGTTGACCTTCTCGTTCAGTCGGGCGCTGGCCCGCACGTGGTCTCCCGGTGATCGGATCATCGTCAGCGGACTCGATCACGACGCCAACGTGACCCCCTGGGTCATGGCGGCAGAGGATCGAGGGGTGGAAGTCGATGTGGCCGAGATCGACCCGATCGACATGTCGCTCGACCTCGACCATTTGGAGAGTCTCCTCACGGACCGCACCCGACTCGTCGCGGTGACCGGTGCCTCGAACACATTCGGGACGATCGTCGACATCGCTCGGGTCGCCTCGGCGGCGCATCAGGTGGGCGCGCTGTGTTTCGTCGACGCCGTACACATGGCGCCCCATCTGCGTATCGATGCGGGGACGTTGGGCATCGACGCCGTGGTGTGTTCGGCGTACAAGTTCTTCGGCCCGCATGTGGGATCGATGTGGGTGAGGGGGGAACTGCTCGCCGAGCTCGAGCCCTACAGGGTGCGCCCCGCTCCCTCCGATGGACCCGCCAAGTTCGAGACTGGGACGCCGTCCTTCGCCCTGCTGGCGGGCTACACGGCGGCGGTCGACTATCTCGCCTCCCTGGGGACCGGACCCGATCGGCCGTCCCGGCTGTACTCGGCGTTCGCGCAGATCCGGGGTTGGGAGGAGACACTCGGCCGCCGGTTCCTCGATGGCATCGACCGGAAGGTCGCCCTATACGGCAGGGCGTCGATGGAGGGCAGAGTGTCCACTTTCGCCGTCCGGGTGCCGGGGGAACGGCCACAGGACACCGCCACTCGGTTGGCGAAGGCGGGAATCTACGCCTGGGCCGGACACAATTATGCGATCGAGCCGGTCACGCGGGCCGGACTGATGGAAGGAGGTGGCGTGGTGCGGATCGGGTTCCTCCACCCCAACACGGAGGCGGAAGTGGACCGGGTTCTCGAGGTCCTGGTCCCGTGACCTTCGACGACTTCGTCACCTTCATCCGCACCTCCGACTTGGAGCGGAGTCATGAGTTCTATACGGATCGCCTCGGGCTGGAGCTGGTTCTCGACCAGGGAAGGTGCCGGATCTACCGGGTTTCGAAGTCCGGGTTCCTCGGGGTGTGTGAGGGCGAGCCGTCGCCGGACGGGGTGATCGTCACCCTGGTGTCCCGGGATGTCCGTGAGCGGTGCGCCGAGTTGGCCGCCCGCGGCGTCATCTTCGACAAACAGGTGTCCTACAACCGCGACTTCGACATCACCCACGCCTTTCTCCGCGACCCCGACGGCCACCTGATCGAAATCCAGCGCTTCGAATCGAGCGACTGGCCGGGGTGAGTTCACCATTTCCGTGAACGAGGTGGACCGACGAGCTCGCTTTCGCTCACATCCCCCCTCGGCCGGCCCAAAGCCGCCGCCCGATCCCCCCGGATGGGGGGAGAAGACGG
>JBKHXZ010000152.1:0-6935 GCA_046565785.1 Acidimicrobiia bacterium
CGGAATCCACGGCTCGGGATCCCAGCCGCCCACTTCGCGCGGTCCGGCGTCGGGCGTGACGGTGAGGCCTTTCCAGAAGTCGTCGGATCCCACGCCGGCGGCCGAGACCACGCCGACTCCGGTGACGACCACTCGTCTGCGTTCCATGGCACTCATTGTTGCGTATCCCCCAGGTTCGAGTCAGAACGAGGTTGCGTAGAGCGGGGCGGCTCCGGCGACCACAGCAGCTTCGAGCCCCGTCACTTTCGGGAGCAGTTGATCGAGGTAGAAGGCAGCCGTCGCCTTCTTCGCAGCCATGAACTCGTCGTCGCCTGCATCCAGTTCACGGTTGACTGCCAGCCACGCTCGAGCCATCAGCCAACCCCCGCATGCATGTCCCATGACGTCGAGATAGGGGGTGGCGCCTGCGAGGGCGTCGTCGTACTCGCCCACCTCGAGCCGTTCGGTGAGATAGGCCGTGCACCGCCGGGCGACCTCCACTGCTGTGCCCAGGCGGCCACCCAGGTGGGGGTCGGTTGCGGCCAGCTCCGCGACCTCGGCCTCCATTTCGGCGAGAAGTGTCCGTACGGGTTCGCCGTCGGAAAGGGAGAGTTTGCGCATCACCAGGTCGATCGCCTGGATTCCGTTGGTGCCCTCATAGATCGGGGAGATCCGGCTGTCCCGGTAGAACTGGGCGGCTCCGGTTTCTTCCACATATCCCATCCCGCCGTGCACCTGGACTCCGAGCGAGGCGAGTTCGACCCCGCGATCGGTGAGCCACGCCTTGACGATCGGGGTGAGCAGCGCCACCCGGTCGCCGTGCCATGTGGAAGTCTCGTCGTCGGCGTGCCGGTGATGATCCACCGAGAAGGCCGTGAGATACAGCAACGCCCGCATCGCCTCGATGTACACCCGCATCGTCATCAGCATGCGACGCACGTCGGGGTGTTCGACGATCAGCGACATCTCGCCCGGTTCGGCACCGATGGCCCTTCCCTGGGGGCGTTCGTTGGCGTAGGCGAGCGCCTTCTGATAGGCCCGCTCGCCCAAGGCAAGGCCTTCTGCTCCCACCTCGATGCGCGCGGTGTTCATCATCGTGAACATGTACCGCATTCCCTGCTGCTCTTCGCCGACCAGGTAGCCGACCGCCTCGTCGAATTCGATCACACAGGTGGGGGAGGCGTTGATGCCGAGCTTGTGTTCGACCGAAACGATCTCATACGAGTTTCTTTCCCCGAGTTTCCCGTCCGGCGCCACCAGGAACTTGGGCACCAGGAACAACGAAATCCCCTTCGTGCCGGGGGCGGATCCGGGGGTTCGGGCGAGAACCAGTTGGACGATGTTGTCGGTGAGATCCTGATCGCCCCAGGTGATGAAGATCTTCTGGCCGCTGATGCGGTAGCTGCCGTCGTCGGCGCGTACCGCCTTGCTGGTGAGCGCTCCGACGTCGGAACCGGCGTGAGGTTCGGTGAGACACATGGTGCCCGCCCACTCGCCGGTCACCAGTTTCTCCAGGTAGGTACCTTGCTGTTCGGGCGACCCGTGAGCCAGGAGCGCGTCGATCGAGGCTTGGGTGAGCATCGTGGCGAGCGACAGGGCGAGGTTGGCGCTCTTGAACATCTCGTGCACACCCATGCCCACCACCAGCGGCATGCCCCCGCCTCCCCATTCTTCGGGGAGGTGTACCCCGGCCCATCCTGCCTGCAGGTAGGTGGAGTAGGCCTGTCGAAAGCCGGACGGCGTCTGCACCTGGCCGTCGACCAGGCGGGATCCCTCGACGTCGCCTGTGCGGTTGGTGGGGGCGATGACCTCGGAGAAGAAGCGGCCGGCTTCGGCCAGGACCCCTGCCACTGTTTCGAGGTCCACATGTTGGAAGCCGTTCAGCTTGGACACCTGTTCGAGCGGGGCGATGTGGGTGAGCACGAATTCGATGTCGGCGACCGGTGCGCGGTATTCGAGCGACATGTGTGAAGCGTATCTCACCTCGTCGGTTTGAGTTTCTCCGCTTCTTCGGTCAAGGTTCCCGGCTTGTCGACCGAAGAACTCTTCATGGACTCCAGGGGGAAACAGCGGAGTCGGGTGGCAACGGCGTCTCTGACGTGTCTGATCCTGCTCGGCTCTCTCATCGCACAGCCGGCTGTCGCCCAGGCCCAGGAATTCGATCCGTACCAGATCGTCTTTCCGGTGATCGGCGAGGTCACATTCATCGACGACTTCGATCACGCCCGCTCCGGGGGTCGAACCCATGAGGCGACCGACATCATGGGCGCCAAGGGCCTGGGGGTCGTGGCCGCCGCCGACGGGGTGGTCAAGTGGATCGGATCAGATTGCTGCTACCTGTCGATCGATCACGGCGGCGGCTGGGAGACCTGGTACATCCATCTGAACAACGACACTCCCGGCACCGACGACGGACTCGGATGGGGGATCGCTCCGGGAATCGAGCGCGGCACCCAGGTCTACAAGGGCCAGCTGATCGGATGGGTTGGCGACTCGGGCAACGCCGAATGGACCGCTTCGCACTTGCACTTCCAGATCTTCAAAGACGACGTGGCGATCAACCCGTACGAGTATCTGCTGGCGGCACCCCGCCTGACCGAGCCCGCCCCGCGGGTGTACACGGGAACCTTCTCCGACGACGACCATTCGGTCCATCAGCCGGACATCGAAAAGCTTGTCGCCACCGGCATCACCAACGGATGCAGCACCGAACCGATGCGGTACTGCCCGGAGGAGTCGATCACCCGCGGTCAGATCGCGGCGTTCATCAACCGGGCGCTCGGGTTGCCGTCCGCCACCCAGGATTGGTTCGTCGACGACGACGGCACCCTGTTCGAGCCGGACATCAACGCGGTGATGAGTGCCGGGATCGGGTTCGGATGCGACGAGTCGAATTACTGCTCGGACCGCCCGCTGCTGCGCGAGGAGATGGCCACGCTGCTGGTTCGGGCATTCGCTCTGCCGCCCAGCGACGTCGACTGGTTCGTCGATGACGACGGCAACCCCCATGAGGCCGACATCGACGCCCTGGCCGCGGCCGGGGTGACGCTCGGATGTTCGGATCAGGAGCCGTTGTATTGCCCTACCGACACGGTCACCCGAGCACAGATGGCGTCGTTCTTCGTCCGGGCGATGGGGCTGTAGCGCCGGATCAGATCCGCGCAGCGATGGCGGTCATGGTGGCCCCGGCCCGCCCGTCGACTTTGACGGTGGCTGCATCGTCGTGATCGGTCGGTCCCAGGTTGACGATCACCATTGGTCCACCCCGCTGGACGACCGACAGGGGAACCAAGGCGGCCGGGTAGACGCCCATCGTCGACCCCACCACCAACACCGCATCGGCTTCGTCAGCCATCGCTTGTGCCTTGTCCATCTCGTCGGTGGGGAGGAGTTCCCCGAACATGACGGTGGTCGTCTTGACGATTCCCCCGCAGTGCGGGCACGTCGGGTCCTCCATTCCTCCATCCACCCAGGTCAGAACCTCGCGTGTCGGCCAGCGGGCGGCGCACTGCAGACAGAGGGATTCACGCACGTTGCCGTGGAGTTCGGCGACTGCCTCTGGGCCGAGGCCGGCGGCGCGGTGTAATCCGTCGACATTCTGGGTGACTACCCCGGAGAGGCGGCCCCGGGTCCACAGGTCGGTGAGGGCGAAGTGGGCGGCGTTGGGCTGGATGTCGGCCCGGTCACCCCACAGGGCACCTTCCTGATGCATGCGCCACGACCGGACGCGGATCTCCCGCGACGAGATGTAACGGTGGATGGTGAAGTCGTCGGGATCCACCTTGGTCCACAGACCGTCTGGTCCGCGGAAGTCGGGTATGCCCGATTCGGTGGAACACCCGGCACCGGTGTAGGCGAGGATGCGTCCGGCGCGCCTCAGGACGTCGACGGCGGCGTCGAGATCGGCCACCGGCGGGTGGTCAGACCGAGACGGGTTGGAGTTGTTCTTCCAGTTCGGCGATGACCGAACGGACGTCGAGGGCGAAGTCGATGACATGTCCTGGGAGCACGGCTCCGTGCTTTTCGAGGAACAGGTCCACGATCTCCGTCTTGGTCTGGTCTGACATTGCGTTTCTCCTGGTCACGCTCTGGGTCCGTTTCAACGCTTCGCAGCGTCTCCGCGTTCCCGGTCGGGGGACACTCTCCCAGATCGAGGCCGCTTTGCGTAGTTCATCGGTCGGTCGGGCGTTCCGGTTGAGGGGACCGTCGGCTCATCGTCCGATTTCCGGGTCGGTTTGGATCACCCTGGTTCGCACCGTGTAGACGGAGTCTCCGGAGAGCACCCCGCCCCGGCCGAACAGTCGTCCGAACTGCCAGTTGGACAGCCCCAACTCCGGGCGGTCCAGGGCGTACTGCCCGTCCACCCAGCGGGTGAACCCATTTCCGACGAACGGTGAGTCGATGCGGTTCCAGAACCGTTCATGCTGCTCCGGGTCGTCCGAAATGAGGCTGGCGACGAAGAGCGGACTCTGGGAGTTGAACAGTCCTACCGCGTCGTCGACGTCGGCCACCACGTGCAAGGTGACTTCTGGCGAGTCTTCCCATTCCCATTCCACGCCGAGTTCGGTGGCTGAGATCGTCTCGGTCTTCGGTTCGGTCACCGGGCCTTCGGCCCGGCTGATCGGCGCCGGTTCGAACCATTCGTCCGGCACGTACGGCCGGGCAGCCTCGGTGACGTGCAGCTTGGGTTCGGCTCCCCGGCGGTGCGCTGCTCGTCCGAGCGCATCGAGGAAGACAGGGGCGAGACGACCGGCCGCCGATTGGGTGATGACGCAGGTGTTGAGCGTGTTGCACACCTTGCGGTCGAGCGAGTGGTACACCGCGGCAGCGAATGCCGAGGGGTCGGCGTCGTCTGCGGCCACGATCCAGGCGCCACCGGTGCCGTGGAGGCTGACCGATGTGCCCGCCTGGCGGGCGACGGCTCCCAGTTGGCTCACGGCTGCTCCAGAACCACGGGCCACGGCGAGGGAGAGCTTTGGGTTCGAGAACATCGCCCATCCGGCTCCCCGGCTGGGCGAGTCGACCAGCGTGGCCGACCCGGCGGGAAGCCCGGCTTCGTGCAGCGCCGGGTCGAGGGCGTGGGTGACGATCGCGCGGGCAGTGCCCAATGCGTCCGAGCCGATCCGAAAGACGACCGTGTTCCCCGAGCGCAGGACACCGGTGGCGTCGGCGAACACGTTGGGTCGGCCCTCGAAGACGAAGCCGACCACTCCAAGGCCTGCCCTGACCAGCTCGACGTTCCAGCCGGTGTGGCGTACGGTCTCGATCACCTGGCCGCGCCCTCCGCTGAGGGTTGCCCAGGTGCGCAAACCCGAAACCATGTCAGCTCGCATCTTCTCCGACAACACCAGCCGGGTGGTCGACCGGCCTTTCTCTCTGGCCCGCTCGATGTCTGTGTTGTTGGCCTGTCGGATCGGTTGGAACGAGTCGTCGTCTGCGAGCCGGCGGGCGAAGGCCTCGTAGAACGTGGAGATCTGTTCGTCGGTGACCTCGCCCATTTTCGAGAACGCCTGCCATGCCCGTTCCACCGCATCGGTGGCGATCCGCCAATCTTCGGCGGGGATGTGGAGGAGTGCGCCGGTGTCCTGGACGACCACCATTCGGTCCCCGGGTGCGAAGGCAGCGGCGAGTTCGGCGGAGACCTCGGTGTATCGGTTCCCGCCCCAGGGGATGCACATGCCGGCCGTCAGGTGAGTGAGTTCGGAACTCATGACCGGCGAGGCTACCGGCCGGCACACCCGCGCTACCAGGGACTAGTCACCTGGGTGGTAAACGCGATGGTGCTCATCGAACGGCCGCCTCGTGCCGATGGGAATGACATGAACACCAGCGCACACTCCCCGGAAGCCCCCGTCCTGGCGCTGGGCCGCACGCGGACCTGGATCGTCGTGGCCGCCGCGGTCGCCATCACCGCCCTGACCGAAATGATCGCCACCCGGATGGGCGCCCGTCCCGTCGATGCTCTGCGCATGACCGGCCTGTTCGCCATCCTGATGGGCGCGGCCTCCCTGCACGGCCTCTACGTCCGTCGCATCTTCGACGAGGGTGCCGAACGGGTGAAGGAGTATTACGAGACCAACCTTGCCCGCTCCAAGGACACGTTCATCGCCAACGTCTCTCACGGTCTGCGTACCCCGCTCACCGGTGTGGTCGGGTTCGCCCACCTGTTGGACGCCTCGGATCTGCAAGGCGAGGAGCGGGAAGCGACGAAGATGATCATCTCCGAGTCGGCCGAACTGAGCCGGATGGTCGACGACCTGGTCACCGCCGCGCAGCTCGACTCCGGCGGCCTCACCACGTCGGTCGAGTCTGTTTCGATGCTGGAAGAGGTCGAGAAGGTGCTCGACTTCATGGACCTGCTCGGTGCCGATGTCGGACTGGACCTGATGGACGTCGACGTGATGGTCGATCCCTCCCATTTCTCCCAGGTGCTTCGCAATCTGGTGACCAACGCTCACCGTCACGGCAAGCCCACGATCACCATCCGTGGCGCCGTCACCAACGGCAAGTACATCTGCCATGTGGTCGACCAGGGTCCGGGTGTCGCCTCCGCCGACCAGAAGCGCCTGTTCTCCCGGTTCTCGTCGTCGGTGTTCGGTAGCCAGTTCACCGGCAGCGTCGGACTCGGATTGGCCGTCGTCGCCGAGTTGACCCAGCGCATGGGATGTGAGATCTCCTATCGGCGGATTCGCGGCGAGACCCAGTTCGTGTTGTCCATTCCGCTGGCAGAACCCCAGACCCGAGAGATGAAGCGGATCGTTCGCCCTGCTTCCGCCCGGCGTGAAGTCAGTGTCGATTCCCGCCTGCAGATCGTTTCGGCCTGAACCCGAGCAAACCAGAAACGGAGCCCCCAAACATGAGCATCCTCACCCGCAAGAAGTCCGAATGTGCCAGCCACGAGTGGAGCACCATCACCGCCGCCGGGCTGCGTCGCAGCATCTGCACGGTGTGCGGCG
>JBKHXZ010000153.1:0-9173 GCA_046565785.1 Acidimicrobiia bacterium
AGCGACATTGGGGGGACCGGACGGCCGCCTTGGGCCGTCCGAAGGGGGCAGTGAGCGAAGCGAACTCGTCAATGTCCCCCCAGGAGCGCCAGCGACATTGGGGGGACCGGACGGCCGCCTTGGGCCCGTCCGAAGGGGGCAGTGAGCGAAGCGAACTCGTCGGTCCACCCAGGGAGAAACTCTCAGATCAGGCTGGGCGAAGAAGGCAGACGAAGGTGGCTCCGGGTCCGCGCTGGTAGAAGAGGTCGCCACCCATCGCCTGTGCGAGGTCCCGAGCGATCGCCAGCCCGAGTCCGTACCCGGTGGAGCCCTTGGCGGTCCCTTCGAACCGCTCGAAGATACGAAGTTCGTCCTCTGCCGACACGCCGGTACCGTCGTCGTGCACCTCGATCCGAACCGCTTCGCCCGCGGTCACCGACACCTGCACATGGTCGCCCCCGTACTTGCGGGCATTGGACAGCAGGTTGCGGACGATCTGGGAAACCCGGGCCGGGTCGCCAGTCACCATCACCGACTCGGAGGCTTCGACGGTCACCGCCCGTCGGAACTCCGGTTCCAGCTCGGCGGCGAGCCTGCGGACCAGCTCGGACACGTCGAAGCGACTCTCGTCGACCTTGAGCGTGCCACGCTCGGCCTGGACCGAGACCAACAGGTCCTCGACGATCCCTTCCAAAGACACTGCCTGAGACCCGATGATGTCCAGGTATTCGTCCCGTTCACTCGTCGACAGATCGTCGCCTGATGTGACGAGCACGTCGACGAATCCCCGGATGCCGGCCAGTGGATTGCGTAGTTCATGAGCGACCATCGACGCCAGGTTCGCCCGGAAGTCGGCCTGTCGACGGTGCTCTGCGGCATTCTCATCGGCTTCGATCAGGACCTGTCGAGTAACGGCAGCCAGTGCGGGGATCGCCGTCGCCAGGTATGTGAAGCCGATCACCGTCAGGGCGACACTCACCCAGAACCGCGCGGAGGATGACAGGTCGACGATCGCCCACTCACCTTGCACCGCCAGTGTCGTTCCGACACCGACCGCTACCAGCACGGTGAGCAGTCTGGCCTGGCGGGGACACAGGCCGAAATAGGCAACGACCACGATGGCAGCGAACAGGGCGATGGCCGCCAACGGATCCAAGCCGATGAAAAGGACACCGGCTGTGAGCATCGCCACATCGGTGGAGTAGGTGAGCAGTGATTCGGGACCCGGCGACCGGAACACGGCTGCAGCGACCATGGCTGCCAGGGCGACGGCGATGAAAAGCGCCTCAGGCTGGGCGGTCACCCAGGCGGTGATCGCCATCACCACCGAACTGGCGGCATACACGGGCGGTCGTCGCCGCAACCGTCCGAAGCCGAGCCAGAACGGCTCCGCCTCGATCAGCGCGCCGATCGGCCGGGCGTCTGGGGGCGTCGGCTCGGACGCCGAACGCGTTCGCTCGATGACGTGTGCCGTCACTGACCTTTCACTTCCACCCAGATACTTCGGTCGGCGCCGCTCCACGATGAACTGATTTGTCCACCATCTCGAACAGACGTCAACGGTCCATCGGACTCTTTCTCTGGGCGTCCGCCACCGCATAGGCGGTGAGGTTCACGACGTCGCCGACCTCAGCGTCACGTTGCAGCACGTGCACCGGCTTGGCGAGTCCGGTGAGGATCGGGCCGATCACCTCGGCGTCCCCGAGATGATGCAGCAGCTTGTAGGCCGCATTGCCGGCAGTCAGGTTGGGGAACACGATGACGTTCGCCGCCCGCTGCAGGGGACCATGCGGGCGGCGAGCCCGTACCAGCTCTCCGACCACAGCAGTGTCGGCCTGCATCTCGCCATCCACGGCCACATCGGGTCGCAGCTGCCGGAACCGCTCTACGGCCATCCGTACTCGTGCAGGCTCCTCGCCGAGCGCCGAACCGAAGTCGGAGTACGACAGGAAGGCCACCCGGGCCTGCCGGTCGAACTGCTCTTCGGCCACTTCCACCGCCGCGGCGGCGATCTCGGCCAATCCGTCGGCGTCCGGCTCGATGTTCACCGCACAGTCGGTGAAGAAGTACGGGGTTCCCTTCGCCACCACCACGTAGATGGCGGAGGCGATGGTGCGCCCTTCCTCCAACTTGATGATTTGCAGTGCCGGACGGATCGTTTCCGGATAGAACGTCGTCAATCCGCCGATGACCGCATCGGCATCGCCTTGTTCGACCATCAACGAGGCGAACACGTTGGTGTCGAAGACAGCTCGTTCAGCCGTCGCCAGGCTCATCCCCTTGTGACGTCGCAACTCTTCGAGGCGCTTGGCGTACCTCGATCGCATCGCCGACTCGGTCACCGGGTCGAGCACCGTCATGCCGTCCAGCGGGATCCGCAGTTCGGTGGACAGCTCCCGGATGACACCAGTGTCACCCAACAGGATCGGGCTACCAATCCCCTCGTCCAGCACCCTGCGGGCGGCGCGGATGATGCGCAGGTCGTCGCCGTACGGGTACACCACCTTCTTCGGCACGCGCTTGGCCCGAACCGTGATGGCCTGGATCAGTCCGTAACTAGCCTGGAACCGGGCGCGGAGGGCATCTCGATACGACTCGATGTCCTCCAGCGGCTTGCGGGCGAGTCCCTCCTCGGTGGCGGTCATCGCCACTGAGGGAGCCACGGTCCACAGGACTCGCGGGTCGAACGGTTTGGGAATGAGGTAGTCCCGTCCGAACGAAAGCTGATCGAGGCCATACGCTTTGAGCACCGACTCGGGAACCGGCTGACGGGCCAGTTCGGCCAGCGCCCGAGCAGCGGCGATCTTCATACCTTCGCTCACTCCACGTGCCCGCACATCCAGCGCTCCGCGGAAGATGAAAGGGAAGCCCAAGACGTTGTTCACCTGGTTCGGATAGTCGGACCGACCGGTAGCGACGATGGCATCAGGACGCGCCTCTTTGGCGTCGTCGTAGGAGATCTCCGGGTCTGGGTTGGCGAGAGCGAAGACGATCGGATCGTCGGCCATCGACTGCACCATCTCCTGGGTCACGGTGCCGGCCACCGAAACCCCGACGAACGCGTCTGCACCTCGCAAGGCATCTTCCAGCGTCCGCGCATCGGTTTCCCGTACGAACTCCCGCTTGATGTCGGTGAGGTCGTCGCGTTCGTGATGGATCACGCCGCGCGAGTCGAGCATCAGCATGTTCTCTTTCCGGACACCCAGCTCGTGGAAGAAGCGGGCGGTGGCCACTCCGGCCGCTCCCGCCCCACTGAACACCACCTGCACCTGGGAGATGTCCTTGCCGATGAGGTCGAGGGCATTGAGGAACGCGGCACCGCCGATGATGGCCGTCCCGTGCTGGTCGTCATGGAACACCGGGATGTCGAGTCGCTCTCGCAACGTCGCTTCGATGTGGAAACAGTCGGGTGCCTTGATGTCTTCGAGGTTGATCCCGCCGACGGTGGGTTCGAGCAGTTCGCAGAAGCGGATGATGTCTTCCGGGTCCTCCGAACCCACCTCCAAATCGAACACGTCGATGTCGGAGAACCGCTTGAAGAGAACAGCCTTGCCCTCCATCACGGGTTTGCTGGCCAGTGCTCCGATGTTGCCGAGGCCCAGAACCGCCGACCCATTGGACACCACGGCCACGAGATTTCCCCGGTTGGTGTAGCGGAAGGCGTCGAGCGGTTCGGCGGCGATCGCCAGGCACGGTTCGGCGACACCCGGTGAGTAGGCGAGGCTGAGATCCGCCTGGGTGGCCGTCGGTTTGGTCGGCCGGATCTCCAACTTTCCCGGCCGCCCGCGCTCGTGGTAGTCGAGCGCCTCACTGAACGTTGCGTCGGACATCGATTCCTCGGTTTCGCGGACCCGTGACCCTACCGGTCAGCGCAACCCCCTCGGGCCGTCCGGGATTCGAATCGGCGGGAGAAACTGGCACACTCGCCCTGCAATGGCAGACGAACGTGACGACAACGGCTACCGAATCCTCGCCGGATGGCGGGTCGGGGCACCACCTGACGAGAACACGACCCGGTCCGGACTGCTCGTTCCGGTCGGAACCAAAGAAGGCAACGACGCGCTGGCGTTGATCGACGTGAAAACCGGTCAGCGTTTCTGGGCGGTCCCGAGCGGAGCGTGGCGATTCATCTGGCCACCGTCCGGCAAGCCGGTGGTCGCTGTACGGGAATCCCAGATCATCGCCGAAGAAGAGCCTGGCCATGTGGGCGACGAAGGTCAGTACCTCTGAAATCGGCTGCGCACAGTCTCACGCACCCGATACCGTGATGGGGTGACTTACGACCATCAAGGGCGGACCGGACGCCGGCTCACCGCCACCGTCACCGACCTGGACGTCACCGTCCAGAAGGCCTTCCTGATCGGAGTGCTGCTCCCGGATCACGACGCCGAAGAAGCGGAACGGTCATTGGACGAACTGGAACTGTTGACCGACACCGCCGGCTCAGAAGCCGTCGGAATGGATCTGGTGCGTCGCGACGCCCCAGACCCCGCCTGGTACATCGGATCGGGCAAGGCCGACGAGCTGGCGACGATCACCAAGGCGCTGGACGTCGACGTCGTCATCTTCGACAACCCGCTGTCGCCTGCCCAGCAGCGCAACCTGCAGAATCGCTTCGAATGCGACGTCGTCGACCGGGAGGCGTTGATCCTCGACATCTTCGCCCAGCACGCAACGAGCCGGGAAGGCGCCATCCAGGTCGAACTCGCGCTGCTCCGCTACCGACTCCCCCGCCTGCGTGGCCTCGGCAAGCAGCTCTCCCGCCAGGGCGCCGGGTCGGGAATCGCCAACCGCGGTCCGGGCGAGACGAAGTTGGAGACCGACCGACGGCGGATCGAGACCCGCATCTCCAAGCTGGAGCGTCAACTGGCTGCGCTGTCGAAAACCCGATCCACCCAACGCAAGGCACGTCGGCGGGCAGACATTCCGCAGGTAGCGGTCGTCGGCTACACCAACGCCGGGAAGTCGACCCTTCTCAACCGGGTGACCTCCGCCGAGGTTCTCGCCGCCGACCGGCTCTTTGCCACCCTCGACTCCACCGTCCGTAAATGTGAGCTGCCGGACGGCCGTCGCATCCTCATGTCCGACACCGTCGGGTTCATTCGCCGTCTCCCACACAGCCTGGTCGAGGCATTCCGGTCCACCCTGGAGGACACGCTGGAGGCGAACCTGCTGCTTCATCTGGTCGATGCCTCCGACCCGGATCCGGAAGGCCAGATCGAAGCGGTTCACGTGGTACTCGAAGAGATCGAGGCGGAACCGATCCCCGAAATCGTGGTATTCAACAAGATCGACGCTGCCGAGCCTTCAGCTTTGAAGCGACTCCGCAATCTGCATCCGGATGCTGCGTTCATCTCGGCCCGCACCGGGGAAGGCGTCGACGAGCTCCTTCGTCGGATCGCCGACCGCCTCTCTGCCGGGAGCGTCGTGATGCGCGTCCAGATCCCCTATGCGCGGTCCGACCTGATCGCCTCAGCCCACCGGGTCGGTGAAGTGCTGGCGGAGAAACATGAGGACAGTGGAGCGATCCTCGAAGTGCGGCTCGACCGGGCAGAGACCAGCGTGTTCGCCGAGTTCGCCCTGCCTGCCTGATCAGTCTCCTGCGCGGGCGGCGGCTACCGCAGCCCCGACGATCCCCGCCTCGTTCGCCAACTGGGCGGGGACGGCCTCCACCGCAGTCGTCAACACGTGACCCCATTCGTCGAACTTGCGGCTGACCCCTCCGCCGAGAATGAACAGGTCTGGTGAGAAGATCCGGTCGAGATGGTGGAGGAACCGGTCGACCCGCTGCCCCCACTCCTCCCAGGTCAGGTCTTCGTCCTTGCGGATCCGGGCGGCAGCCCATGCCTCCACCGGAACGTGACTGTCGAAGTGGAGATGCCCCAGCTCGGTGTTGGGGACGAGCACACCGTCGACGAACATCCCAGATCCGATCCCGGTGCCGAAGGTGAGAACCAGAACCACGCCCCGGCGGCCCCGTCCGGCACCGAACTCCATCTCGGCGATAGCGGCAGCGTCGGCGTCGTTGAAGACGTGGAACTCGAGCCCGGTTCGTTCCTCGAATAGGGCGTCGGCGTCGGTACCGATCCATGACTTGTCGACGTTGGCCGCGCTCAGCGTCACCCCGCGGCGGACGATGGCGGGGAAGGTACAACCCACCACACCCTGGTGTCCGAAGTGGGCCACCATCTCAGCGACCACTTCCGCCACCGCCTCGGGCGTCGACGGCTGTGGGGTGTCGATCTTGAAGCGTTCGGCGATCAACGCGCCCGACGCCACATCCACCAGGTTCCCCTTGATTCCCGAGCCGCCGATGTCGATTCCGAGGACGGACATGCGGCGAGAATAGGGTTCAGCCGGAAGCGACTGCTCGCCGGATCCGGTCGACGGCCAGGGACAGCGACTCGGTGGGAGTTGCGGTGAAGCACATCCGGAACAGTCCCGGCTCAGGCGACCGGATGGCCTTGCCCGGGGTGAGGTTCACCCCGGCGTCGACGATCCGCCGCCACAGATCTCGTTCCGCCTCGAACGTCGGAACCGGCAACCATCGGCGGAGGTCGGCGAGCAGGAAGAACCCGGCCGACGCCGGCAGGTGCGGAATCTCCGCGTCGACCAACGCATCGCTGACGGTGCGATGGGCGGTTCCGAGCCGCCGACGCATCTCGGAGACATATCGCTCGATCCACGGCCCGTCACACAACAGCTCGGAAACGAAATGTTGGGTCTGGCCGGACGCCGCCGACCAGATCGCCTGGCCGGAGACGGCCGCCTTCAGTTCGGCGTTTTTACTGAACAGGAACCCGCACCGGAGGCCGCTGGCGGCGAAATCTTTCGAGATCGCCCACACGATGTGGATGTCGTGAGCGAGGTCGGTGAGTTCCGAGACGCTCACGAAACGATCGTCGCCGTACACCGACAGGGCGTAGATCTCATCTGACACCAGATGGATACGTCGTTCCCGGATCCAGGCGATGACGTCTGTCAGCTCGCCCGCGTCCAGCACCCGGCCGGTGGGGTTGTCGGGCGAGGCCAACAACAGCGCCCTGATCGGCCGGTCAGTCGACTCCCACGCGCGATCCAACGCTTCGACGGTCAGACGAAAACCCGTACGTGCATTCGTGGGAACCGGGACGATGGTTGCCTCGTCCCGGTTCTCGAGGTCCATCCAGAAACCCGCGTATCCCGGGGTGGGTACGAGGACACCGTCTTCTGGCTCGCACAACGCCCAGAACGTCGCCTCCAGGACGGCTCCGGCTCCAGCCATCACACACACGTCGTCAGCTTCGATCGGGGCGCCCAAGAACGTCGCCGAAGCGAACCGTGCGACGGCCGAGCGCAGGGTGGGGTTACCCCGGATGTCGTCGTAGCCGATGGCACGCGGCGGAACATCGCGGGCAGCCGAGATGACAGGACCGATCAGATCCCACATCAGCTTGTTCTCGGCGGTGCTCATGTCGATGAACCCGTCCTGGCGATTCGGCGTCCACCGCCGATCGGCGTGCTCCCGCGATACGACCATGTATTCGGACAGGGGGCTCCGGGCGGCGAGACGGGTGCCACGCGCGGACAGGCTCGGCATCCGGCCACGATAGGCGACCGCCTGATAACGCCGAACCGGCAGTCGCCGGATACGCTCGGCGCCATGAGTGACACACCGCCCCCCGCCGACGTCGGACTGATCGGACTGGCCGTCATGGGCCAGAACCTCGTCCTCAATCTGGCCGACCACGGCTATCGGGTGGCGGTGTACAACCGGACCACTGCGGTGACCGACGATTTCCTCGCCGGGGAGGCGGCGGGTCGGCCGATCGTCGGACACGCCGAGCTGGAGGACTTCGTCCGCGGTCTCACTCGCCCCCGTCGCATCATCCTGCTGGTGAAAGCCGGGACGGCGGTCGACGCGGTCCTCGACCAGCTCACCCCGTTACTCGACGCAGGAGACATCGTCGTCGACGGCGGCAATTCGCTCTACACCGACACCGCCCGGCGCCACGCCAGGCTGCAGGGGGCCAAGCTGCGCTACGTCGGAGCCGGCGTGTCCGGTGGAGAAGAAGGTGCCCGGCACGGGCCTTCGATCATGCCGGGCGGCGATGTCGAGGCCTGGCCCGAGATCCGAGAGATGCTGCAGGCGATCGCCGCCAAGGCCGACGATGGCACCCCGTGCTGTGACTGGCTCGGACCGGGAGGCGCCGGTCACTACGTGAAGATGGTCCACAACGGCATCGAATACGGCGACATGCAGGTGATCGCCGAGGCTTACGCGCTGATGAAGGCATCGGGGATGTCACATGCCGCCATGAGTGAGACCTTCCGGGAGTGGGGCGGAGGCGAGTTGGATTCGTTCCTCGTCGACATCACCGCCGACATCCTGGCAACGCTCGACGAAGACGGGACTCCGCTGGTCGAGAACATCCTCGACGCCGCCGGACAGAAGGGCACCGGCAAGTGGACGGTGATCTCGTCGATGGAACTGGGTCAACCGGTTTCGCTGATCGCGGAAGCCGTCTATGCCCGCATCGTGTCCTCCTTCAAAGAGCTGCGGGTCAGAGTTGCCGAGGAGCGGACTCGACCTCGGGGGGGCGTGGACATCGATCTGAACGACCTGCAGGATGCGTTGTATGCCTCGAAGATCGTGTCCTACGCCCAGGGTTTCATGCTTCTGTCCGCCGCCTCGGACGAGAACGGATGGGATCTCGACTTGGCCCAGGTGGCCTCGCTATGGCGGGCGGGTTGCATCATTCGGGCGGCGTTCCTCGACGATGTGATGGCGGCATTCGCCACCGGCACCAACCACCTGCTGTTGGACGACGGGTTCGCCCGCCGGGTCGGCGACGCAGCCCCGGGTTGGCGGCGGGTGGTTTCTGCGGCGGTGACCGCGGGGGTGCCGGTTCCTGCCTACTCGTCGGCACTCGCCTTCTACGACGCCATCGGCTCCGCCCAGGTGTCGGCCAACCTGATCCAGGCCCAGCGTGACTACTTCGGGGCCCACACCTACGAGCGCCTGGACCGGCCCCGGGGCGAGTTCTTCCACACCGACTGGACCGGCCGAGGCGGTACCACCACCTCCCGCTCCTACAACGCCTGAAGGCAAACCCTGGGTTCGCGACCTTGTATAACGCGGGTTCGGTGCATCAGTTCAGGCAGCGAGAACCTGCCGCAGCGAGTCGACGATCCGGTCGGGATGACTGACGACG
>JBKHXZ010000154.1:0-22609 GCA_046565785.1 Acidimicrobiia bacterium
GCAGATCGTCTCGACGTTCCCGTCGGCATCGTGCGGGCGCTCTTCGTCGTTACTGCTCTCTTGGGCGGGCCAGGCGTCGCCGCCTACATCGCCGGCATCCTCCTCATGCCGTCGCACAACCAGACCAAGGCGCCCGCCGTCGCCTGGGTGGAACGAGTCTTCGACGGCGAGAAGACGAGCTGAGCACCATGCGTCTCGCCAGATTCTCGTTGGCCGTACTGGGCGGAGTCACCGTCACCGTTGCGGCCATCCTGATCGCCGTGTCGGTCGGCCTGTTCACTTTCATCGGCGGTGCGGACACCATCGAGATCCCCAGCGTGCGGGTCACCCCCGTCGAAGGGCGGATCGACGCCGACGACATCGCCTTCTTCTTCGACCAGGGCCGCTTCGTTCCCGATGTCGGCACCGCCAGGCTCACCATCCGCAACCCCGACGGCACGCCGCTCTTCGCCGGTGTCACCGACCAGCTCACCGCCGACCGGTTCATCGACGGCGACCCCCGTCGGTATGGCATCTGGCTGGCGACGGCCGAAGGCGCCTCCGCTGATCTGGCGTGGGACCTGCAAGGCGACGATTGGGTGTTCGTCGTCTCGAACGCCGACGGAACCGTCCCCGCCCAAGTCGTCGTCGGAGGATCACTGGCAGCGTCACCGTTCCGCCTGGCAGCCAGCACGGTCGCCGGACTCGGCGTCGCAACGGGTGTCGCCGGAGGCCTGCTGCTCCTAGCAGCCGCGCGGCTCGGTCGACGGCGGCCCGACCACACCGTGCCGCCGTCGCGAGTTCCCGTCGCCGCCGGAGTCTGAGGCTCGGCGCGATACTGGGGCCGACGCGACGGGAAGGCCAGCAATGCGACCGAGTGTGGCGGTCATCGGAGCCGGGGCGATGGGCGAAGCCATCATTCGAGGACTCGTCGGCGCGGGCTGGCAACCGGCGGACATCACCGCCGCCGACACCGACACGTCGAAGCTGGCCTCACTCGCCGATGATCTCGGGATCCAACACACCCCGGATGCCGCCGCCGCGGTGGCCGGACGGCAGGTGGTGGCGGTGGTGGTGAAGCCGAACCACGTGGTCGAGGTCCTCGACCGCCTCGCCGGGGCGATGGATTCAGGTCAGGTGATCGTGTCTGTCGCCGCCGGCATCCCGATTTCGACCTACGAATCCCGCCTGCCGGGGATTCCGGTGGTGCGGGCGATGCCGAACACCCCCGCCCTTCTAGGCGCCGGGGCGGCGGCCATCGCTGCCGGCACGCATGCCGAGCGCACCCACCTCGACCGAGCGGCGACGGTGCTCGGCGCAGTCGGGGTGGTCGTCGAGGTCCCGGAAGACCAGATCGACGCGGTGACGGCCGTGTCCGGCAGCGGGCCGGCGTACGTCTTCCTCCTGGCCGAGGCGATGCTCTCGGCGGCGCAAGCCGAGGGGCTCGACGAGGAGACCGCCACCACCCTGGTGAACGCCACCATCCTTGGCGCCGGCCGGATGCTCACCGAAACCGGAACCGACGCCTCCACACTGCGGGAGAGAGTCACGTCGCCCAATGGAACGACTGCCGCCGCTCTCGGCGTGTTCGACGCCGGCGGATTCTCCGAACTCGTCGCTCAGGCAGTTCACGCCGCTCGGATCCGGAGTGAGGAGTTGGGCCGCCAGTCCTGAACCTTCCGATCAGTACTCGTCGTCGGGACGCCGCTGTTTGGACGGTTGAACCCGAGGAGGTTCACCCGGCTGTTTCGGATAGTGCGGCGGCCACGGAGCATCGCCCAACCCGTACTCGTTGTGGTCCCGGACCACCCACTCCAACAAGGTGTCGATCCGGCACGCAGCCTCGTCGATCCCGGCGGTGAGATCACCGACGACCGCATATCGGTTCTCGGCGTAACGGTCCATCGGGAAGTCCTCCAGATGCACATCGTCGAGTTCGTCCCAGTGGAACGGGGCGCTCACCAGCCCGGTGGGGCGGACTCCGTAGGCCGACGAAATGGTCTTGTCCCGTGCCATCTGGTTGAAATCGATGAAGATGCCCTGGCGCTCTTCTTTCCACCATTTGGTGGTCACCAGGTCGGGCATCCGTCGTTCCAGCTCCCGGGCGAACGCCAGCACTGCCCGCCGCACCTGGATGAAATCCCAGATCGGTTCCAATCGGACGTAGACGTGGATGCCTCGACTTCCCGACGTCTTGGGCCACCCGACCATGTTCAGCTCGTCGAGCAGCTCCTTGGCCCCCGCCACCGCCCGGCGAACGTCGTCGAACCCGAACCCGGGTGTGGGGTCGAAGTCGATTCGCAGCTCGTCGGGATGGTCGATGTCGTCGGAACGCACCGGCCACGGGTGGAAGTCGAGACAGCCCAAGTGCACGAGACGCAGCACATCACCTTCGGTCATCGGGACGTTCATGACTCCCGGCCGCTGGCTGGGGAACCGGATCGGAACCGTTTTGAACGGGGTGTTGGCGTCGGCCCGCTTGTGGTAGACGGGATCCTCTCCCACTCCCTTCATGTAACGCTTGAGCATGGTGGGACGATTGCGGATCCCTCGGACCGCGCCCTCGGCGACGGCCACGAAATGGCTGACGACGTCGAACTTGGTCCAGCCCTGTTCAGGGAACACCACCCTGCCGGGCGACGAGACGCGAATGCTCTCGCCGTCGACCTCGACCGTCGTCTCGTCTGATGCCATGGCCGGTTTCTACCAGCGCTCAGGACTCTGCGGGGACCTCGAGTCGTGGAAGGAAGAACTGGACGATGGGGCCGATGGTCAGCGAGAAGAGCACCGTTCCGATACCGACGGTGCCTCCGAGCAGCCACCCGAGTGCGAGCGCGGTCCCTTCGACTCCGGTGCGTGCAACCCGCAGCGACAGGCCCCGGCGAGCAATGCCGGTCATGAGGCCGTCACGCGGTCCAGGACCGAGGTGCACCCCGATGTAGAAGCCCGAGCCGATACCCACCATGAGGATGCCGACGATCAGCATCGACCACCGTCCTGCCAGACCCGCCGGCTGTGGGACGAGAAACAGCACCAGATCGATGAAGAGTCCGATGGTGATGGCGTTGGTCACGGTGCCCACTCCGAGCCGCTGGCGGAGCGGAATCCACAGCAGCAATACCAGCAGGCTGACCCCGATGCTGGCCACACCGATGGAGAGGGGGGTCCGGGCGGCGATTCCCTGGTGCAGAACCTCCCACGGCGAGAGGCCGAGGTTGGCCTGCACCTGTAGGGCGCTGCCCGCTCCGAAGAGGAACAGGCCAAGGAGGAGACGAGGAAATCGCGCCCGGACCACCGCCCAGGGGGCACGAATGAACATGCCTCCGGGGCGGCTGGAGATCATGCGCTGCGGTCGAGGATGACCTGCTTCGGCATCACCGGTCGCGGTTCGAGGACGACACCCAGGGTGCCGTCGTCCTTGCGGTAGTAGATGATGAGGCCTTCGCTCGTGGCGTGCGACGAGACCACCGAAGAGCTCGGAACGATCTCAGGCGAACCGGAGCGATGGTCGACGATGGGTGGCATCGGGACTCCAATTCTCGTATGTGCTCGGTCCATCATCGAACAGACCACTGTTCAGGTCCAGCGAATCTTCGTGATGAGATCATGTAGGATCGCTTCATGGATTTGAAGCGACTGCAGTTCCTGCGCGAGGTTGCCGCTCGCGGCACGATATCCGCCGCGGCCGAAGCTCTCGGATACACGCCGTCGGCGGTCTCCCAGCAGCTGTCGGTCTTGGAAAACGAAATGGGGGCCGATCTCCTCGAACGGCAGGGCAGAAATGTGATCCTCACCCCGGCCGGCGAAGCCCTGGTGCGGGCAGCCGCCGACGTGTTCGCCGCCGTCGACCGTGCCGAAGCCGCCGTCGAGCGGGCGGGAGAACTCGCCGTCGGACCGGTGCGAGTCGGGTCGTACCAGTCGATCGGATCCACCATCGTCCCCCGGGCCTTCAGCGCCCTCCACCGCAGGCGACCCCAGCTCGAAGCCCACTTCGTCCAATACGAGCGACACCTGATGCGCGACCTGGACCTGGGCGTGATCGACATCGCCCTCGGCCAGCACTACTCCAACGTCCCCAAACGAGACGAGGGGCGGTTCGACCGCCAGGACGTACTGGTAGAGCCCGTGTTCCTGGCCGTGCCGGCGGACAGCCCGGTACGAACCCTGGCAGACGCCGCCGACGAGATGTGGGTCGTTGCACCACCGACCACCGACTGCGGCAAGAACGTTCGCAACATGTGCGCCGAAGCTGGATTCGAACCCGACGTACGGTTCCACTCCGACGACAACGAGGTCACCCTCAGTGTCGTCGCCGCAGGGCTGGGAGTGGGCATCCTCCCGCGACTCGGCGTGATCCGGCCCCCTGAAGGCGTGCGCTTGATCCTGCTGCGGGGAGCCACCCGAACCGTGTACGCCAACACCCGGGCAGGCACCATGGATCGTCCTGCCATCGCCGCAGTCATGGCCGAGTTGCTGGCGGCCGGCGAGGAAGTGGCGGAACATCAGCGTGCCCTGGCCATGGCCGGATAGCCTGGAGCCATGGATCTGATCTCCCGTGTGCGGGAATCGGTGATCGGCAAGGACACCGCGGTCGCCACACCATTCGGCCTCAGGCGTGTCACCTACGCCGACTACACCGCTTCGGGCAGGTCGTTGAGCTTCATCGAGGACTACCTCCGCTCCCACGTCCTCCCTCTCTATGCGAACACGCACACCGAAACCTCGGGTACGGGACTGCAGACCACCCGCTTTCGAGAGGAAGCCCGCGACATCGTCCGCCGGGCGGTCGGCGCCAGCCGAGACGAGCATGCGGTGATCTTCGCCGGATCCGGCTCCACCGGTGCCATCGACCGTCTCATCGGCATCCTCGGGCTGCGCATCCCGTGCGGCCTGGACGACCGCTACCACTTGAGCGAGTCGATCCCGGCCGACGAACGGCCCGTGGTGTTCGTCGGCCCCTATGAACACCACTCCAACGAACTGCCGTGGCGGGAATCGATCGCCGACGTGATCGAGATCGCCGAAGACGCCGACGGTCACATCGACCTGAGCGACCTCGAACGCCGGCTCGTCGAGTTCGCCGACCGTCCACTGCGGATCGGGTCGTTTTCCGCCGCGTCGAACGTGACCGGGATCATCTCCGACACCAGCGCCATCTCGACGCTCCTCCACCGCCACGGTGCGTTGAGCTTCTGGGACTTCGCCGCCGCCGCTCCCTACGTGGGGATCGAGATGCGTTCGCCCACGACCCACGGTGACGACTACAAGGACGCCATCTTCCTCTCGCCACACAAGTTCATCGGCGGCCCCGGCACACCAGGGGTGCTGGTGGTGCGTCGGAATCTGCTGACCAATCGTGTACCGGCGGTTCCCGGTGGCGGAACCGTCACCTACGTCACCGCCGACGAACACTGGTACCACCCCGAACCGGAGCATCGGGAAGAGGGTGGGACGCCGGCCATCGTCGAATCGATCCGGTGCGGTCTGGTGTTCAAGCTCAAGAGCGAGGTGGGGACCGACCTGATCCGGGAACGGGAGGAAGGGTTCATACGGCGGGCCATCGCCGAATGGCAGACCGAGCCGAACATCCAGATCCTCGGCAATCCCACCGCAGACCGGCTGTCGATCGTCTCGTTCGTGATCCGTCACGGCGACCGCCACCTCCACCACAACTACGTGGTCGCCCTGCTCAACGACCTGTTCGGGATCCAGGCACGCGGAGGGTGCTCGTGCGCCGGACCCTACGGACATCGACTGCTGGGTATCGATACTGACACCAGTCACCGGTACGAAACCGAGGTCGCCAAGGGCTGCGAAGTGATCAAGCCGGGCTGGGTGCGGGTCAACTTCAACTACTTCATCGGCGAGGACGAATTCCGCTACATCGTCGAGTCGGTACAGCTGATCGCGCGCATGGGTTGGGCGTTGTTGCCCCGCTACCGCTTCGATGTCGCCACCGGCACCTGGCGACATCATGACGGCGTACCGGTTCCACCCATGTCACTGTCCGACGTGTCCTTCGAACAAGGCCCCTCCGGACACGAACCTCTCACCGCCGGAACCGACTCGTATCCCCAGTACCTGGATGAGGCGCGACGCATCCTCGAGGAGGCCGCCGGCCGGCCGGACACCAGCCCTGCCAGCGGTCTCGACACCGAGGCCGAAGCCCTCCGTTGGTTCGCGGTGGGCGCCGACACTCGATGACCGGCCACATCCATCAGATTTCGGTGTCGCGAGGAGGTGTCCCGAAGTTGCCGGTGGAGAACGCGGAGGTCGGGCTCCGGGGGATCATCGGCGACGAACAGGCAGACAGACGTCACCACGGTCATCCCGAGCAGGCATTGTGCGTGTGGTCGCGGGAAGTGATCGAGGCCCTGGTAGCCGAGGGGCATCCGATCGCTCCGGGCTACGCCGGTGAGAACATCACCGTCGAGGGACTCGACTGGAACCTGGTGGTGCCAGGCACCACGTTGCTGATCGGGGCGTCGGTGGTGGCGCCGATCACCTTTCCTAGCGCCCCGTGTTGGAAGAACGCAGACTGGTTTCTAGACCGCAATTTCCGCCGGATGAGCCACGACCTTCACCCGGGCTGGAGCCGCATGTACGCCTCGGTGAGCACGGGAGGCACCATCCGGGTGGGCGACCCGGTGCGCCTCGTCACCGGCTGACCGGCTCAGGGCAGGAACCCGAGGACCCGCTCCCATGCCAGACGGGCGGCAGCCTCGTCGTACTCGGCCCGATCCCGTTCGAAGAAGAAGTGACTGGTACCCGGATAGCGATAGGTGTCGACCGCCAGGTCCTCGATACCCATGGTCGCCTCCATGAACACGGCTTCGTCATCCGAGACGAGATGGTCGTCGTCAGCCAGGTGGAGTTGGTAGGCGGCTGACGAACCGGCGAAGTCGATCGACTGGACACCGTAGAAGGCGACCACTCGCGACACCACCTCGGGTGCCCGCACCGACGCCCACAGTCCCAACGAGGCGCCCATCGAGAACCCGATCACCGAGATCGGATCACCCGGTTGAGAGCTGCGATCCCTCACGATCTGGGCTCCCGACAGCGTCAGGGATGCCAGCCGGTCGGCATCGAGATCGGCGAGATGCTGCTGAGCCTCGACCGGGTCGGTGAAGGTCTCTTGCGTCAGATCCGGAGCGAGCACCGTATACCCGTGCTCGGCAAGACGGTCGGCCAGACGACGGAAGAACGGCGTCAACCCCCACCACGAGTGCAGCAGAAGCACTGCCGGCCCCGGGCCGGACGGCGGAGACACGAAATAGGCAGTGTCGGACATCGGCCTCCGAGGCTACCGATACGGGGATCCGCGTCGATCAGGTGGTTGGATGACGCCGATGCGGGTGGAGCGACGTGGTGACCTGTTGGCGCTGTCGAGTGCGGTCCTCTTCGGGATCTCCGGGACGGTGGCGGCCGATGCCTTCTCTTCGTTCGACCCCATGCAGATCGCTCAGTTCCGCTCGACGGTGGCCGCCCTCCTGCTAGGTGGGTTGGCCTACCGCCGCCGCCAGACCTCGACCGGCGGTCGGCTGCCGTCTCTCCTGCTGCTCGGCGCCTTCCTGGCCTCGGTGACCATCTGCTTCTACTGGGCGATCGAGCGGCTCGGTGTCGGCCCGGGGGTGACCATCCAGTTCCTCGGTCCGATCCTGGTGCTGTTCTGGATGCGCTACGCCCAGCATCGTTCCGTTCCGCCCTCGGCTTGGGCAGCAGCGTCGATCGCCCTCGCCGGCACCGCGCTGATCACGCGAGCCTGGGCGCTGGAGGATCTGGATCTGGTCGGGGTGGTGGCGGCGTTGGGTGCGGCCGCGTCGTTCGCCGGGTATCTGGTGGTCGGGGAATATCTGGGGCGACGGCTCCCCGGACTGGCGGTAGGGGCGTATGGGTTCGCCTTCTCCGCCGTGGTGTTGCTGGTGACCGCGCCGGTCGTCGTGCCCAGTGGCGACCTGGTGGGGTGGTCCCAGTTGTGGTGGATCGCCCTCGGTGGGACCGTCGTCCCGTTCATGATGTCGCTCACAGCGCTCCGGACCGCAGATCCGGGACGGGTCGGAGTTCTGCAGTCACTGGAACCGGCGGTCGGCGCCGGCTCCGCCTGGCTCGTGTTGGGCCAGGCCCTGTCTGCGGCCCAGGTCACCGGTGCCGTGGCGGTGGTGGCAGCCGTGGCCGCCGTCCAGTATCTGACGTCGAACATCGCTCCCGATCTGCCGCCGGTCTGATCGAGAAAGGCGAATATCGGTCTGCCGCCGCCCCCCGCACCCGGAGCGGGACGATTCGTCTCATACACTGCCCGCGGTGTCCGAGGCTGTTGCGCCGCTCAAGGTTCCTGCCTTCCGTGCCCTGTGGGTGGCGTCGATGTTCTCCAGTTTGGGGACGTTCCTCCAGGCGGTGGCCGGCTCCTGGCTGATGTTGGAGCTGACCGGCTCTGCCACGTGGGTTGGCCTGATGGTCGCCTCCAACCTCTTGCCCACACTCTTTTTCGCGGTACTGGCCGGCGCGGTTGCCGACATCGTGGACCGCACCAAGGTCATGGTCGCCGCCCAAACCCTCTCCGGGGTGGCCGCGGCGGCGATGGCGGTTGTGACCGCCCTCGATCGGATGACCCCGGGGCTGCTGCTCGGGCTGGGTCTCGTTCTCGGCTTGGGTGTGGCCTTCAACCTCCCGGCGTGGCAGTCGTTCGTCCCCGACCTGGTGCCACGGGGAATGGTGGCGTCGGCGGTGGCGCTGAACTCGGTGGCCTTCAACGTCGCCCGCGCCGTGGGACCCGCGCTGGGAGGGTTGGTGCTGGCGACACTCGGCGCACAGGTGGCTTTCGGGCTGAACGCCCTCTCCTACATCGGGGTGGTCGTCGTGATCGCCGCCCTCGGGCGTCGCATCGCGGTCGCCACCGACCCGACAGCCATTCGATGACCGAGGCGATGGCCCTGGGGCTGCGGTTTGCCCGATTCACGCTCCCATTCCGGCGGGTGCTGGTCATCGCCGGACTGTTCGCGTCGACCTCGGCCGTTGTGCAGTCGGTGCTGCCCTCCCGCACCACTGAACTCGGCGGGACGGAATGGACCTACGGGATCCTGCTCGGCTCCATGGGATTGGGAGCACTGGTCGGTGCGTTCACCCGCCCACGGTTCATCGGAACCATGGGAACCCGAGCCATTCCGGTATCGATGACGATCTTCGGGGTCTTCGGTGTGCTGCTCGGCATCGCACCGTCGATCCCGGTGGCGATCCTCGCTCTGATGGTGATCGGTGTGTGCTGGGTGTGGACACTGACCACCCTCAACGCCACGGCGCAACTGATGGCACCTGGCTGGGTACGCGGGCGGGCGATGAGCCTCTACACCCTGGCCAATGCGGGAGTCATGCCGGTCGGTTCGGCGCTCGCCGGTGTGGTTGCCGACGGCATCGGTGCCGGGCCGGCCAATGTGGTGTTCTCGGCGGCGGTGATCGTGCTCGGACTGATCGCTCCCCGGTTCGCCATCCCCGCCCTGGCCGATGTCGAAAGCCCGGAGTTCAGCGAAGAGCAGGCGATGCCGCGCCATGCCGACACCGAAGGCGGACCCGTCCTGGTGTCGAGCACGTGGACGGTGGCGGCCGAGGATCTCGACGAGTTCCTCGAGGCCATGCAGGAGGTGCGCTTCGTGCGGCTGCGCACCGGTGCGTACCGCTGGCGGTTGTACCGGGACGCCGACGACCCGCTGCGTCTCACGGAAGTGTTCCTGTGCGTGTCCTGGGACGATCATCTCGCCATGCACCGCCGGATCGACGACGCCTCCCGGGCGGCGATCCGTCGGGCGATCGCCTTCAACACCGACGGACCGCCCCGGACTCGCCATTTGGTGGCCGTCGACGTGGACCGACCCGCCGATTGGGAGCTACTGGTGTCGTCCCACACCGAACTCCATCGCACCGACGGCTCGATTCCGCTGACCAACCCCGACCGCCCTGACGATCCGATCAGGGAAGCACCCGATAGCCGGCACCGCCCGGGCGCGCCAGGCTGATCGGTATGAACACGATATCGAACCTGCATCCCGCTCTTCGGGCGGTGATCGGAATTGCAGTCATTGCTGCCGCAGGATGGGGCGCCCTCGTGGCGTGGTTCATCGGAATCGTTCTGTACACCGGGTGCTTCATCAGCTGTTCGGATCCCAACCTCGCCGGCGGCGTCGGCTTGATCCTCGTGGCCGCCGCGCTCGCGGGAATAGCACTGGCCGGCGGGGGTTTCACCTTCGCCGGCTGGCGGCGAGAGCTGATGGTCAAACTGTGGACCATCGGAGCCGGCATCGGTGGCATTCTGGGGGCCGGAACGCTGATCTTCTCCTGAAGGAGGCATCGTTGGACTTTCACAGCCTGAAGTACTCGGTCGAAGGCCGGGTGGCGACGATCACCCTCAACCGGCCGGAACGGCTCAACGCCATCGACGACCACATGCCCTCCGAGATTCGACGGGCGGTCGAAGCCGCCCTGGCGGACCGATCGGTACACGTCATCGTGCTCACCGGGGCCGGTCGCTCGTTCTGTTCCGGCTACGACCTGAAGGAGTACGCCGAACGGCCCGACGCTCCATACAGCCAAGAGATGCCGTGGGACCCGATGCTCGACTTCGAGCTGATGTACCGCAACACCCAGGACCTCATGGCACTGTGGCGGTCGTACAAACCCACCATCGCCAAAGTCCGGGGCCATGCCGTGGCGGGAGGGTCCGACATGGCCCTGGCGTGCGACCTGGTGGTGATGGCCGACGACGCCCTGATCGGATATCCACCGGCCCGCGTGTGGGGGTGTCCGACGACTGCGATGTGGGTCTATCGGGTAGGGCCGGAGAAGGCCAAGCGCATGCTGTTCACCGGGGATCTCATCACCGGAACCGAAGCAGCCGCGATGGGCCTGGTCCTCGAATCCGTGCCGGAAGCAGAGCTCGACGACCGGGTGGACGCCCTCGCCGCTCGCATGGCCGGCGTTCCGAAGAACCAACTGATGATGCAGAAGCTGATGATCAACCAGGCTGTCGACTCGATGGGACTCACCCAGACCCAGATGTTCGCCACCGTCTTCGACGGTATCACTCGGCACAGTCCGGAAGGTGTGTGGTTCAAACAACGGGCAGAAGAGGTCGGTTTCGCCCAGGCGGTACGAGAGCGAGACTCCGGAGACCCGATCGGCCCGTGATGCAACCGATCCGGCCCGGTTGGGGTTCTTGCTGGTGATGGAAGACCTGTGCAACCGGCTCGCCGATGATGTCGACGCTGCCTTTCCGGACCTCGTGGCATGCGTGCGCGACGACTTGTACTCGGGGCTGTTGCGGATGCACGGCGCCGAGGCCGAGGATCTCGCACAAGAGACCCTGATTCGGGCGTATCGGGCTCTGCGCGGTTACGACGCCGACCGGATCCGAGCGCTGCGGTTGCGGCCATGGCTGTGGACGATCGCCCTCAATCTGGGCCGAAACCACGCTCGTGACCAGGCTCGACGCCCCCGACCCGTGGAGTTGGAGGATCGACACCCGGTGTCCGATCCTGAACCGCACGACTCGGTGGTCTGGGACGGCTGGCTGCGCCGGCTTCCTCCAGCCCAGCGCCGGGCCGTGGTGTTGCGTCACGTCGTGGACCTGTCCTATGCGGACATCGCCGAAATCACCGGGCGACCGGAAGGAACGGTGAAGGCCGACGTCAGCCGGGGGCTGACCAAACTGCGCTCGATCGTGGAGGAACCATGAACCCCGAAATCCAACTCCGTCGTCTACGAACCGCCGCACCTCGCGTCGTCACCACCGGAACGCTGTTGGGCGCAGGCCTGGTCGACGGATATGCCCCGTACGACTCGCCGGTGGGGAAAGTGATCGTTTCGTTCAATCCGTTCGGGGTGTCGTCGGTGGATCTCGCCGACGAGGACCCGGAGGCGCGCTTCACCGCACGCTTTGGCCGCGCCATGACCCCGGCCCACCCGCCCAAAGAGTGGGAAGTGAAGATCGGCCGAGCCATCGAACGCGGAACCCCCGGTGACCTCCCGATCGACTTTCGGGCGCTCACATCGTTTCGACGCTCGGTGTTGGAAGTGACGGCTTCGATCCCTCGCGGGCAGGTGCGTTCGTACGGATGGTTGGCACACCAGGTGGGAAACGACGGCGCTACCCGGGCGGTGGGTTCGACGATGGCGTCCAACCCGGTGCCGCTCATCGTTCCATGCCATCGGGTGGTGCGCACCGACGGAACCATCGGCAACTACTCGCTGGGCGGTCCGCACATCAAACGTGAGCTACTCGCCCATGAGGGCACTGATCCGCAGTGGCTGGAGTCGCTGGCGCGAAGAGGGATCCGCTTCGTCGGGTCCGACACGACTGGCGTCGTCTGCCACCCGACATGTGCGCATGCCCGGCGGATCACCGACGCCCACCGCGTCGAGTTCCGCAACCTGGACGATGCCCACCGCCAGGGGTTCCGACCGTGCGAGGTCTGCCAGCCGTGAACGTCGTCTGAACCATGACGGGTGTTCGGCCGTATACATCTGGAACAATGCTGGGTTCGGGCTGCCTCAGAGGAGGAAGCTGAGCATCGCCCAGGTTCCGAAGGCGGCGGCGAACGACCATCCGACACTCCGGCGCCAGACCCCCACGACCACCCCGGCCGCCACCCCGACGAGTTGTGGGACATCGGTGACGAACTGCCTTAGACCAGGCGTGGTCAAAAGCGAGGCGGTGAGGGCGGCCAGGACCGCAGGACCGATGTTGCGGAGCGCGCGCATGGCGGCAGGAGGCAGCGGTCGGTCCCCGATGGCGAAGACGAACAGTCCGCGCAAGAGATAGGTTCCCGCCCCCGCCACGGCGAAAGCGACCCAGGCACTCACGTTCCGTCTCCTTCCGCCAGGTAACCGGCCACTACTCCTGCCACTCCCCCGATCAGCATTCCGCCCCGATTGGGGACCTGCCAGAACCCGGCAGTCACGACCGCGGCGGTCGCCGCCGCGATCATCGCCGGACGTTTCACCAACGCGGGAACCAGGAGGGCCAAGAAGAGCGCCGGCACGGCGAACGACACGTCGATATCGGTGGAGATCGCCGGGCCGAAGACCACCCCGAGGCCGACGAACACTTGCCAATACGTCCAGGCAGTGCCTCCTGCACCGAGGTAGTAGGCCCGCCAGTTGGCCGGGGGTGCGTCGTGCAGGGACACCAGGGCGAACACCTGGTCCAAGAGCACATAGGGACCCAACCACCGGAACCATCTCGGTTGGGATTGGAACTGCGGAACGAGGCCGGCCGAGTACATCACATGACGGGCATTCACGGTCAGCGCCCCCAAGATGGCGGCGAGGACGCCGGCACCTTCAGCGAGAAGCGTCACCGCGGTCAGCTGGGACGCTCCCCCGAAGATGAGCCAGGAAGACGACCATCCGGCCAGCTTCGGGACAGAACTCTCGGCGATCGCCACACCGAGGACGAGCGCCATCGGCACGGTGGGGACGAGCAACATTGCCATGTCCCGAGCTCCGGCCACCGCGGAACGACGGACCTCTCCAGACATCCGCAGCATCTTGGCAGCGGAATCAGAGGGGTCCGTCGTCGGTTGGGCGCCGGGGACCGGGTCGTCGACCTCGGCCTCCGGACGATGGGGATTCACTTACGCGAGCGCGGAAACTGCTGCTCCCGCATGAGGAGCATCGCAGTCACTTGCAACGAATACACGACGCACCTCCTTTCCGGTCTAGACGCAGTGACCCATACGGGCCTCTGGATGGACGCCATCGCCCTCGACGAACCAACCGATGCGCCCACAGGCGCAGCGGTAGTAGGCGAGTTGGCCCGAGGCGGTGGCATGGACCGCCATGATCGACCCGGTCGACAGCATCTCGGTTCGGTTGTGGGTCTGGCAGCGGACGCTGAACACGGGCACTCCTTTCGGGCACAGGCACGGGCACACGCAGGTGCCCGCTCGTAGGGTTCGAACTCCATCTTCTCGCACATGATCGTTCAGATCCAGCGAATCGTTCTGAATCGACCATTGAGATTTTCTGATGTATCGAAGGGGTCAGCGGTTTCGGAATCGGTGTCGCCGTTCCGGCCTCGACACCGGCTGATACCGGTGACGCTGCACGGATCGAACGACGTGGCTCTGTACGACGAACATGATGGTTGCTCCTTGGTAGACGGGCAGGACCCGTGAATGGTCTCGTGGGCCGGCGGACGCCGGAGAGGAGGTCGGAGGTCGATCGATCAGATGATCGAACGTCCGCCGGCACCGGCGAGAGCCGACAGGCAGCGGAGCGCGGAGGCGCCCCGGCGGGTTGTCTGGATGTCGATCAGCACGGGATCACCTCCTTTCCATCTGGATGGTTCGTTGCCCATCCGCATTGAGACGTGCACCGTACGTCGGCGGTTCCCGACACGTCGGCGAATTTTCGACCTCCGTCCGACGCCGCATGCGACCGCTGGGTAGCGTGATGCCGTTTCGTACTGGGCCGGGAGCGTGGAGGAGCAGCGGCTGATGAAGGACGAAGTCGAAGCGATCGCGTCGATTGCACCGCCCGTGCCGGTCGGGGTGGTGGCGACCGTTCTCGGTCGAACCGACGACGAGATCGTCACCGCTGTCGAGGAACTCGAAGCGGACGGAAGAGCCGAGTCCTCCCGTCACGGGGTCACCGCCTGGCAGACGGATCTGTCCCCCACCAGAGTTGCCAACCTCGCATCGAAACTCGCCCAGGTTCTGCGTGAACGCGACGCCACTCTGTTGCAGGTCGGACGTGCTGAACTCGCCGCCGGCGAGGCACGCGCCGCCTACCAGACTCTCACCGACGCCGTCGCCGACGACACTTCCACCCCTCAGGAACGATTCGAGGCGATCAAGCTGGCGATCGAAGCGGGACGAGACGCCCGGATCCCCACCCGGGATCTCGCCCCGATGCTGGTCAACCGGGCGCGATTGTTGCGCAGCCGTGGCGAAACCGACGCCGCGGTCGCCGACCTCGACGCCGCCACCCCGCACCTGACGGGCGAGGCTCTGGTCGACGCCTACGGGTTCGCCGCTGCCCTCCACGACGACCGTCAGCACCCTTCGGACGGCGAACGGACCATCGCCATGGCGTTACTGGTGGCCGAACGACACGGTTTGCACGCCAAGCTCGGCTCGCTACTGACCTTCCAAGGCAGGCTTCTGGCACGGCTTGGATTCGACGCCGAGACCGAGCGGGTGTTCGAACGAGGCATGCAGCTGGTCAACACCCACGGCACCGACCTGCAGCGTCACTACGCCGCCCTCAACCAGGCATGGACCGACCTCGATCGGGGGTGGGTGGCGCGAGCCGAAAGCCGCTACTCGGCGGCCAGGGCGCGCACCCCCGACGACGACCGTGTGGCCCAGGCCGAACTGGACATCGCCATCGCCCGCGCGAAGTTCTCGTCTGGCGACGCCGCCGGTGCGTCCAACCTGCTCGACGCCGCAGACCAGGTCGCGAGCGAGACCGAGGCCCCGGCGCTGCGGTTCCTCGCCACCCTGGCGAGAGCCGAAGGTGCGATCACGTTCCATCGGGCGGCCGATGCGGTCGCCGCAGCCGAGCAGTTGCGGGTCATCGTCGACCACTCCTTCCCGGCATGGCGCAACCGCGCCGCCACCATCGAGGCCCGGGCGATGCTCCTCGCCCATCGACCGGCCGACGCTCGGGAGGCCATCCGGCGTGGCTTCGAAACGACGCCCAGGGGTGCCAACGGCCTGCGGCTCCGCACCGAACTCGAAGCGTTGGCGGTCATGGCTTCCGAACGGTGGGACGAGGAGGCCGCCGCCGACATCGCCGACCGGCTCCTGCAGGGTGGATGGTTGCTGGCGGCGGTAGCCATGCTCACCGAGCGGGCGCGCAAGGAGAACCGTCCGGAACTCGGGCGAGCGGCCGCCGCGTTGGCTCATCGCATCGGAGCAGTGCCAGCCGCAGCAGAAGCCATCGAAGTCGCCAGGGCCTGGGACGAACCCGCCGCCGGGCCGATCGCCCTGGCCGTGCGCAGGATCGCCGAGAACGTTCCGGATCCCTGGCGCGAGTCGTGGACCGAACGAGAGTCGATCAGTCACGCCTTGGCCGCTCAGGTGACCGACGACAGTGCCGACGACACCCAACTCCTCGCCCACCTGGATCAGGTCCTGAGCGATGTGGGTCTCGGTGGCGCCGATGTGATCCTCAGCCCGGCCCAACGCCGCCGAGCCGGATTGGTGACGGCCGGTACGCGTGCCATGTCGATGGGACGCTTCATCGCCTGGGTGGGAGCGGCTGCCATCGTCGCCGCGGTCGTCGCCATCGCCTTGCGACCGGAACCAGTCGAAGTGCCCGTGACTGCGCCGGGCACGACGGCGGTCACGACCACGACCATCCCTCCGCTGCTCGAACGGATAGTGGAGGTCAGCGGGGAGCTGAGCGGTCAGATGCCCTACGCCGGCGGCGAGGCCCGCAACGCGGTCATCGACGCCGCTATCGGCGAACCCACCGGGATCTACTGGCGCAGGCCGCTCACCGGATTCGTCCGTACAGAGCCTGTCCTGCGGGGCAGGGGCCTCTACCTGGGTGACAGCGAAGGTTGGATCTACGGGCTAGATGTCTCGCTCGGCGGTTCCGCCGTGTTCGAGAGCCAGCTTCAAGGCGCAATCGATTCTTCGGTCACCGTCGAACAGGTGGTCTTCCAACAGGACGATCAGGGAAAGACGCTGGTATTCGCCGGTGACGATCGTGGCAACCTGCTCGTGCGCCACGTCAACGACACCGAAGGCGAGGTGTTCCGTACCAATCTCGGGGCGCCCATCACCGGACCACCGTTGGTGCGATCCGAGTCGATGATCGTGGCCACGACCGACGGCGTGCTTCACGACCTCTATCCGGCAGACGGCACCGAGCAACGTCGGTTCCCCGCGGAGGGGACCGTCGCGACGGGCTTTACCGGGCCGCTGGCCGCAGCAGATGGGATCATCTACGCAAGAACCGGGGAAGGGGCGATCGTCGTCATCGACGAGGCGACGTTCACCGTGATCTGCACCGTCTTCACACCATCTGCTCGGGCGACGACGCATGTCGTGGTCGACTCAGACCGTTGGTATGTCGGGACGTCGGCTCGCACGGTGCGCATGTTCAATCTCGGTGATTGCAGTGATGCCGGCAACGGGACACTGCAGATCGACACTCCCGTGAACTTCGCCCCGGTCGTCGCCGACGGTGTGCTGTGGGCTGTCGCCGACGCGGTGCTCTTGCCGCTGGATGTCGCCTCCGGCCAGACGGCTGGGTTCGTCGTGGGTGCGGGAGGCATGATGACCGCGCCGCCGGTGATCGCCGGGGACAGCGTCCTGTTCGCCACCGAAGCCGGCGACCTGGTGGCGGTTTCTCGGACCGACGGTACCGAGCTGTGGCGTGTCGCGTTCGGATCGCCGATCCGCACCCGACCGATCGTTGCCGACGGCGTGATCATCGTCACCACCGCCCGCGGCGACGTCATCGCCCTCGCTGCCCCCACCAGCTGACCGGCACTTGCCCCAGGGCGGAGGCGAGGGCCTTCATTTCTCCCCCCGGGGCGAAGCCCGTTGGGGGGAGACAGCCGAGCGCAGCGAGGCAGAGGGGGGCCGTCCAGTTCGTACACTCGGGGTGGTGCCACGGGTGATCGCAGTCGCGAACCAGAAGGGCGGGGTGGCGAAGACGACCTCGACCCACGCGCTCGCCGCCGCACTGGTCGAACGCGGTCGTTCGGTGCTGGCGATCGACTTGGATCCGCAGGCTTCGCTCACCTTTGCGATGGGAGTCGAAGACGAGCCGTCGATGCACGAGGTGATGCTCGGCAAGGCGACCATCGCCGACATCCTGTACGAGTCGGGCGGCATCGACCTCGCCCCGTCGTCGATCGATCTCGCCGGAGCGGAGATGCACCTGCTCACTCGCACCGGACGCGAGTACGTCTTGGAGCGAGCCCTGCGACCGGTGGACGGCTACGACGTGGTGTTCATCGACTGTCCTCCCTCGCTCGGCATCCTCACCATCAACGCCTTGACGGCGGCGAACGAAGTCCTCGTCCCCCTCCAGGCCGAAACCTTGTCACGGCGGGGAGTGGACCAGCTGCTGGAGACTGTGGGCGACGTCCGCCAGTTCACCAATCCTCACCTGACCGTGACCGGGGTGATCGTCACGATGTTCGATTCCCGAACACGACACTCTCAAGACCAGCTGCAAGCCCTGGAGACAGATGAGCGTTTCCGTGTCTTCCATCCGCCGATCCCGAAGTCGATTCGGGTGGCGGAGGCGCCGGGACGGGGCCTTTCGGTTCTGGGACACGCCCGCTCACATCCTGCTGCCGCGGCATACCGACAGATCGCCGAGGCGTTGGATGCGTGACGAGATCCACGGCAAGCGTTCGCTGTTCGGGGCACCCCCGGCACAGCCACCGGAACCCGCCTCACACGACGGTCCGGTGAGGATCGACTGTGCCCGCTGTGGCGTCTCGACCCGCGTCGGAGTGACGGACGTACTGCGCCGCCTCCTTCCTGTCATCGTGTGGATTCCGGGGCGCACCTACTCCCGAAGGATGCGATGCCCGGCATGCGACCGGCGGTCCTGGGTTCGGCTGCGACTGTCGTGAAGCTCCTCCGCTCCGTCCCGATCGTGCTGCTGACTGCCGCCTGTGTCGGTTCGGGAGCCGTCGACCCTTCAACCACCTCTTCGACCTCGACCACCGTCCCGACGACGACCACCACGACATTGCCCGACTGCCGCCCAGTGGAACCTCGTCCCCCGATCGAAGTCGTCGGGACTACCGCTCCCGAGGTTTCGGTCGAACTGACCAGACTCCGGTTCCCGTGCGCCAACGAGGTGGTCATCACTGCCGACACCCTGCCCGCGATCCGCGCCGGATCCGCATTGGCCGCGGAACGACAGGTACCGGTCCTGGTGAACGGGACGGGCATCGACGAAGAGCTGGAACGCCTCGGCGCGGTGACGGCGGTATGGGTCGGTCTCGCACCGGCTCCCGACTTCGGGGTGGACACCGATGTCGTCCCCCCGGCCGACATCACTGCCACTCTCCCGCCGGTCGGGGACGCGTCGGTGTGGGTGGTGGACGGCGACCCAGACGCCGTCCCTCTCGCCGAGGCGGTGGCGGCGACGCGCGGCGAGTCGGTGATCGACGTCACCGAAACCGACGACCTCCGGCTGCTGGAACCCGACGTCGTGGACCTGCTCCGTTCGACGGAGCGCAACCTGGTCGGCTTCACCGAATCTCGTCGGACCCAACTCGACCTGATCGCCACCGGACCCGAACTGCCGGGAGGCGGATTCACTTTCGACGGCAAGCGTCTGGTCGCCTTCTACGGGAATCCGACAACCAGCGCGCTCGGCGTGTTGGGCGAGCAGGACCCGGCCGGAACCCTGGAACGGCTCCAGCCGCTGGTGGAGGAGTATTCGGCGGACGGGCTGCAGGGGATCCCCGCCTTCGAGATCATCGCCACGGTCGCCTCCGCCCGCGCCGGAGCCGACGACGACTATTCGGACGAGGCGTCGGTGGAGACGCTGCGCCCGTGGGTCGCCTTCGCCGGTGAGAACGGGGTCTACGTCGTACTAGACCTGCAGCCGGGGCGTACCGACTTCCTCACCCAGGCCAAGCGGTACGAAGAGCTCCTCCGTCTCCCCCACGTCGGTCTCGCACTCGACCCGGAATGGCGGCTCAAACCTGACCAGGTCCACTTGGGACAGATCGGGACGGTCGATGCGGCGGAGATCAATCAGGTGTCCGAGTGGCTCTCTGCCATCGTGCGAGATGAAGGTCTCCCCCAGAAGTTCTTCATGATCCACCAGTTCCGTTTCTCGATGATCACCAATCGTGACCGGATCCAGACCCCGCCCGAGTTGTTCACGGTGATCCAGATGGACGGCCAGGGGCCCCTTCCCACCAAGTACGAGACCTACTCGGCCATCACCGCCGGACAGGAAGATGTCGGCTGGCATTGGGGCTGGAAGAACTTCTACGACGAGGACTCCCCGATGGCCACCCCCACCCAAGTCCTCGCCATCGACCCCGTCCCGGTCTTCGTCTCGTTCCAGTAGCTGTCTCCCCCCAGTGGGCTTCCCCCGCGATCGTGTAGACCGGACCCTGTGGAGGTGTCATGTCTGTGAAGAGGAGAGAGTTTGATTCTGAGTACAAGGCGGGAGCGGTCCAGATCGTTAAGGATTCGGGCCGGTCGGTGGCGTCGGTTGCTCGGGATCTTGGGATCAGTGAGAACACGTTGTGGAACTGGGTGTCGAAGGATCGGCACGCTCAGGCCAGTGATGGTGGTGTGAGCGAGACCGAGGCTGAGGAGCTGGTTCGGCTGCGTCGAGAGGTTGTCGAGCTGCGTCAGCAGCGTGATGTCCTCAAACGATCGGTGGCTCTCTGGGTGAACGAGGCGATGGGCGGCAAGCCGTGATCGACCGGATCGTCACCGAGAGAGCCGACTATGGGATCCCGTATGCGGTGTCGTGTCGGGCGTTGGGTGTGTCTGAGTCGTGGTTCTACAAGCATAAGAACCGTCCTGTGACCCGGGCGGTGCTGCGTCGGGAATGCCTGGACGCGGCGATCCGGAAGGTGTTTGTCGATCATGACGGCACCTATGGGTCTCCCCGGGTCACCGTCGAGCTTCGAACCCAGCCCGCCTTCGAGCGGGTGGGTGAGAACACGGTTGCCCGCCGGATGCGGGCCTTGGGACTTGTCGGCAAGCCTGTGATCCGCCGCCGGTCGCTTACCCGGCCGGACCGGACCGCCCCTAAGTTCGCTGACCTGGTCCGCCGGTCGTTCAACCCTCCCGCTCCTGATCAGGTGTGGTGTGGGGACATCACCGAGATCAGAACCTGGGAAGGGAACCTGTATGCGGCGACTGTGATCGACCTGTACTCGAGACGACTGTTGGGGTATGCCATCGGGACCGCTCACAACGCCGCACTGGTCTGTGAAGCGTTGCAGATGGCTTACACGACGCGGGGAGGGGCGATCAGCGGGGTGATCATGCACACCGACCGGGGCTCCGAATACACCTCGGAACGGTTCACCGGTCTGTGTGCCCGGCTCGGTGCCCTCCAGTCAATGTCCCGGGCAGGGTCATGTCTGGACAACGCGGTCGCCGAGTCGTTCTTCGCTACCTTCAAAACCGAGATGGTCTACCGCCGGGTCCTCACCAGCCGGGCCATCGCCCGCACCGAGATCATCCGCTGGTTCGACCGATACAACCGGACCCGACGGCACAGCCACTGCGGCAACCAGCCGCCCATCACATACGAGGAGGCCAACGCCACCAGACCCCACGTCGCGTAAACCCCCCTACACGATCCTGGGGGAGGCCCATCGGGGGGGGGACAGACTGCAGAGGGGCCTCATTCTCTCCCCCCAGCGGAGCGCTGGGGGGAGACAGCCGAGCGCAGCGAGGCAGAGGGGGGCCGTCCCTGAGAGATGGTTCACGAGTTCGCTTCGCTCACAACCCCCCCAGCGCTTCGCTGGGGGGACGGAGTCTCGCCTCCTCTCGGTCCTCCCAATGTCGCTTCGCTCCTGGCGGACCGGGTTTCTGGGCTCTACGCGGTCCACGGTGGGTCGGTTCGGTGATTGGCCGTGTGGAGGAGGACTTTGGCACGGTATCGGCTGGAGTGTCGGTGTCCGTAGCCGCGGCGTTTGAGCACTTTGATCTTGTTGGTGACGCCTTCGGCGTAGCCGTTGGTCTGGGGGTCTTCGTGATAGTTGAGGATCTCGTTCCGCCAGTGCGAAAGGGTCCGCCACACGTTCTTGAACTCCCGGATCCCGGACTGGTCGACATGATGGATCCACAGGTCGAGACGTCGTTCGGCCTCGTCACGGTCTGAAGCGTTGTAGATCTCGGCGAAGGCTTCTTTCAGCAGCCAGGCGACCCCGATATCGGGATGACGGGCGAACAGCCCGTCGAGACCTTCCTGTTCGGCTGGGGAGAGCTGCCGGTGCCGGCGCATGAACAGCCAGCGGCTGTTCCACACTCCCCGGTCGAATCGGGGATTCGACTGTCGGGCGAGCCCGCCGTCTCGTCCCACCACTGTGATCCTGCGTCCGTGCCGGATCCTCACCTTCTGGGCGGCGGCGTCAACGGATCGGAGCACATGGAACTTGTCAGCCACGATCCGCACCCGGTCACCGAACACGTCTTCGACAGCTTTTCGGAACGGCCAGAACATGTCGATCACCACCGTTTCGATCTGCTCCCGCCACTCAAACGGCATGTCCGCCAGGGCCTGACGGGCCGATTGACGGGACCGGCCTTGCACCAGTTCGAGTATCCGCCGCTGCTCCGGAGCCGATAACACGGTGTGGAACGCGAACTTCTTTTTGAACGATGCCTCGTCCAACGACACCACCCGGGGTGCAGCCCCTGACCATGATCACAACTCGAGACGGGCACGATCGTCGAAGGCGTCAGCCACCCGCCACCACGACACCGCCTCCCGGGACGCCACATCCGACCACGGGTCCCGACAGGCAGCATCGGCCAGCCGTGACCGGAACCTGCGGGTGACCCGTTTGGCGCCCAACGTCTCGGGATGCCGCTCCCGGGAGGTCCGTCCGCAATCCCGACATTTGTAACGCCGCTGAGACCACACCAGCACCGTCGGGAACCCATGACTCTGA
>JBKHXZ010000155.1:0-10894 GCA_046565785.1 Acidimicrobiia bacterium
CCCCAGGGTGGCAGCCGCTTCCACCATTGCCTGGCGTATCGGCGCTACTTCCTCGTTGGTCAGGGTGTGATCCACTGCGCGCAGCACATACCGGATGGCCAGTGACTTCCGGCCGTCTCCCAACCCGGTGTACTCGTCGAAGACCACCGCTGATTCGATGAGTTCACCCCCAGCCGCGCTCGTGGCCGCGACCAAGGAATCTGCCGGGGCGAGGGCGTCGACCTTGAACGCCAGGTCGAACTCCACCGGCGGGTAGGTGCTCGGGCTCTTCAAGGTGCGAAGAGGGCGCGGACCCACCAGTGGCTCGAGATCGAGCTCGGCGACCGCAACCCGGCCAGACAGCTCGTACGCCTCGGCGGCCCCCGGGTGCAACTCGCCGATGTAGCCGACCCTCTCGCCGTCCACCAGGACCGCTGCCCCCCGCCCGGGATGCAGCGACGGGGCCCCGACCTGCTCGAGCTTGGCGTCGAGTCCGAGAGCTTCGGCCACGCGATCCCACACCGCGATTGCGGCATGCAGATCGGCCGGCCGGGGACGCGACCCCATCTCCCGGTCGCCGTAGCTTCCGGCGAGCACGAAGGCGATCCGGTCCGGCTGATGCGGGATACGCGGGTCGGACGGGTCGGGCCGATCGAAGAACACCTTGCCGGTTTCGAACAGCGCAATCGCGCTCGCGCCGTGGCTGAGGTTGTACCGAGCCGATCTCAGCAGACCCGGGAGTAACGTGGTGCGCAGGCTGGCTTCTTCCTCGCGGAGCGGGTTTCGCACGACGACCACCTTGCGAGCCGGATGATCCGACGGATAACCCAGGATGTCGAGGTCCTCGGCGGAGATGAAACTCAGATGCGTCGCTTGGTACAGCCCGGCTCCCACCAATACGTTGCGCAGCAGCCGCGTCCGTCGTTGCTGCGGGGTCCAACCGCCACCCCGTCCGGTCGGTACCGACGATCCGAACGAGTCGTAGCCGGCCATCCGGGCGAGCTCCTCGATGAGATCGATGGGGCGTTCCACGTCGGGGCGGTAGCCGGGAACGGTGACCGTCATCGGATCGGAGTCAGAGAACTCGAACCCGAGCGAAGACAGGATCGTTCCCACCCGAGCCGGATCGAATCCGGGCCCGAGAATCCGCTCCACCTCCGACAGCGACAGCGAGAGCTCCCGGCGGGTGAACGGCGCAGCGACCACGTCGTTGACACCGTCGAGCACCTCGCCTCCGGCCACCTGTTGCAGGAGCGCCGCCGCCCGAGCCAGGGCAAAGGGTGGCAACTCACGGTCGACGCCTCGTTCGAAACGGGCGGAGGCTTCGGACCGGAGTCCGTGTCGCCGGGACATCCACATGACTGTCGGCGGATGCCACGACGCCGCCTCCAGGAGGATGCGAGTGGTGTCAGGGCTGACCTCGGAGCGCGCCCCTCCCATGGTGCCGGCCAGGGACGTCGGCCCGTCTGCATCGGAGATGACCAGGTCATCCGACGTCAGTTCCCGTTCGACGTCGTCGAGGGTGGTAAGCGTCTCCTCCGCTTCGGCCCGGCGAACCGTGAGGCGGCCACCGGCGATCCGGTCACGGTCGAAGGCGTGGAGAGGGTGACCCAGCTCCAGCATCACGTAGTTCGTGACATCGACTGCAGTGGAGATCGGTCGCATCCCGACGAGCCGTAGCCGATGACGCATCCAGAACGGTGACGGTCCGATCCGCGCTCGGTGCACCTCCCGGGTGACGAAGCGGAAGCATCCGGTCGGGTCCTCGATGTCGACTTCGATCTCCGGGCTGCCTGGCACGGTGTCCGCATCGGTGGAAGGCATCGTCAGGGCAAGGGAATAGTGGGCGGCGAGGTCGCGGGCGATCCCGAGAACCGACATGGCGTCGGGACGGTTGGGGGTGATCGTCAAATCGAAGACGACATCGGGAAGTGCAACCCATTCTCCGAAGTCCTTACCCACTGGTGCGTCTGGTTCGAGAACCAGGATCCCTGCGTGATCCTCACCGAGGCCGAGTTCCTTCTCCGAACAGATCATTCCGTGCGACATCACCCCCCGGATCTCGCGTGAGCCGATCTCGAATCCCCCGGGGAGGACTGCGCCGGGATTGGCGAAGGCGACGATCGCCCCCGCCTCGAAGTTCCAGGCACCGCATACCACCTGGATCGGCTCGCCGCCGGTGGTCACCGAACACAGTCGGACCTTGTCGGCGTTCGGGTGTGCCTCGACGGTGAGCACTTCGGCGATGGTCACCCCTGACCACCCGGCATCGACTCGTTCGACTCCATCCACCTCATGGCCGAGCGCGGCCAGCACCGTCCGCAACTCCTCCGGATCTCGGGTCGGAAGGTCGACGAACTCTGACAGCCAGTTCAGTGAGATCTTCATGAGGGGAACTGCGAGAGGAAGCGGAGATCGTTTTCGATGAAGTGACGGATGTTGTGGATGTCGTGGCGCACCATGGCCAGACGTTCGACACCCATGCCGAAGGCGAAACCGGAAAGCACGGTCGCGTCGTACCCGACCGCCTCGAGAACGTTGGGGTCGACCATGCCGCACCCGAGCATCTCCAGCCAGCCTGCTCCGCCGCACACCCGGCATCCGGCCTCGCCGCCGTCACAGGCGAAGCAGGACACATCGAGTTCTGCCGAAGGCTCGGTGAACGGGAAGAAATGGGGCCGGAGCCGCACCGTGGTGCGAGGTCCGAAGAAGGCCCGAGCGAAGTGTTCGAGCGTTCCCTTCAAGTCACTGAAACGGATGTCGGTGTCGACGGCGAGTCCCTCGATCTGATGGAACACCGGCAGATGGGAGGCATCGATCGTGTCGGTACGGAACACCTTGCCGGGCACCACCACATGGACCGGCGGTTCATGCGTCTCCATCCAACGGACCTGCATCGGCGAGGTCTGAGTTCGAAGCAGCGACTCGTCGTCGGCCACCTCGTAGTAGAGGTACATCGTGTCGGACTCGGCCCTCGCCGGATGCGTCGGAGGGGTGTTGAGGGCATCGAAGTTGTACCAGCCGGTCTCTGCCTCCGGACCCTCCGCCACGTCGTAGCCGAGTCCGATGAAGATCTCGCAGACCTCCTCGATGGTCTGTTGGATCAGATGCAAGCTGCCGCGGGCGATCTCGTATCTACGGAGGGTGACGTCGACGCGGTCGTCAGCCAGGAGGGCACCGGCGGCCTGCCGTTCCAAGACCGTCCTGCGGGTCTCTAGCAGACTCGAAAGGCGTTCCTTTGCCTCTTGGATCGCTCGTCCGGCAGCAGGCCGCTCTTCGGGTGACATGGAACCGATGCTGCGCTGGATCTCGGAGAGCAGCGACCGACGGCCGACGAGTTCGGCCTCGACATCTGCGAGCGCCTCGAGGGAATCTGCGGCTTCGATCTTGGCGGGAGCCGTGGCGACGACGGCGTCGAGTTCTTGCATGGGAATCGGGCAGGTTACCGGCTCGCCACCGGCGCACCGACTCGCCGCCGCCAGCGCATCAGCTCGTAGGCGACGATCCCGCCCGCAACAGCCGCGTTGAGACTCTCGACGCTGCCTGGCATCGGGATGCTCACGCGCACGTCGGCCCGCTGCACATCGTCGGGGGCGAGGCCGTGCGGTTCGGAACCGACCAGGATCGCCCAGATCCGCCGCGGGTCGAGTACGCCGGACAACTCGTCGGGCCCGACCCCTCCGTCGACGACCGTGGCGATCGTTGCCGAGTCCTCCGGGGAAGTCCCGACGACAGTGCGGAAGTGCGCTCCGGAGGCGGCTCGCAACACCTTCGGCGACCACGGGTCGACGGCACCGGTTTGCACGACGACATCCATGCCGAACGCGGCTGCTGTTCGGATCAGCGTGCCCGCGTTCCCGGGGTCTCCTACTTCCAGTACGAGGTGGTCACGGGTGACGCGGCGGATCGGGGGGATCCGAATCACCGCGACCGGACCCTGCGGCGTGACGGTATCCGCCAGATGCGCCAGCACCTGGGGGGTGACGACGATCCACTCGCCGTCACCGACCCCCGTCGGCTGCTCGGTCGAGAACACCGTCACCAGTTCGATGCCAGCCGCCATCGCCTCGCCGACCAGGATCGGACCCTCCACGAGGGTCAGGCCTCGGCGACGACGCTCTCGGACGCGATGGAGCCGGGCCGCGTCGGCGACCCGGGGATTCCGAGTCGAGCGGACCGGCTCCACTGATCAGTCGTTGACGGATTCGACCAGCTGGCGGAACGCCTCCGGGTCGTTGACCGCCAGATCGGCCAGCATCTTCCGATCGATCTCGATCTCGGCGGCCTTGAGGCCGGCGATCAGTTGGCTGTAGGTGGTGCCGTGTTGACGGGCAGCGGCATTGATCCGCTGGATCCACAACTTGCGGAATTCACCCTTACGGGCTCGCCGGTCACGGTACGCGTCCTGCATGGCGTTCATGACCTGCTCGTTGGCAGTCTTGAAACGCCGGCTGCGCGCGCCCTTGTATCCCTTCGCCCGGTCCAGGACCTTCTTGTGGTTCTTCTTGCCGTGGACGGCTCTCTTCACACGCGCCATGTCACTTCCCCAACAGCTTCTTGACGACCTTCTCGTCACCGGGGGCGAGATCGGCCTCGCCACCAAGGCGGCGGAAACGGTCCTGTCCTTTCGCCAGCTTCAGGTGGCCCTTGCCCGCCTGCTTGCGGCGGAGCCGGCCCGTGCCGGTCATCTTGATGCGCTTGGCGGCGCCGCGATGGGTCTTCATCTTCGGCATACCGTCCTCCTCATTCCTCTTCGTCGGCGTGTGTGTCGCTGTCGCCGCCCGACTCCGGCTCTTTGAACCGGCGGTTCGGAGCCAGCGTCATCGTCATGTTGCGTCCTTCGAGGGTCGCAGGCTGTTCGACGATCCCTCGCTCTCCGATGACCTCCACCAAACGGTCGAGGACCTCCTTGCCGAACTCGGGCCGTTCTCGTTCGCGTCCACGGAAGCGCACGGTCACCTTGACCTTGTCGCCTTCCGCCAACCATTCGGCGGTCCGCCGTGCCTGCATGTCGAAGTCGTGATCGGCGATGCGGGGTGTCAGCCGAGCTTCCTTGATCGTCGTACGGGTCTGCTTCTTCCGAGCCTCGCGGTCTCTGACCGACTGCTCGTACTTGTACTTGCCGTAATCCATGATCTTGCACACCGGGGGCCGAGCGTTCGGTGCAACCTCGACCAGGTCGAGGTCCAATTGCTCGGCCAGCCAGAGCGCCTCGGACAGTTTCTTCACCCCGATCTGTGATCCATCGGGAGCCACCACCCGCACCTCCTGGGCACGGATGTAGCCGTTCACGCGCAGATCAGCGATCTCACACTCTCCTTGTCTCGTCGTCGTTCAACAGAAAGAGCAGCACGCGGGGTGCTGCTCGTGGATCCATACCGTCGGCGGCCTGCCCCGGGCAGGCCACGTACCGATCGGTCCGGTTGGTGAGCCGCGGCGCGCCATGGGCGGCCGGGCGGGAAGCAGCGGCTTCCGCTTGATGCTCGATTGTGGGATTTAGGATAACCCATCCTCGCCGTGAGCACCCATTCGCAGGCCGGCAAGACGCCGAGCAACGACGATGACCGCCTCGGCAGCCTCAGCACCCTTGTTGCCCGCACCCGGCCGGGAACGTTCGACCGCGTGTTCGTATTCGCGCACCGTTAGCACCGCATTGCCCACCGGCCGCCCGGTGCGCAATGCCACTTCTCCGATCCCGCGGCTCGCCTCGGCGCACACGTATTCGTAGTGATCTGTCTCGCCTTTGATCACCGCACCGATCACAACCACCCCTTCACATTCCCCCTGCTCCAGCAAGGCCAGGGCGGCGACCGGCGCTTCGAGCGCGCCGGGAACCTCGAAGACGGGAATCTCGGTCACCCCGGCCTCCTGCAGTGTCCGTTTGGCGGCATCCAGCATGGGGCGGGTGATCGGAGCGTTGTACGTCGAGCAGACGATCCCGACGCGGGACGGGACCGGACCTTCACCGACGATCACGCGTCGTCGCCGAGGATGTGGCCCATCTTGGTGGCTTTCGCCCGGAGGTAGTCGCGATTGTGTTCGGTCGTCTCCGTCATGAGCGGTACCCGCTCGGAGATCGTCAGACCGTAACCTTCGATCCCTGCCCGCTTGGTCGGGTTGTTGGTCAGCAGGCGCATCGAACGCACACCGATGTCATAGAGGATCTGCGCGCCGATGCCGTAATCCCGGGCGTCGATCGGGAAACCGAGCTCCCGATTGGCATCGGCGGTGTCGAGACCCGTGTCCTGCAGGTTGTAGGCCTGGAGCTTGGCGAAGAGGCCGATGCCGCGACCTTCGTGGCCTCGGATGTACAGCACGACCCCGCGGCCCTCCTCGGCGACGAGTTGCAGGGCCCGATCGAGCTGGGGTCCGCAGTCACAACGCAGCGAACCGAAGACGTCGCCGGTGAGGCATTCGCTGTGCACCCGGGTGAGCACCTCCTCACCGTCGCCGAGTTCGCCCATGACGAAGGCGATGTGTTCCCGGCTGTCGACCTCTGAGCGGTAGCCGACGGCTCGGAACACTCCGTACTTGGTGGGAACGCTCGCCTCGATCAGGCGGGTGAACGGACGTTCCTCCCGCTCCCGGCGGTAGGCGATGAGGTCGGCGATCGTACCCATCAGCAGGTCGTGTTCCTTGGCGAAACGCTCCAGTTCGGGTAGTCGGGCCACCGTCCCGTCGTCGTTCATGACTTCGGAGAGCACCGCAGCCGGGTAGCGGCCGGCGAGCCGAGCCAGATCGATGCTCGCTTCCGTGTGACCGGCACGCTTGAGCACCCCACCTTCGGCATAGCGCAGCGGGTAGACGTGGCCGGGCCGCGAAAGGTCGCCGGGCCGGGTGTCCGGGTCCAACAGCGCCTCCACCGTCCTGGTGCGGTCGTAGGCGGAGATACCGGTGGACGTCTTGCCGCGAGCATCGACCGAATCGGTGAACGCGGTCCGATGCGAGTCGGTGTTGTGATGCACCATGAGAGGGAGTTCAAGTTCGTCGAGGCGGCTCCCCTCCATCGGAACGCAGATGATTCCGCTGGTGTGACGGATCATGAACGCCATCTGCGCTTCGGTGATCCGGTCGGCGGCGACGATCAAGTCGCCCTCGTTTTCCCGGTCGGCATCGTCGACCATGATCACCATGTCGCCGCGACCGATCGCCTCGATCAGCTGCTCGGGGGTGGCGAACATCAGGTGCGTGCCTCCAGGAGTCGCTCCACGTACTTGGGGAGGATATCCACTTCCAGATCGAGACGGTCGCCGACCTGCATCGTCCCCAAGGTCGTGACCGCCAGAGTGTGGGGAATCAGGGCGATCTGAAAGCCCTCACCGGTCGTCCCGGCCACAGTGAGAGAGACGCCGTCGACGGTGATCGACCCCTTTGCCACGATGTAGCGCCGGAGGTCGGCGGGAGCGGCGATCTCGACCAGGCGCCCCTCGCCTTCGGGACGGATCGACACCACCGTTCCCACACCATCGACATGTCCCTGCACGATGTGGCCGTCGAACCGGCCGTTGCCTGGCATCGCTCGTTCCAGGTTCACTCGATCACCGACCGTCAACTCGCCGAGCACGGTACGACGGATGGTTTCAGCCACCAGCTCGACGGTGAACGCCGGGGGCGAGATCTCTACTGCGGTGAGACACGCTCCACGCACCGCCACAGAATCGCCCACAACCAGACCGACGACGATCGGTGGTGCCGCGATGCTCAGCCTGCGGCCCTTCTCGACTTCGGTGATCTCGGTGACGACCCCGGTGCATTCCACGATGCCTGTGAACATCGAACCCTTTCGCTCTTCGCCGATTGTCCTATCGACCTGCAGCCCGCCGCCAATCCACCCGAAGGTCGCCTCCCAGGTGGGTGACGGCGACGATCTCGATGGCGAGCGCTTCGTCGAGTGTGGAGAACACCCGATCGAAGCCTCCTCTTCCCGCTCCTCCGGCGAGCCGAGCCGCCAGGTAGTGCACTCCGCGGGTGATGAGACCGGCCTCCCACAGGGCCGCAGCCACCCCCGCCCCGCCCTCGGCGAGCACCGAGAGGATGCCGCGGTCAGCGAGCTGACGGAGTCCCTCTCTCAGGTCGACTCGTCCTCCCGCACCGGCGGTGACCAGATCGACATCGGCCAACACCGTGCCTTCCGGGGCCAGTACGATCGGCGATCGTTCCCAGATGCGTAGCCCCGGTGGCAGGGGACGGGATCCGGCCACCAGGATGGGAACCGGTTGCGGTCCGTCGAAGTCGTCGAGTCGCACATCCAGACCAGGATCGTCGGCACGCAAAGTCCCGGCGCCTACCAACACCGCATCGTGAGCCGCCCGTAGACGATGCGCATCCCGCCTCGCCTCGGGTCCGGTGATCCATTTCGACGTTCCGTCGGCGGCGGCGATCTGCCCGTCGAGGGTGGTCGCCTGCTTCAACGTCACCAGCGGCAGCCCGGTTCGTCGATGATGGAAGTAGCCCGGGTCGGACTCTTCGACCGCGTCGGCTTCGATCCCGACCTGCACGTCGACGCCAGCACCGCGCAGGCGTTCGATTCCGCGCCCCGCCACCTGACCGTCCGGATCAACCGCCCCGACGACGACCCTCGTGATCCCTCGAGCGAGGATCAGGTCGACACATGGTGGGGTGCGGCCGGTGTGGGCGCACGGCTCCAAGGTGACGACCAGCACCGCGTCGGGCGGGACGACCGGAAAACGGTCCAGCAGGATCCGCTCGGCATGAGGTTGTCCAGCTTCGACGTGTGCTGCTTCTCCCAGGATCTCGCCGTCCGCGGACACCAGCAGCGCTCCCACCCGCGGGTTGGGATGCGGGCGGTGCCGGGTCGACACGGCGATCGCCCGACGCATCAACGGGGCGAGCCGCTCGGCGGTCACGACGTCCGGCGGTCGATCCGGTAGGCCGAACCAGCCTGCTTCTTGGCGAACTCTTTCATCTCCACCGCCACCGCCGACGCCTCCCACTGCGTCGTGATGGGCCGGGTGACGTTGGTGACCACACCCATGGACATGGCGACCACCGGAAACGCATAGCGCTCGCCTCGCCGGTCGGTCACTTCGATGTACCCCTTGAGGGCGTCGGCAGTGTCGTAGTAGTCGAGGATTCCGTCGTCGAACCGGTCGATCACCGACTTGCAGTAGGTCTCGGCAGCATCGGCACGGGTGATGGCAACAAAGTCGTCGCCCCCGATGTGTCCGACGAACCCTTCGTCGTCGCCGACGTCCACCAACGCCTGACGCAGGACATCGGCGGAGAACTGGATCACCTGATCGCCTCGCATGAACCCGTAGTGGTCGTTGAAGGCCTTGAAATTGTCGAGATCGCAATAGATCAGCGCGAACGGCTCGCCCGAGGCGATCCGCTGTTCGATCTCGGCCCCGATCGAGAAGTTGCCTGGGAGGCCGGTCAATGGCGAGGTGTCGCGCGCCGTCTTGGTTCGACGCAGAACGGCCTTGACCCGCGCGACCAGCTCGACAACGTCGAACGGCTTGGTGACGTAGTCGTCGGCACCGAGTTCGAGACCGTTCACCCGATCTTCGGTGAGGCCCCGAGCTGTCAGCAACACGATCGAAGTCGACGCCAGAGACGGCTGCGAACGCATCTTGCGTAAGGCGGTGAGTCCGTCCATGCGCGGCATCATGATGTCGAGCAGGACGATGTCGGGCGGACTCGCCAATGCGCGGTCGAGCGCCTCCTGACCGTCCCCGGCGGTCTCGACCTCGAAGCCTTCCAGCTCGAGGTTGATACGCACTACGCGGACGATGTCGTCGTCGTCGTCGACGACGAGCACCCGTTCACTCATGCTTCGATCACCTGACGTAGCTCCTCGATGGCTGCTGCCCGGTCCTGTTGTCCGAACACCGATGTTCCGGCGACGAAGACGTTCGCTCCGGCGTCCCGGGCGGACCGGATGGTGCCGGCTGCGATGCCCCCGTCGATCTGGATATCGGTCGCCAATCCCTGCGAATCAACCTCTTTCCGCAGCGCCTCCACCTTCCCCAGCATTTCCGGCATGAACGACTGCCCACCGAAGCCAGGATGGACGGACATGACGACCGCCATCTCGCACAGGTCGAGATACGGCCGCACCGCTTCCCAGGGGGTGGGAGGTGACACCACGACACCGAACCCGAGACCTTCTTCACCGGCGCGCGCGGCCACCCGCCGCGGGTCGGGAACGGCCTCCAGGTGGACGGTGATCAGGTCGGCGCCTGCCTCGGCGAGACGAGAGACGTAGTCCGCCGGATTGGTGATCATCAGGTGGCAGTCGAATCGAAGAGCCGTGTGGGGTCGGAGGGCGGCGATCAGCGGCATGCCGAAGGTGAGGTTGGGCACGAAGTGGCCATCCATCACATCGAGGTGGAGCAGGTCGGCGTGGTGCTCGATCGTGGATACCTCACTCGCCAGGCGACTGAAATCCGCCGCCAGTAGCGACGGAGCGATCTTGATGTCCACCACGCCGCCGATACTACCGCCCCTTCAGTGTCCCCCCAGGGCGAAGCGATGGGGGGACCGAAGGGACGCGCAGCGGACCTTCGAGCGGGGCGGCGAGCGAAGGTTTGTCCCCCCAGGAGCGTCAGCGACGTTGGGGGGACAGGCTCGCCCCTGGCGGGCCAGGGGGGCCGTCGTGAAATCGTGCGCCTCACGTGGAAGGCTCCCTGACTGGTATTCCCGTGCGCTCCCCTCTGTCGATTGGTCCGCCAGCACATCGCTGGGTGAGAAAGGGGAGACTCTCCCCGCTCAGTGGCGGTCGAAGATGCAGATGAACATGCCGTCGGTCGGCCCGAGGTGGGGGGCCATCAGCCACCCGTCGCCGTAGGGAATCCCGGGAAGGCCGTCGGGGGGACGGCCACCGAGGCCGGCGACGACATCGATCGTTTCGAGTGGCGTCACCGTACACACCGAATACACCACCCGACCCCCG
>JBKHXZ010000156.1:0-4101 GCA_046565785.1 Acidimicrobiia bacterium
CGCCACACTGGGAGGAGCAGACTCTGCCGGGGCCTCCCCCGCCGAAGAAGGCGACTTTGTTTCGCTCATCAACCAAGCCAGGACCTCCAACGGACTGACCACCCTCTCCATCAAGTCAGATCTGGTCGGCTATGCCCGTCGCCACACAGAGAAGATGATCGCCTCAGGCTCGATCTTCCACAGCACTTCAGCCGAACTATCGAGCGCATCCACCGGGTGGGTCGTGCTCGGAGAGAACGTCGGAAGAGGAAAGCACGCGTCGTCGCTTCACACCGCCTTCATGAACTCGCCAAGCCACCGAGCCAACGTGCTCGGCGACTTCGACCGGATCGGGGTGGGAGCGAACCGATCCGCCGACGGAGTGCTGTTCGTGACCGTGATCTTCATGAAGAGCAAAGATGCTCCCACGACGACCACAACCACGACCCTGCCGAGCACGACGACTACGACCACCCCTCCCGTCGCAACGACCGCGAATCCGACCACGACCTCCACCACTCAACCACCTGCCACCACGGCCACGCCCACGACCACCACCACGACCACCACCACACCCGACACATCGCAAACCACCGACGCCGATTACGGCCTCGATCTCGCCGCATGGTCGGTGGTTCTGAGCGGGGTCGAACACCTCATCCTCGACTTGCGGATCACCGACCGGGCGACACCGTGCTTCCGGACGACCCATTCCGACTTCCTGTGCATCGATTAGCGATGCCGTAAAGGTCTCTCCATCGACCGACAAATGCGGCTATCCCAGGTCGAGATTGGCAAGGGCGGCAGGTCGACCGAGGTGATATCCCTGCGCCGACGACACTCCCAGATCCGCCAGGGTTCGTGCCTCGCCGGCGGTCTCGACGCCTTCAGTCACCACAGTCGCCTCGACCTCGGTGGCATAGGTGAGCAAGGAGGCAACGATCGCCCTCCGGGCACCATCGTTGTCGATCCCGGAGATCAATGTCCGATCGAGTTTGATGATGTCCGGGGACAATTCCACGAGCTGATGCAGGCCCGAAAATCCCATTCCGACATCGTCCACCGCTACCCGACCCCCGCGCTTCTTGAAGTCTCGTAACGCTCTCCTCAATGATGCCGGGTCGTCGACGGCGGCGTGTTCGGTGATTTCGACCACGAGCCGGTCGACACGTCCGGACAGAAGAGTCTCCAGAACCTCGGCTCTGGCGAGTGTCAGCGGAGAAAGGTTCACCGACAGATACAGCGTTTCCGGGAGGTTCTGGGCCTGCTCCAGCGCTCGGCGGATTGCGGCGTGTTCCAATTCGACACCTGCGTCATGCCTCCAAGCCTCCGCAAACCAGCGATCGGGACCACGCTCGTCGGGAAACCGGGCGAGGGCTTCCACCCCGACCGGAGTACGTGTCTCGAGGTCGACGATCGGCTGGTAGACGACAACCAGCGCGTCGTCGGCGATGAGGTCGTGGATCCTGGCCTGGACGAGGGCGGACTCGCCCCGCTCGGTCTCGGCTTCCTCCAAGACGATGGCGACGAACGAGGCGAGTGCGCGCAGCATCCGCACCGAGTCTTCGCCCAATGTCGGATCCGAGGTGTATCGAAAGCAGCAGAGCGTCCCGTACACCCGACCGTTGGAGAATCGTATGGGGACACTGAGGTGAGCCCCCACCGGCAATTCCTCGGTGGCGGGAATCTCACGGGCGACCGGGTGGGACGCGGCATCGTGGATCAGTTCAGGAAGCGTGCCGTCGACCACCCTGGCGCAGAATGTGGCTCCCAGCGGGTCCGAAGCATCGACTTTGACCGGGCAACTCAGATCTTCGGTGTCGACGAACCGGAACACCCTCTCGTCTTGGCGGAATTCCGAGATGAACGCCACGTCCATGTCGAACTGTTTGCGTAACGCCCCGAGCACGGAACGGGTGATCAATTCGGACATAACAGAGGTCTCGGCACCTGGCCCCCCGACCTTGAGAAGAGAGCGAACGCAACGGGCCCTCGTGGACGAGGATAGGCTGTCACATCCGGTCCTTGTGCATGACGGGTGTGAGGAGTCTCAACTCGAACATCACATGTTCCTATGAAGTCACCCACATGTTGAGCCGATAGCAGAACACGTGTCGAGTCCTTCACGAACGTCAGCAGGCCGGAAGATGCTCCGGCGGTACGGTGTCACCGTGACCGTACTGGCGGTCGGTCTGGCACTCACCAGCCTGTGGGCGGTCTCAGCCCGTGCCACCACTATGCGAACTGCGCACGATGTGATGGATCGCCGTGCCTTGTTCGTGTCGGAGGCCGTCCGGGTCTCGGCGGACACCGTGATCAGGGCGACGTCGGCGGCAGCCGGACTGTTCACGTCGAGTGATCACGTGCGTCAAGACGAGTTCGAACGGTTCATCCGCACAGCAGGACAGCACTCAGGAACCGTGGCAACCGCCTACATCCCCCACCTGAGTCTGAGCGACTGGCCCTCGTTCATCGAGGAGGCCACCAGGACCCAGCCCGGGTTCTCGATGTTCAAGTTCGACCATCTTGGGAGCCCCACGCCGGTGAATGGTCAACCGACCCGATGGCCCGTGCAATACGCGGTTGCCGCGTCACCGTTCGAACCGGACCTGCGCGGTTTCGACGCGGCAAGCGACCCCGTGTGGGTGGAACTGCTCACCCGAACCGGTCAGACACAACACCCCTCGATCTCGGCGCTCACCCAACTGTTCGGTATCCCCGGTGAGTGGGGCTTCATCGCCGCTTCCCCCGTGTTGGAGAACCGAACGGTCACCGGTTACACCGTCGAGATCGCACGCTTGAGCGGCCTGGTGGAGGCGGAACTCGCCGACAGCCTCAGCCAGGTGGTCTGGTGGCAGGTGACCGACCTGACCGGCGAAGGCGCTCCGCCGACGGAATCACCTGATCCTCTCCGCCGATCTGTGACCTTGGAGCTGGGGGGGCGGCTGTGGGAGGTCGAGGTGATCCCCACCGATTCGGCTCGGACCGACCTGGTCGGTACCGGTCTGCCGTCTCAGTTGGTCCCTGGCCTGCTCCTCACGTTGGTTGCGGCCGTAGCCTCCCATCTGGCCATGAACACGACGCGAGCCCGCCGTGAAGCCCACCGGCTCCGCTGGATCGCCGAGGAAAAGGACGACTTCCTCACGGCGCTGAGTCACGAACTCCGCACTCCGCTGACCGTGGTCGTCGGAATGGCGGACATCCTCGAAGAGACCACCGTCTCTGCCGATGCAGAGGTCCGCGAATACGTGTCTCTCGTCCGACAGGAGGGACACGCGCTGGCGCGTCTGGTGGACGATCTGCTGCTCCTCGGGCGACTCGACGCCGAGGTCCTTCCCATCCGACCGGAAATCCTCGACGTGCGGTGGGAAGCGGAACGGATCGTCAGCGAACTCACGCAGCCGGACGGGGTTCGTGTCAGCCTCCAGGGTTCGGGATCGGCCTGGGCGGACCCTTTGCGACTTCGACACATCATCCGCCACCTCTATTCGAACGCGCTCCGACACGGCGGCGAAGACATCGCACTCACCTTGACTTCCCAGCGACGGCAGACCGTTCTCCGCGTGACCGACAACGGGATCGGGGTGCCCGCCGAAAAGGTCGGGGGCCTCTTCACCTCGGCTCGCGGGAGCAAAGAGACCCCTGGGGGACCTGCTTCGCTCGGGTTGGGACTCAGAGTCTCCCAACGTCTTGCTTCGGCCCTCGGCGGACAACTGACGTATCGTCGTGAGAACGACATCACGATCTTCGAACTCCGCCTTCCTGCTGTTCCCCCTCGGGACGGCGAAGGATCGGACTCCAACGCCTCTCGAGAGGACGCGTCCGACCAGACCCGGCGGCAGTGACTGGAGGCTCATGCGCCCCACGCCACATCCAGCACCCGGCACGTCACCCGATCACGTCTCGCGCCGGCAGTTCGTCCAGCAATCCGGTTTGCTCGCCGCCGGCGTTGCTCTGATCGGCCCGCTGGCGGCCTGCGGCACATCGGTGGATGACACCCTGAGCAGAGCCCAGCGCCAGGGATTCATTCGGGTGGGCTTCGCCAACGAGGCGCCGTACGGTCACATCGGCGAGGGTGGGAAACTGACGGGAGTAGGCCCAGAGCTTGCCCGCGTCGTGTTC
>JBKHXZ010000157.1:0-2420 GCA_046565785.1 Acidimicrobiia bacterium
ATACGCCGCCGCCGGCATCGCCACCACGATGGAAGCGACGAAGGCTGCGTCGGATGCAGTGCTGCGACGCCTCGTCGCACGACGGATCGCCCAGGCCAGCGCCCAGGGAACCACCCATGTCGAGATCAAATCCGGGTACGGCCTCTCGGTCTACGAAGAACAGCGCCACCTGCGGATCGGTCGTGAGTTCACCGACGACACCACCTTCCTAGGGGCACATCTCGTTCCCCCCGACCATGCGGGGCGGTCCGATGCCTACGTCGATCTGGTCGTCGGTCCCATGCTCGACGCATGCGCCCCCTACGCCCGATGGGTCGACGTGTTCTGTGAGGAGGGCGCCTTCGACGAGGACCAGTCGCGAACCGTGCTCGCCGCCGGCACTGCGGCGGGCCTGGGCGCTCGGGTCCACGCCAACCAGCTCGGGCCCGGACCGGGGGTGCGCGTCGCTGTCGAGCTCGGCGCGGCGTCCGCCGACCACTGCACCCATCTGACCGACGCCGATGTCGACGCATTGGCGAACTCGGATGTGGTGGCGACGCTGCTTCCGGCTGCCGACTACTCCACCCGCCAGCCGTATCCCGACGCTCGCCGCCTGCTCGATGCGGGGATCACCGTGGCACTGGCGTCCAACTGCAACCCCGGATCGTCACACACGGTGTCGATGCCGTTCTGTCTCGGTCTGGCGGTCCGCGAAATGCGCATGACCGCAGAAGAAGCCGTCCGCGCCGCCACCGTCGGAGGGGCGGCCGCCCTCAGGCGCCATGACATCGGCCGCCTCGCCATCGGCAGCCGGGCAGATCTGCAGATCCTCGATGCCCCCACCTACGCCCACCTCATCTATCAACCGGGAATGCCACTCACCGCCGCCACCATGGTCGGCGGGGTCTTCGTCCATCGAACCAATGGAGGTCCCTGATGTCACGCACCGTTGTCGCCCCCACCGGACCCGACCTGACCTGCCGGGGATGGCAGCAGGAGGCGGCCTTCCGCATGCTGCAGAACAACCTCGACCCCGACGTGGCCGAACGACCGCAGGATCTGGTCGTGTACGGCGGAACCGGCAAGGCCGCCCGGGACTGGCCGTCGTTCGACGCCATGGTTCGCACGCTCACCACCCTCGCCGACGACGAGACGATGCTCGTCCAGTCGGGCAAACCGGTGGGAGTGATGCGGACTCACGAATGGGCCCCGCGGGTACTCATCGCCAACTCCAATCTGGTTCCTGACTGGGCGAACTGGGACGAGTTCCGTCGGCTGGAGAAGCTCGGCCTGACCATGTATGGCCAGATGACGGCAGGATCGTGGATCTACATCGGCACCCAGGGGATCCTGCAGGGAACCTACGAATGCTTCGCCGCCATCTCCCGCAAACGGTTCGGGGGCTCGCTGGCGGGAACCATCACCGTCACCGCCGGACTCGGTGGAATGGGCGGCGCCCAACCTCTGGCAGTCACTATGAACGACGGAGTTGTCCTCTGTGTCGAAGTCGACCCATGGCGGGCACAGCGCCGAGTCGAAACCCGGTACCTCGACGTGGTCGCCGACGACTACCGGCATGCAGTCGAGCTGTGCCTGCGAGCCAAGCGAGAACGGAGAGCCCTCTCAGTGGGCCTGGTGGGCAACGCCGCCGACGTCCTCCCGCGGCTTCTCGCCGACGACTTCGAAGCCGACATCGTCACCGATCAGACCTCGGCACATGATCCGCTGAGCTACGTCCCCGCCGACCTCACCCCGGAGGCGGCCGCCCGGCTGGCCGCCGAAGAGCCCGCAGAGTACGTCCGCCGTTCTCGCGCTTCGATGGTGACGCACGTCGAAGCCATGGTCGGGTTCCTCGATCGGGGAGCTGAAGTGTTCGACTACGGCAACAGTTTGCGGGCAGAGGCGGCTCTCGGCGGCTACGACCGGGCCTTCGACTATCCCGGTTTCCTCCCGGCCTACATCCGTCCGCTCTTCTGCGAAGGAAAGGGGCCCTTCCGGTGGGTGGCACTGTCGGGTGACCCGGCCGACATCGCCGCCACCGACCGGGCAGTGCTGGAGGAGTTCGGTGAGGACGAGGCGCTCCACCGCTGGATTCGGCTCGCCGGTGAACGAGTCGCCTTTCAGGGGCTGCCTGCTCGGATCTGCTGGTTGGGATATGGAGAGCGACACCGATTGGGCTTGCGGTTCAACGAGATGGTCCGCTCCGGTGAGGTGTCGGCGCCGATCGTCATCGGCCGCGACCACCTCGACTCGGGGTCGGTGGCCTCGCCGTATCGCGAAACCGAGGACATGGCCGACGGTTCGGATGCGATCGCCGATTGGCCACTCCTCGACGCCCTGGTCAACACCGCATCGGGCGCGACGTGGGTCAGCATCCACCACGGTGGAGGGGTCGGGATCGGGCGCTCCATCCACGCCGGGCAGGTGATCGTGGCCGACGG
>JBKHXZ010000158.1:0-5563 GCA_046565785.1 Acidimicrobiia bacterium
GGAACCGACGGCTTTCGTCGCTTCGCCCTGGAGCGACCCCACCTGTATCGGTTGAACTTCGAACAAACCCTGCTCGCACCACCAGGAGTAGTTCCGCCGTGGGCGGCATCAGGTCGGCGAGCTCGCACGTCTCTGCATCGATGGACGGCTCGCCTCGCCGCCCACCATTCCCACATCGACGCCGACGACACCGTGATCCAGTTCCACGCCCTTTGTCAGGGCCTGGCCAGCACAGAGATCAACGGAGTGATGGGAGCGATGGGAGCGAGCGACCTGGATCGACATTGGCATGAGTCGCTGACGGCGTACGTCACCGGGTTGGTGGTCACCGCTCGGGCCGACACCACCTTTCGCCGGTCATAGGCGGTCGGGTGACGCCCGAAACCCAAATCTGGGTGATGACCACCGATGCCGGATGGCTGGTCGATCACGCATCGTGGTGCCATGACCACTGAAACCATTGTGATTCGACCTGCCTCCTTGGCCGATGCTCCGACGCTGGCCTGGTTCGCGGCCACCACCTTCATGGCCACCTATGCCGGGAAGGTGTCGGACGACGACCTGATCGGCTACGTGGGTCCTGCGTTCACCAGCGCTCGCATGACCGCCGAGATCGAAAACCATCACGTCCTCGTGGCCGAAGCCGACCGGGCGATGATCGGCTATGCCCTCCTGCGCGAAGGCAACGTCCCCGGGTTCGTTCCCGGTGACCATCCGATCGAGCTGGGACGGCTCTACGTGGCGGCCGCCGCCCAGCGCAGCGGCATCGGGACCCGCTTGTTCACCGCCGCACTCGCCCATGCCGCCGCACAAGGACACGACACGATTTGGCTGACCGTATGGGAACGGAACCCCGGAGCGATCGCCGCCTACCGGCGTTGGGGCCTCGACACCGTGGGGACAGTGAGCTTCCCTTTCGGAAGCGAAATGCATCGCGACCTGGTCATGGCCCGCCAGCTGACGCCATGAATCTTCCGCTCGAAATGGCGCTGACCGCCGCCTTGGCCACCACCACGGTGACACTGTGGACGGTCCGTATCGCGGTCACCGCCCGCGGCTCGAAAGCCTGGGCGTCGGCGTTGGCCGCCATCGAAGCGATGCTCTTCATCGTGGCGTTCTCCCGGCTGATCGGTGGCCTCGATTCGCCGCATCTGATCGTGGCGTACGGGACGGGGATGGCGATCGGAACCTGGGCCGGCCTGTCGCTCGACGGCAAGCTCAACCCGCAGCTGAGCCGGGTCGACATCTTCGATGCCAGCGGCGAGGCGATCGACGCCATCGTCGCCGCCGGATACCCGTTCACCCGCTCCGACGGATTCGGTTCCGAAGGGCGGGTGGCGGTGGCGTCGGTCGTCACCAGCGAATCCCGCGTCGAACAGCTCATCGACACCGTCGTGTCCTCCGGAGCGGACACGTTCTGGACGGTGGCTCCGGTGCGGCGAGCCGACGAGATTCGAGTACCCGGAGGACACCGCCAGCCGGGCACCCGAGCCCTGTCACCGCGGGTTCGGCATCGACGGACAGAAGCCCTGCCTCAGCCCACCGTCCCCCAGCGAACGCACGCCGCTGCCCAGGTATAACCGGTGCCGGCGGCGATCAGGAGCACCAGGTCGCCGTCGGTCACCCGTCCCTGACGGGCTGCCCGATCCAGTGCGAGCAGCGGGTCGACCCCGCTCATGTGGCCGGTGTCGTCGAGATAGATCGCATCGTCTTCGGTCTTGCCGAGGGCATGCAACATCGCACGGTGTGCCGACCGCTTCATGTGGATCCCGCACACCAGGTCGACGTCGGCCAACGTGGCGTTGGAACGCGAGAGGGCTTCGGTAGCCACCTGGGTGAACCGCGGCAACGTCACCGGATCCAGGCGCTCTTTCATCGACGCCGGATCGGGGACGTCGAGAAAATGCATCCGCCCATCCACCGTTTGGTGCGACGCCGGGAGAACCGACCCGCCGGCCGGAACCTTCACGTCGAGTGAGAACGAGCCGTCCGACACGGTCGACGCCCCGAGCACCAGGCTGCGATCGGTGTCGGCTTCGAACAGGGCGGCCACCGCCCCATCACCGAAGTTGAACATGAACCGGGAACGCTCGTTGGCGTAGTCGAGCAGATACGACTCCCGCGAGGCGGCGACGGCCAGCACCCGGCGCATCTCCGGCTCGGCCCGTAGCAGGTCGCGCACCACTCGCACCGCCACTGGTGACCCGCAGGAGACATAGTCCAGCTCCAAGCCGAATACGTCCCCGGCATCGAGGCGATGTGCGATCCATGGTGCGGCCTGCCAGACGGCATGGTCTTTCCACGTCGAGCCGAAATAGACCACCGCATCGAGTGACGTCGGATCCAGCTCTGTCTCGACGATCAAACGCTGGGCGGCGGCCACCGCCATGTCCGAAATGTGTTCGTCCGGTGCGGCGATGTGCTTGCCGGTCAGCCCGAAACGTTCGATGAGAATGTGCTCGGGGATGCCCGAGACCTCGGCGATCTCGCCGGACGTCATCCATCGCCTCGGCAGATACGAGGCGAGTGCGGTGATGCCCACCGTCCTCATCGACGGATTCCGAGCCCGCGGGCGATGAACGCCATCAGCTGATCTACCAGCTCGCCCGGAACTTCCTTGTTGCCCGACCACAGGATCCAACGCATTCCCACCAACTCACCCACACCCATGAGGGCGTAGGCGATCAACTCGGGGTCGGCCTCGGCTACTTCCCCCCGCTGCATGGCCGAGCGCAGCGCCTCGACGTATCCCTCGGCGATCTTCTCGTAATGGCGATGCAGCGCAGCGGGTGAGGCGAATTCAGCCTGACGGATCACTCGATACAGGGCTGGATGCTCGGCGGTGAAACGAAAGAAGCCCTCGAAGCCGTAACGCTCCGCTTCCTCCCGGTTGGCGCCCCGGGCGGCACCTTCGGCCATCGCTCGCCGTACCCGTCGGTTCAGGTCGTCGACCAGGTCGTCGAAGATCGCCTGCTTGGACTCCCAGTAGCGGTAGAAGGTGCCTTGGGAGACCGAGGCCCGTTCGGTGATCTTGACGATCGAAGCCTGTTCCCACCCGTAGGCGGCGAACACTTCTTCGGCGGCCTCCAACAGGCGGGCCCGGGTCGCCGCCCCCCGGGCAGTCAGTGGCGACCCGTCGACCGAGGTCGGGGACGGTGTTGGTTCGACGGTCGTCATGTGTCCTCCCCGACCAGCTCTCGCTTCAGGATCTTGTTCATCGCCGAACGCGGCAAGGCATCCACGAAATGCACCTGGCGCGGGACTTTGAATGTGGCCAGCCGCTCCCGACACCAGGCGATCAACTCTTCGGCGGAGGCGTCGTGGCCGTCCCGCAGGACGACGACGGCCCGGCCGATTTCGCCCCAGCGCTCGTCCGGCACGCCGACCACCGCGGCTTCGACCACCGCCGGATGGGCGCCGAGCACCGACTCGACTTCTGCGGGATACACGTTCTCCCCACCGGAGATGTACATGTCCTTGACTCGGTCGCGAATCCGATAGAACCCTTCGTCGTCGCGTTCGGCCACGTCGCCGGTGCGCAGCCATCCGTCGACGAGCGCTTCTCGGGTCGCCTCCGGATTCCGCCAATACCCGGCGAATACCGACGGCCCCCCCACCACCAGTTCACCGGTCCCGGGACCTTCGATGAAAATCCCAGACTCGGTGTCTGCCAGCGCGACCTGGACGTGCGGATACGGCTTGCCGGCATAGCCCACCTTGCGGGCGACGTCCTCGGGCGGAAGCCCCAACACGTTGGGGGAGGCTTCGGTCAGGCCGTACCCCTGGATGAGTTGAACGCCGCGGCGGTGCCAGCGTTCGATCAGCGGCTCGGGCATGGGAGCCCCTCCCACCACGGCCGTCCGCAACGAAGTCAGGTCGGCGGCGGCAAAGCCGGGTGCCTCGGCCATGAACAGATAGGTGGCGGGAACGCCCATCATCGTGGTCACCCGCTCGGAAGCGATGAGCTGTAGCGCGCGTTCCGGGTCGAAATCCGGCTCGAGGACCACGGTCGCCCCTTTCCACCAGGCGAGCAGGGGCTGAACGTTCCATCCGCCGATGTGGAACTGGGGAAGCACCTGCAAGACGGTGTCGAACGTGGTCACGTCCATCACCCGGTCGATGGCGAGGTTGGTCCAGAACGTGTTGGCATGGGTGACCAGGGCTCCCTTGGGTCGCCCGGTCGTACCTGAGGTGTAGATCAGAAAGAGCGGATCGTGGTCGCCCACCCTCACCTTCGGTGCGGGGGATGGCAGTGCCATCTCGCGCAGGTCACGGATCTCCGGCTCCACGCCGGCCTGTGCCAGTGCCTCCCGTGCCAGGTGGTTCAGGGGTCGGTCGACGACGAACAGCGAGACCTCGGCATCGTCCAACTGGTAAGCGATCTCACCGGCAGTCAGACGCCAATTGACGGGCACCATGATCGCCCCGGTCTTGGCGCAGGCGAAGAGGACATCGACGTACTCGGGTCGGTTCTCGGCGAGGACTGCCACCCGGTCTCCGACGCCCACGCCCCGCTCCGCCAACTCGGAGGCCAAGGCATCGGCACGGGCGGCGAGCTCGCGATACGTGCTGGCCACTCCTTCGAACAGGATGGCCGTACGGTCGGGGGTGAGGGCCGCCCGATCGTCGATCCAGCGCCCGATGGTCATATCGCCGCTCATGGTCGTTCCAGGAAGTCGATGATCAGGCCGGCCACGTGGTCTGGATCCTCCCAGAACATCAGGTGTCCTCCGTTGATCGTGACGACTTCGGCCCCGGGAATGCGCTCGGCGAGAACGGCGGCGTTGCGTACGTCGACCACCCGGTCGTCCGTCCCGTGGAGGATCAGCGTGGGCACACCGATGACGCCCTCACCCGCCTCGAATGTGGTCCCGGCCACCGCTTGTGCCTGCCATCCGGCCGGATCCTGCGGATGGGCGGTCCGATGGAACATGATCCGCTCGACGACCGCCGGATCCGGATCGGTACCCAGCGCGTTGACGACGAAGGCCCGAAGCGCATCGCGCGGATCCATCGTCGCCGACCGACCGAGCAGGTCGACGGTCACCTGCGGCATGGGATACGCCTCCGGACCCCCCGGGGTGGTCGACATGAGCACCAGGCATTCGACCCGTTCGGGATGGGCGACGGCCATTTCCTGGGCGATCATTCCTCCCAGACTGGTGCCGACGACATGGGCACGGTCCACGCCCGCCGCCTCGAGTACGGCAAGCGCGTCTCCCATCATCTGGGCGGCGTCGTACGGCCCCGGCGGGACGTCGGATTCGCCGATCCCCCGATTGTCGAACGAGATCACCCGAAAGTGGGTGGCGAGCAGCGGGACCAGCGGCTCCCACCCCCATCGGGCATATCCGAGACCGTGGATCAGCAGGACGGGCGGTCCGTCCCCGTGGGAAGACCAGGCGATGCCAACCCCGTTCGAGTCGGCCCGATCACTCACTGCTCGCCCTCCCCCGTACGCGCTCCCAAATGCTGGCGATGCCACCCGGAGCGAACAGCATCATCAGCACTAAGAGCACGCCGAGCACGAAGAGCGGTTCGGAGAGCGGGCCCTGGATCCAAT
>JBKHXZ010000159.1:0-1688 GCA_046565785.1 Acidimicrobiia bacterium
GCCGGCGCAACACGGCGGCGGGCTCCATCCCGACTTCGTCTTGATCGAGAGCTCCGATCGCGGCGAATACCCAGGGGACGAATGATGCCTCCACCGGGTGTCGGGTCACAAACGCCGCTACGACACCCGCGGCTTCTTCGGGCGCGAGGGTTCGAAGCGCCGGCCGGTAGCGGAGTCGCCCGGTGCGAACCTCGATTGCGGGGTTGGCGATGATGTTGCGGTACCAGTCGGCTCCCGAGCCGTAGGCGGACACGACGATGCTCTCGTCTGTCGTCTCGTCGACATGGATCACCTCGAGGACGGTAGTACGTGTTCGCCCCGAGCGGCGTCCTCGGTGTGTGACGGCCAGGAAACGCCGTCCAAGCATCCAACCGAGGCCGATCCGATAGACGAAGTTCGGCAACCGAAAGCCGAGCCGGAGGAGCCATGGCACGGGTAGAAGCCTACCGCCAGGACACTGCGAGCAATGTCGGTCGACCGAAGCCGGCAAGAGCGGCTCGGACCTTTCTTTGCCGTTGGACCGTCACACTCCCACAGTTGTGGGGCAGTGACTGCGAGACCGGCACCGCACGATGGGTTGGCCTTTACGACTTCGAGGATTCGCCTCGGCGTGTGTCAGGAGGCGTGGCGGCGGCGGCGATCGGCTAGCCAGCGACGCCGTACCGGGCGACGCTCGTCTTCGGTCAGCCCACCCCACACTCCCGACACCTGGTTCGTTTCGATGGCGTAGGTGAGGCAATCCTCCTGGACATCGCACGAAGCACAGACCCGCTTGGCCTGCTTGATCTGTTCTGCTGCAGGTCCCGTTTCGCCGGCGGGGAAGAAGAGGTCGGGGTCGTAGTCCCGACAGGCGGCGAGGTCGCGCCAGTCGAGAACGACGAGTTCGTCGTCTACAAGGATGTCGGTGGCCATGGGAGCTCCTGGTGGCGGCTTGGTATTGCGGTGTCTGTCGACTACTTTAGTAGTAATTGTTCTTTTCGCACTAAAAGTCGAAGAGTGAATTTCGCGAATTGAAACCTGTCCGGCCCGGTCGTTGTTCCCACGGGGCGAATGCCGGACGAACCGATCGAAGGACACCATCGCATGGCTGAGTTCACGTTGCAGGAGGCAGCCGATCGCCTCGGCGTGCACTACATGACGATGTATCGCTACGTGCGCCTGGGTCTGATCGCAGCTACGAAGAAGGGCGGATCGTGGCGAGTCGCCGAAGCCGACCTCGACGCCTTCTCCCGCCCTCAGGCGGGTCGTCCCGAATCGGGAACCCCCGGCCGCTGGGTCGAGCGTCTCGTGGCGCGGATGCTGGCAGGGGACGCCATCGGATCATGGTCGGTCGTCGAAGCAGCGATGGCTTCCGGAGCCACACCCGAGGGCGTGTACGCCGAGATCATCGCTCCTGCGATGACCGAGATCGGAGAACGATGGGAGCGAGGTGAACTCGAGGTCGAAGACGAGCATCTAGCCAGCGCCGTCGCCGGGCGTCTGATCGGCAAGCTCGGACCGCGCTTCGCCCGGCGGGGTCGAAGCAAAGGCGTGGTCGTCGCCACCACCCCGCCGGGAGAACGGCATGGGTTCGGTGTGGCGATGATCTCCGACATCGTGCGGGGTCGTGGCTTCGAAGTTCTCGAACTTGGTCCCGACCTCCCAGTCGACAGCCTGCTCCGGGCTCTGGGCCGGATCGAGGATCTGCG
>JBKHXZ010000160.1:0-1082 GCA_046565785.1 Acidimicrobiia bacterium
GAGCACCGGCTCGAATCGGCCGGTGGACGCCAGTACGTCTGGGTCGATCGGGTCGAGGAGTGAACCGATCAGACTCACCGCCCCGAAGGTGATCGTGATGAGGCCGACGCCGGCACCGATAGCCTGGGCGAGACCCGGCAGGATGGCCGCCGGCCGCCGTTGGCGGATCAGTTCGTGGAAGACCCATCCCCCCAGCCAGGCGATCCCGAACGCGAGTGCCGACCACGTGTCTGCTTCGGAATCGTGGAACTGCAATCCGTTGCCGAGGGACACCACTGTCCCGATCGAGAAGGTGAGCGAAGCGATCGCCTGATACAACAGCCACACGATCGACCGACCGTCCGGCCCGGCCAGGGCCCGGAGCTGATACCGCCACAGGAAGTAGGACGCAGGAGCACCGACGATCGTCATCGACAGTGCCTGCGCGAGATCGGCTGATCCGGAGCGGGCGAAACCGCCCGACTCGGCGAACAGGATGTCCAAGAGCATGCCGATACCCACGACCGTCACCACCGTCATGCCGAAAGTGATGGCGGCGACGACGAGGCGTCGCATCAGGCCGTCCGTCGGTTCCTCGTCGTTGCGTTTCGCCAGGGCAGCGATGCCTGCGATCAAACCGGCGAGCAGCGCCAGGGGGAGAAGTCCGAGAATGGCGATCATCGGTCCACCTCACATGGGAAGTACGGCCACGAGTCCGGGTCGACCAGCCAGGAGCCGTCTACCTGCTCCAACTGGATCTGCGCCTTCTCTTCGTAGCCGTAACCGCCGAACAGTGGGTCTCCGCCGGAGAACACCAGTTCGACTTCGACGGTCGCCGTCTCACCGCTCACGGTGCTGTCCACCAGACGGGCACGGACGGTCTGGTCACCGAAGTAGTGAGGGCCGACGTCGCAGTCCTCTTCCAAGAGGAGGCTCTCGGCGGTTGCATTGTCACCGTCGAGGATCGCCTGCACATAACGCTGTGCGGTCCCTTCCGGCGTGGACGGGTCGAGCGTGGCGGGTTCGGACCGGGTGAGTGCGACCAGCGCCGCCACCACCACGATCAACCCCACCACGATCGCCCCGATGAGAAGAACTCGGTC
>JBKHXZ010000161.1:0-17988 GCA_046565785.1 Acidimicrobiia bacterium
GTGCGTGGTTCTGGGTGCAGTCTTGGTGAGTGTTCGCACCACGCGTGCCGGTCGTTTCGTAGAGACGGTCCCGCTGGCCTCGTTCGCCGTTCCCGGCTCGGCGCTGGCGGTTGCCGCGCTCCTCGCCTACTCCCCCGGCCTCCGCGACACCGTGGCACTCGTGCTCGTCGTCTACGTCGGCAAGTTCTGGGTGCTCGCCCACCGGCCCGTCGCCGGTGCGGTCGATCGGATCCCTCTCTCCGCACGGCTGGCGGCCCGGGCGTCAGGAGCCGGCGAACGAGAAGTCCTGTTCCGGATCGTCGGTCCGATGCTCCGACCGGCGCTGACCGGAGCGTGGGTGCTCGTGTTCCTCTTTGCCGTTCACGAGCTGACCATGTCGGTGCTGTTGTTCGGTCCGGGAAGTGAGACGTTGGCAACCGTGATCCTCAACCTCCGACAGCTGGGGGATTCTGCGGCTACCGCAGCGCTGGCAGTCACCATGACGGTCGGAGTCGTCGCGGTTGGCGCGCCTCTCTTCTTCGGACGGAGCCCTCGCCATCGGATCGCCCCGCCATGATCGAGTTTACAGGGGTGACCGTCACCTACGGTCGCCACCAGGTGCTACGAGATGCCACCGGATCGGTGCCACCTGGAACCACCTTGACTCTGTTGGGTCCATCCGGGTCCGGCAAGACGACGCTCCTCAATGCGCTCGCCGGCTTCGTGGACGTCACCGAAGGCGAGGTCTCGATCGACGGCGAGGTGCGATCGTCACCGGGACGGACGGATCCCCCCGAGGTACGAAGCGTTGGAGTGGTGTTCCAACAGATCGCTCTCTGGCCGCACATGACACTTCTGGAAAACGTGGCCTTCCCGCTCCAACAGTCCGGGGAGAGCCGGGCGGGATCCGCCCGTACCGCCGCGGCGCTATTGGAGCGAGTCGGGATCGGGGACCTCATCGACCGCTATCCCAGCCAGGTCTCCGGCGGCCAGCAGCAGCGTGCCGGGGTGGCCCGCGCCATCGCTCGCCGTCCAACCGTCTATCTGCTGGACGAACCCACCGCCCACCTCGACGCTCCACTTCGGTCCGACATCCAACGCGCATTGCGCCACGAACAGCGCGAGCGCGGGGCCACGATCATCATGGCGACACACGACCCGAGCGACGGACTGGCTTTCGCCGACCAAGTGGCGGTGTTGCGGGCCGGACGGATCACTCGCACCGACAGTCCCGAATCCATCTATGACGACCCGGGTGACGAGTGGACGGGACGCATGACGGGAACGATCTCGATCCTCCGGGTCGAAGATCCTGCTGACCTCGGTGTGATCGGTGGAGCGAACCGGACGGGATTGCTCCTGGTCCGGCCCGAGTGGGTGGATGTCGGCGTGGGATCGGCCCCGGGTACGGTGCTCGACAGTTGGTTTCGCGGGGATCACGTCGAGGCGGAGCTGGCCACCGCCTGGGGCGCCATCACCGTCCGACTACCTCGCCCGGAGCGCCCCACTCGGGGCAGCGTCGTCCACTGGCGTCTACGCCGAGCCGCCCCCGCGAACGTATGAGACCCGATGTGGACGACAGACGTCGACGTCCGGTTCAGCCTCGTTCGGCGACCTCTTCGACCCGGGCCTTGCGTTCGACGGTGCGGTTCGCATCGCCGCGAATCTCAACCAGCTGGGTTCGTTCGGCCTCGGTGATGGCCGCTGCGTTCTGGTCGGCGGCAGCGAGACGTGCCTCCACCCCTTCTTCCACCAGCTTGCGGGCCTCGTCCAACAACGCGTCCACCATCTCGGCTTCCGGCACCACCCGCACCACCTGACCCTTGATGAACAGGTGTCCACGCCCACGTCCGGCGGCGATCCCGATGTCGGCGGAACTGGCTTCCCCCGGTCCGTTCACGACACAGCCCATCACCGCCACTTGGATGGGCAGGTTGGCCGCTTCCAGTGCGGCCTGGGCTTCGCTCGCCACCTTGATGACGTCGACCTCCGCTCGTCCACACGACGGGCAGGCAATGAGATCGAGACCCTTGCGCTCCCGCAGACCGAGGTATTCGAGCAGCTGACGACCCGCCTTGGCTTCTTCCACCGGGTCGGCAGTGAGCGAAAACCGGATGGTGTCACCGATCCCCTCGTTCAAGAGTGTGGCGATCCCCGCCACCGATTTGATCAAGCCCCCGGGCGGAGGGCCGGCCTCGGTGACGCCCAGATGCAGCGGGTAGTCGACCGTGTCGGCCAACAACCGGTACGACTCGACCATGAGCGGCACGTTGGAGTGCTTGACTGAGATCTTGATGTCGAAGAAGTCGACATCCTCCAGGAACTGGATCTCCCGTTGTGCCGAGGCGACCAGCGCCTCTGGGACCGGACCGCCGTATTTGGCTTCGATGTCCTTGTCGAGGGAACCGGCGTTCACTCCGACCCGAATGGGCTTGCCCCGGTCACGAGCTTCCCGTGCCACCGTTTTGATGTGGTCTTCTTTGCGGATGTTGCCGGGATTGAGCCGGAGGCCGTCCACCCCGGCTTCGAGCGCCGCCAGCGCCAGCCGGTACTGGAAATGGATGTCGGCGACGATGGGAACTGGTGAGCGTGGCACGATCTCGGCCAGGCCTTTGGCCGCGTCGACGTCGTTGCAGGTGATACGAACGATGTCGGCCCCGTTGGCGGCCAAGGCGTACACCTGTTGCAGTGTCCCGTCGACGTCGGCAGTCTTGGTCGTCGTCATCGACTGCACGCTGACGGGGGCACCGCCCCCAACCGGGACCGCGCCCACGTTGAGTCTGCGGGTCTGTCGTCGTTCGATCACAGTGTCACGCTAGATCACACTCGACCGATCAGAGATCGATCGGGTTGACGATGTCGAGAATGATGGCCAGCAGACCGATCCCGCCAATCACGGCGATGACGGTGAGGGCGATGGGTATCAGCTTGCGAATATCGGCGGTACGTCCGGTGAGCTTCTCGTAGAGGGCGACTGCGAAATGACCGCCGTCCAGCGGATACAGCGGCAGGGCATTCAGCGTACCGAGGATGACGTTGACGAAGGCCATCAGCAGCACGGTGTTGACCAATCCGAACTCGTCGGCCTGACTGCCGATCTGGACGATGCCGATGGGGCTGACCGGACGAACGTCGGGGTCGATCTCACCGCCGGTGATCCCTCCGAACAACTGACCGAGGGTGTCGAACCGGAGGATGCGACCGAACGACTCGAACGTGAACTGGACGGCGACACCGACCTGGCGGACTCCGATCCAGCCGGCTTCGAACACCGAGATGTCTTGGGTGGCAAAGGCGGGCGCGAACCCCAAGAACCCGACCTGTTCCCCGGTCTCCGGATCGGCCCGACTGCCCATGGTCGTAGAGAGTTCGAGCTGCTGGCCCCCTCGTTCGACGGTGAGCACCACCTGCTCGCCGGCAGCGGTCTCGATCCGGGCACGCAGATCCTCCCAGCCGTCGACCGGAACCCCGTCCACGGCGACGATCACATCACCGGTGCGGAGACCAGCGGCGGCGGCCGCCGTGGGCTGTCCGCTGTCGTCGGTTTCGACCACACCCGACACCTCGGTGGTGAGGACCGGCTCTCCGTCGACGATTACCGGCTCGCCCTCGACCATCGCCACCACAGAGAAGATGAGGAAGGCGATGAGGAAGTTGGCCACCACCCCGGACAGCACCGCCAGTGACTTGGCCCAGAACGGTTTGGAGCGATAGGTACGGTGCTCGTCCTCGGGAGGAACCTCTTCGAGGCTGTTCATCCCGATGATCTTCACGTAGGCGCCGAAAGGGATCGGCTTGATCCCGTACTCGGTTTCGCCACGCCTGAAGGACCAGATCCGGGGTCCGAACCCGATGAATGCTTCGGTGACCTTCATCCCGGTGGCTCGCGCCGCGAAGTAGTGACCGGCTTCGTGGGCGACGATGAAGCCGACGAGAGCGACGAGCGCGGCGATGCCACCGATCATGGGTTGTGGAGGATCATGGGAGAAAGAACGTTACCGCCTGCCAACGCGTACTCCTCGTCGAACCGATGCGCCGAACCCGCGTCATACACGGTGGCGAACCCAGGGTTTGGACCTCAGCAGGCTCCGGCGACGAGGGAGGAGGCAAGAGAGCGGGCGCGGGCGTCGACTTCCAGCACCTGATCGATCGATTCGAGCGGCTCGGCCGGAAGCTGGTCCAACGTGTCGGCGATGATGTCGGCGATCCCGAGAAATCCGAGCCGCCCAGCCAAGAAGGCGTGGACGGCGATCTCGTCGGCAGCGTTGAACACGCAGGGGGCGGTCCCGCCCTCCCGACCGGCAACGTATGCGAGAGCCAGCCCGCGGAACGTGTCGGTGTCCACTTCCTCGAACTCGAGGCTCCGTCCCGGCAGCGTGAACTCGACCGCCGCGTCCACCCGCTGGGGATGAGTCAGGGCGTAGGCGATGGGGATTGCCATGTCGGTCGCCCCGACATGCGCCAGCATCGACCCGTCGGTAAGTCGAATGAGGGAATGCACCAGACTCTGGGGATGGATGACGACCTCGATGGCGTCGTAGTCGACCCCGAACAGGGTGTGCGCCTCGATCACCTCCAGACCCTTGTTGACGAGCGTGGCAGAGTCGATCGAGATGCGTCGTCCCATCTTCCAGGTGGGATGGGCGAGAGCCTGTTCGGGCGTCACGTCTTCGAGGTCGGCGGCCAGACGACCGCGGAACGGCCCACCGCTGGCGGTGAGGACGAGTGATGCCATTTCCGCCCGGTCGACGCCTGCCACGAGCTGGAAGAGCGCCGAGTGCTCAGAGTCCACTGGAAGAAGCTCGCCACCTGCGGTGGCAGCCATCTCCATCACCAGCGGACCAGCCGCCACCAAGCTCTCCTTGTTGGCGAGTGCCAGTCGGTTCCCGGCCGCCAGCGCAGCCATCGTCGGGCGCAGACCGGCCGCCCCCACCAGTCCGTTGACGACGATGCACCCCGGGGAGGCCGCCAGATCCGTCACCGCCTCGGTCCCGAAGTCCACCGGATTCGACACCGCCGCGACGAACCGGTCACGCTCGTCGGTGGTCCCTCCAGCAGCGACGATCCGCGCCTCGGGATGGGCTGCGGCGAGCTCGGCCAGTTCCGGGCCGGGATGTCGGGCCGCCATCCCGGCGACCCCGAACCCGTGTGCTGCTGCGACTTCGAGCGTCTGCCGTCCGATCGACCCGGTGGCACCGAGCACGACGAGCGGCCGGCGGTTCACAGGTAGCCGAGAAGGTGGAAGACCAGATACCCCACCGGCACCACGAACAGCAGCGCGTCGATACGGTCGAGCATCCCACCGTGACCGGGGAGGATCGAACCCATGTCCTTGGTGTCGAGCGCCCGCTTGACCACCGACTCGGCAGCGTCACCGAGCGGAGCGAAGACGATCACGACCAGGGCTATCACGATCGAACCGCCCAGACCCATGAAGTCGTACGCAGGGATCGTGGAGAGGATGGCGGCCACGGCAACCGTGGTCACCACGCCGCCCACCAGCCCTTCCACCGTCTTGCGGGGCGACACCCGGGGCGCGATGAGGCGACGCCCGAAGGCGCGGCCCACGAAGTATCCCGCAATGTCGAACAAGGCAGTCAGCAGCACCAGCAAGAGAACGAGCTCGACTGCGTTTTCGGATCGCCCGATGACGATGGCGAACGACAACGAAGAAACCCACACCATTCCCATGACGGTGACCGCCGCGTTCTCCAAGGGGTCACGGCGGACGACCACCGAGTAGAAGAGGGCGATCGCCATCACTGCTGCGATCAAGGTGCCCGCGGTTGCCCCTGGGCCGGCGACATGGGAGGCGACCGCACCACCGACGACACCCAGGAACCCGAACAGCGCCACGGGGCGGTAGCCACGGGTCCGTAACGTGGCGTACAACTCGCCCACCGAAAGTGCCATCACGATGGTGACCATGGCGCTGAACCACACACCGCCGAGGAAGAGACACCCCAGGAACAACCCAACCAGGACCACGCCCGATCCCACCCGCAGGGTCAGATCCGAAGCACGGGCCTGTTCTTCGGCCTCGATGTCCTCCTCGGAGATTCCCATGACCCCGGTGACATCTTCGAATCCGACCAGCCCGCTGCCCACTCCGGGCATCGACGCAGCCACCGCCTGTCGCTCGTATTCCATCTGTTCGGCGGCGGCGATCTCCTCGGCGAGTCCCTGGTATTCCCGGGTGGTGGCGGCCAGGTAGTCGTCATGGGTGAAGTCGTCGAGGCCGGATTCGCCGTTGGCCAGATCCTCGGCTTCGGGTTCGGTGGACTCCGGGGTCAGCTCTTCACCGGGTTCGGCGTCGACGGGGGGTGGATCCTCCCACGGCCGCGTGAACCGGCGCTCGTCTGACACGGCTCAGACCTCGAGCAGCTCGCTCTCCTTGCGGGAGAGCTGGTCGTCGATCTTGGCCACCATTTCGTCGGTGAGTTCCTGCAGCTTCTGTTCGGACCGATGGATCTCGTCGTCGGAGATCTCCCCATGCAGCGCTTCCATGTCCGACTTGCTGTGCCGGCGGATGTTGCGAACCGCCACCCGGCCTTCTTCGGCCATGTGCCGAACCAGACGGATGAGTTCTTTGCGGCGCTCTTCGGTCAACGTGGGGAAGGCGATCCGGATCACCGAACCGTCGTTGGACGGGTTGAGGCCGAGGTCTGATTCGCGAATCGCTCGTTCGATCGCCGACAGCGCACCCTTGTCGAACGGCTGAACCACCAACAGACGCGGTTCGGGAACACTCATCGAAGCCAGTTGTTGCAGCGGCGTCGGCGTCCCGTAGTACTCGGCGTGGATACGGTGCAGGATCTGCGGGTTGGCACGTCCGGTGCGCACGGTGGCGAATTCCGAGATGACGTGTTCGACGGCGGACTCCATCGAGGCTCGCGCCTCGTCGAGTAGATCGTCGAGCATGGGTTCCCTCCTAGTGGACGACCGTACCGATGGGCTCTCCCCGCACCGCCCGGACGATGGTGCCCGGCTCGGTCATGTCGAACACGACGATGGGGACGCCGTGTTCACGGCACATGGTAATTGCCGTCGAGTCCATGACCCGGAGCCCCATGTTGAGGAAGTCCATGTACGAGATCTCGTCGATGCGATTGGCCGTCGGGTCGCCGACCGGGTCACGGTCGTAGATCCCGTCGACTTTGGAAGCCTTCAGCAGCACCTCTGCCCCGATCTCCACCGCCCGCAGGGCGGCGGTGGTGTCGGTCGTGAAGAACGGGTTGCCGGTTCCGGCGGCGAACACCACCACCCGACCCTTCTCCAGATGCCGGATCGCCCGCAGGCGGATGTACGGCTCGGCGAGCTGCTGCATGGTGATGGCCGACTGCACCCGGGTGGGAACCCCCGCCTTCTCCAGCGCATCTCGCACCGCCAGGGCGTTGATCACCGTGGCGAGCATGCCCATGTAGTCGGCGTTGGCGGGATCCATCCCCTTGGCGGCTTGGGAGACGCCGCGGAAGATGTTGCCGCCGCCGACCACGATGGCGATCTGCACGCCGGTTCGGTGTGCTTCGGCGATCTCCTCGGCCACCCGGCCGACGGTCACCGGATCGATGCCGTATCCGACCTCGGGATCGGCGAACGCCTCGCCGGAGAGCTTGAGAAGGACACGGTTCGGTGACATACCGTCGCCGATCGTACCGCTCCCCTCGGTCCGGTGGCTCAGACTGCCGCTCCGACTTCGACCCGGTAGAAGCGCCGGACGGAGATGTTCTCGCCCATCTTCATGCCGAGCTGGTTGATCAGGTCGGCGATGGTGCCGTCGAACTTGTCCTTGTTGACGAAGGCCTGCTCGTACAGAACATGCTCCTCGTACCATTTCTCCAGGCGGCCTTCGACGATCTTGGCGATGGCCTGCTCGGGCTTGCCGGAGGCTTTCGCTTCCCGTTCGATGAGTTCGGACTCCTTCGCGACCGCGGCCGGATCGACGTCCTCCCGCCGCACCCAGGTGGGGTTGCCCCACGAGATGTGCAATGCCAGATCATTGGCGATCTCGTTGAACTCGGGGCTCTTGGCGACGAAGTCGGTCTCGCAGGCGAGCTCGACGATCACGCCCATGACCGGATGGTCGTTCTGATGATGCAGATACACCCCGATCGTGCCTTCGTTGGCGTCGCGATCCGCCCGCTTGGCCATCTTGGCGAGCCCCCGCTCCCGGAGGAGCTCGACGGCCTTTTCGAAGTCACCGGACGCGTCGTCCAGCGCCTTCTTGGCGTCCATCATTCCTACCCCCGCCGACTGGCGGAGCTTCTGTACGTCTCTGGCGGTGTAGTCGGCCACGTCAAACTCTCTCAGGACTCGTCGTCGGACTTCTGCTTCTTGGCGGAGGCCACCTGGCGGCCCTCCTTGGCGGCTTCGGCCAATGCCATGGCGATCAGTTCGGCCGAGCGGATGGCGTCGTCGTTTCCGGGGATCACGATGTCGACCATGTCGGGATCACAGTTCGAGTCGACCAGGGCGATCACCTTCAGACCGAGCCGCTGGGCTTCCTTCACTGCGGTGTGCTCGGCGTTGACGTCCACCACGAAGATGGCGTCGGGCACCCGATTCAGGTCCCGTACCCCACCGAGGTTCGCTTGTAGCTTTTCGAGCTCCCGGCGCAGACGCAGACGCTCCTTCTTGGGACGCTCCCGCATTTCGCCCGACTCTTCCATGCGCTCGAGTTCGCGCATGTAGTAGATCCGCTTCTGGATGGTCGAGAAGTTGGTGAGCATCCCGCCCAGCCAGCGGTAGTTGACGAACGGCATCGACGAATCCCGGGCTGCCATCTCGACCGGAGCCTGGGCTTGCTTCTTGGTGCCGACGAACAGGATGGACCCACCCTTGGAGGTGAGATCCTTCACGTATTCGGCGGCGCGGTGGACCTGATCGAGGGTCTGGCGCAGGTCGATGATGTGGATGCCGTTGCGCTCCCCGTAGATGTACGGCGCCATCTTCGGGTTCCAGCGGCGGGTCTGGTGCCCGAAGTGGACGCCCGCTTCGAGCAGCTGCTTCATGGTCACGGCCATGGCTGTGTTGTCCTTCCTGGTTGTCGTCCGCAACGCGCGCCTCCCGGCAGAGGTGCCGAGGGTGGCGAGTCCGTGAGGACCATCCCGACCGGGCGAACCCGGACCAGGGGGATGCACGTTGCGTGCTTGATTGAGCGGAAGGCTAGCGGGCCGACCGGGTGTCGACCAAGACGGTCAGCGGAAGGTGGGCTCGGTCATCCGGTTGCGCAGCGACATCACGCTCTTGGCGTGGATCTGACACACCCGGGACTCGGTGACGCCCAGCACGTCTCCCACCTCGGCCAGGGTGAGTCCTTCGAAGTAGTAGAGGGTGAGGACGAGGCGTTCGCGGTCGGGCAGCCGGTTGATGGCGTCGGCGAGGATGCGTCGGGTTTCTTCCTTCTGGAAGGCCTGTTCGGGGCTCAGACCGGACGAGTCGGCGACCATGTCGCCCAGCGAGCTGCCGGTGTCCGGACCCAGCATTTCGTCGAGCGCGACCAAACCGAGCGTGGAGATCTCAGCCAGGTTGTCCTGCAGGTCGTCCACCTGCACGTTCATGTGCTTGGCCAGTTCCTCATCGGTGGGAGTGCGCTGCAGGCGGTGTTCCAGTTCCACCATCGACCGCTCGATCTCCCTCGCCCGGGCACGCACCGAACGGGGCACCCAGTCGAGGGCCCGCAGTTCGTCGAGGATGGCGCCTTTGATCCGGTTGATGGCGTAGGTCTCGAACTTGAACCCGCGTTCGGGTTCGAATTTCTCGATGGCGTCGATCAGCCCGAAGATGCCGTTGGAGACGAGGTCGGCTTGGTCGACGTTGCGGGGCAGCCCGACGCCCACCCGGCCGGCGACGAACTTCACCAGTGGTGAGTAGTGGACGATCAGTCGATCCCTGGCCCCCGGGTCCCCGGTGGCCTTGTACTCGTCCCAGAGGGCCGAGATGTCGTCGACCGCCGCCGGGTCAGGCCCGCGGGTGGCTTCGCTCATAGGTCCTTCGAAGGTGATCTCTCGTCACGTGAGTGTAAATTTGGGTGGTAGCCAGATCAACGTGCCCCAGCAGTTCCTGCACGACCCGCAGATCGGCTCCCCCTTCCAGCAGGTGCGTTGCAAACGAGTGTCGGATGGCGTGCGGGTGGGTTCCGAGCCGTTCCCGCACCACACGCCTGACCCCGCGTACTCCGAGGCTACCCCCTCGCACTCCGATCCACAGGTCATCGACGGGTCCGGTCACCAGTTGGGGTCGACCGCGCTCGATCCATGCCGCCACCGCCTGCTGGGCGTGCCGCCCCAGCGGCACCACCCGATCCCGCCCGCCCGTGCCCCGGGTGCGCACCTGGTCGCGTCCCCGCACGTCGGTCACCGTGAGGGCGGCAACTTCCGAAACCCGCAGGCCACTGGCGTACAGCACTTCGAGCAGCGCCCGGTCCCGCAGGTCGAGCGGATCGTCGCCGTCGATCGAGTCGAGTACCTGGGCAACCGCATTGGGACGGAGGGCGGTGGGCAGCCGTTCGGCCTGTTTCGGACGGTGCAGCCCGGCGGCCGGGTTGGCAGCCACCCGCTCCCGTTTCAGCGCATCTGCATAGAAGGCCCGCACCGCCGACGACTTGCGGGCGACCGAGGTGCGGGCGTAGCCCCGGGTGTCGAGTTGGGCGAGCCAACGCCGGATGAGCCGACGGTCGACTTCTGTGACCGACTGCACCCCGGCACGGTCGCAGAAGTCGAAGAACTGGGACAGGTCACGGCGATAGGCATCGAGCGTGTGCGGCGACATCCCTCGCTGCGAGCGACAGCGCCCCAGATACTCCTCCAAGCTGTCGATACACCAGGCAGGCGGGTCCGGAATCCGTGTCACCGACCCGATGGTACGGATCAGTTCGACGAATCCCGGTTCATGCCACCGGTTCCACCACCCCGTCACGTTGGCGCACCAGTCCCGCCAGCTCCCACTCCCCCACCCGGCGTGACGCTTCTCCGATCGTGACCCCGAGGACGGCAGCGATCTCGTGGAGAAACATCGGACCGGCCACCGGCGCATCGGTCGTTTCGAACGGCCGAGACGGACCGGCCACCCGTTCCAGCGCTTCGATCAGTTCGGACTTGGCGATCACTGGATGCGCACCGTCTGCGATCAGGCGGTTGGTGCCTCGCGAGGTCTCCCGGTCGAGGTCGCCGGGAACGGCGAATACGTCGATCCCGTGGTCCATCGCCAGCCTGGCCGTGATCAGGGCACCCGACTTCTCCGCAGCCTCCACCACTACGACGGCGACCGACAGCCCGACGATGATCCGATTCCGAGCCGGGAAACGCCAGGGTGCGGGTTCGGTGCCGGGCGGGTACTCCGAGACCACTGCCCCCGTCTCGACGATTCGTTCGCCCAGTTGGCGGTTCGAGGCGGGATACCAACGCCCGATCCCGCAGCCGAGTACCGCCACGGTCGGTCCCTCTCCGTCGAGCGCTCCCAGGTGGGCGGCGGTGTCGATCCCGCGGGCGAGTCCGGAGACCACCGTCCACCCGGCTCGGACGATGGAGGCCGCCATGTCTCGGGCGAGCGACGCTCCGTATCGGGTGCAACGCCGCGACCCGACCACGGCGATGGCGGGGCCGGGGGGAATCTCCCCGGCGAGGTAGAGGTCGGAGGGTGGGTCGGCCAGCCGCAACAGGGCCTGCGGGTAGTCCTCGGCAAGTGGGTGGACGTATCTCATGCCGCCCTCAGTGCCATCGCTTCGTGCAGGTGATCGACCAAGACCGTCTCGGAACCCGCCAGATCGGCGATGGTGCGCGCCACCCGCCGCACCTTGTCGTATCCGCGCCCGGTGACTACGCCGTCCGCCAGCGCCCGGACCAAGATCGACGTCGCCTGGCCGTCCCACCGGTCGGCATTCGCCCGCTCGCTTGCGAAGTTCCTGGCGGCGATCACCCTCTCACGAACCGTGGACGAGTCCTCCTCAGTACCGCCCTCAAACGTTTCCGGACGGCCGACAGCCACCGCCAGGTCGAAACGGTCGAGCAAGGGACCGGACAGCTTGCGCCGATACTTGCGGACGTCGGTGTCGGTGCATACGCACGGCTTGACCCGGTCGCCCCGATATCCACATGGACACGGGTTGGTAGCCGCCACCACCTGGGCGGTGGCCGGATAGCTGACGGTGGCACCTCGACGGGCGATGGTCACCACCCGATCCTCCAGCGGCTGGCGGAGTCCATCGAGGACATGGGACGGGAACTCGCCGAGTTCGTCCAAGAACAACACCCCACCCGAGGCAAGGCTGATCTCTCCCGGTTCGGGAATCCCGGAGCCGCCGCCGAGCAACGCCGCCACCGACGCCGAATGGTGCGGCGACCGGAAGGGGCGGCCCGGCGGACGAGTACGCGACGACGCCGCCCACACTGACGCGGTCTCCAGCCGCTCCTCCGGCGTCAGCGGCGGAAGCAACGACGGGAGCCGCTTGGCGAGCATGGATTTGCCGGCCCCGGGAGGACCGACGAACAACAGGTGATGTCCGCCGGCGGCGGCGATCTCCAGTGCCCGTCTGGCCAGCGGCTGGCCCTTGACGTCGGCCAGGTCGAGCCCGGTGACGGTGCCCTCGACCCGGGTGAACTGTCTGACTCCCCGGGCTGGATCGAGAGCAGCCTTCACGGCGTCGACCAGCGAATCGACCACCCGCACCTCCACCCCTTCTACCAACGAGGCGTCCTGTTCGCTTCCCCGTGGGACGAGCAGCGGACGACCGAGATGACGGGCGACCCGGGCGGCCGCCAGCACGTTGCGACACGGGCGCAGGGTCCCGTCCAGGGCCAGCTCTCCGACCGACACCACCTGAGCGACCTCGGCTGGTACAGCACGGTCGGCGGCGAGCACGCCCAGCGCCATCGGCAGGTCGTAGGCGGGACCCGACTTGGGCAGGGCTGCCGGGGCCAGGTTGACGGTCACGTCCCGGTCTCGGCGAACGCTGAACCCAGAGTTGGCGAAGGCGGCGGTCACCCGATGAGTCGCTTCCCGAACCGCGGTGTCGGGCAGCCCGACGATCCCGAACCGGGTCTTGCCCGAGTTGATGTGTGTTTCGACGTGCACGGGGCGGGCGTCCACCCCGATCTGGGCGGCAGAGGTGGTTGCGGAGAACATGACCCGGGAACGTACGACCCGGGTCCGACAGAAACCGCGGCTCAGCGGCCCTGGAACTCGGGTGGACGTTTCTGCTGGAAGGCGATGATGCCTTCGATCACATCCGAGGTGGTGAAGCAGATCGCCTGGCTCTGACCCTCCCAGTCGAGGGCGTCGGGGAACGACACGTCCCAGGCGTGGTTGAGTCCCTGTTTGGCGAACATCTGGCCGACCGGCGCACCGGACAAGAACCGTTCGACCTGGACGTTCACCCGCTCTTCGAGCCGGTCCGGTTCCACCACGTCCAGGCAGAGCCCCAGCCTCAGCGCCTCGGCGGCGTCGACGATCCTCCCCGACAGCGCCAGATCCTTGGCGGCCTGCATGCCGACGACACGAGGCAGAAGCCACGACCCGCCGAAGTCGAGGGTGAGACCCCGCTGAACGAAGATCTCGGAGAAACGGGCACGGGTGCTGGCGATCACGACGTCGCATCCCAGCGCCAGGTTCATTCCCGCCCCCACCGCCACCCCGTCGACAACGGCGATGGTGGGCTTCGACAGGCGATGCAGCGTGAGGGCCGCCCGTCCGACCAGTTTCATCCGTCGCTTCGACTCGACCACGCCGGGCGGTTCCATCCGGTCGCCGAGGTCGGCGCCGGCACAGAAGTCGCCTCCCTTCCCCCGCACCACCATCACCCGCGCGGCGGAAGCCTCGAACTCTTCGAAGGCGACAGTGAGATCCGACCACCCGTCCGCCGGGATGGCGTTGCGTCGGTCCGGTCGGGCGATGGTGACGGTCCGGACGGCGTCGTGGTCTTCGATCTCCAGCCAGTGCATCCCGGCGAGGCTACCGGTCGTCGAACCACGGCGAAGTCGCCGGTACCGTGACGGCGTGGGCTTCAACCCGTTCCGCCAGCACCAGAAGACAGCACTCGACGTCGCCTTGGTCGTGGGTGCTTTGGTCCTGACGATCGCCGCAATCGTCTGGGCCGTCGCCGGCGGCTGACCATGGAAGACGAGGTGGTGGTACCGGTCCAGCCGTACGCCGCCAGGAAGACGTATGTGTGCCCCGGCTGCGAGCTGACCATCCCGCCCGGCACGTACCACCTGGTGGTGGTCCCCGAGCACACACCCGACCTGCGGCGCCATTGGCATCGCGGATGCTGGCATCGAGAGCAGCGCCGTCGGCACGGACGGTCAGTCGATCGGCACGTCACGTAACCAGTGGATCTCCAGACGGTCGGCGGAGACGGCCACCACCACCAGATCGACCCGGCTGATCCCGGCTCGCCCCGCCAGCTCCCGTAACTGTTTCCGCTTGGCAGCGGGAAAGCACCGTTCGAAATCGACCGCTCCCTGCACCGTCCGCACCTCGATCACCGTCCGTCGCCGACCGATCCGGCCGACCAGGTCGATCTCGCCGCGGCCGTGTCGCTGATTCCGCGCCAGGATCGTCACTCCCCACCGGCGGAGGGCGGCAGCCGCCACTTCCTCACCCCAGGCGCCCAGGTTCCTGCGCGTGTCTGTCATGCACAACGCGTGTAGCGGACGGGTATGACGGGAACCGGCGCGGACCTGGTACGGTGACGGGGACCGCATCGGGCGGGAGGCGATTCACCGCACAAGGTTCCCCCGATGACCACGGCTTCTTCTCACCGGCTGGACCGCCTCTTTCTGCCGATCTCGGATCCATTGCTTCGAGCGAGATCACACGCATCATCGATGCCCGCGCCGCGGGCCAGGAGAAAGACATGTCCACCTTCGCCGACCTCGGCCTTCCGGCCGCGTTCACGTCGCTACTCGCCAAGAGCGACATCACCGCCCCGTTCCCGATCCAGGCAGCGGCCATTCCCGACATCCTCGCCGGTCACGACGTGTGTGGCCGTGCCCCCACCGGTTCCGGCAAGACGTTTGCTTTCGGACTGCCGATCCTCGCTGGTCTGGGCCGTGCCCGCTCCAGCACTCCGGCCGGCCTGATCCTCGTCCCCACCCGGGAACTGGCGGATCAGATCCGTGACGAGCTGGTTCCGTTCGCCAAGCTGATGGGCCGCTCCGTCGCCGTCATCTACGGCGGGGTGGACTACGGACCGCAGCGCAACGCCCTCCGCAAGGGTGCAGATCTGGTGATCGCCTGCCCGGGCCGTTTGGAGGATCTGATCGCTACAGGCGACATCCGCCTGGACGGCGTCCGAGTGGTGGCGATCGACGAGGCCGACCGCATGGCCGACATGGGGTTCCTCCCGGCGGTCAAGCGCATCCTGGATCTCACCGACCGCAGCCGGCAGACGGTGCTCTTCTCCGCCACGCTCGACGGCGACGTGGCGGTGCTCACCGATCGCTACCAGAACCGGCCCCGCCGACATGAGTCGGCTCCGGTGCAGACCGAAACGGCTGACATCACCCACCATTTCTGGACGGTGGAGCGCGAACAGCGTCTCGACCAGGTGGCCCGTATCGCCCAGTCCTCGGATTCGACGATCGTGTTCACCCGCACCCGTCATGGTGCCGACCGGCTGGTGAAACAACTCGACCGCAACGGGGTCGGGGCCGTGGCCCTGCACGGCGGCAAGTCCCAGCCCCAGCGCACCAAGGCACTGGCGGCGTTCACCGCCGGACGGGCTTCGGTGTTGGTCGCCACCGACGTGGCCGCCCGCGGCATCCACGTCGACGAGGTCTCCTCGGTAGTCCACTTCGATCCACCGGAGGATGCCAAGACCTACACCCACCGCTCGGGCCGCACCGGTCGTGCCGGTTCGGTCGGTGTCGTCTACTCGCTCATCGACCGTTCCCAGCGACGGGACGCCACCCGAATGATCCGCGACCTCGGACTCGACATCGAACTCAGCGCCCCAGCACATCTCGAAGCCACCGCCCCGGTGGTCCACGAACCGCGCCGGGCAGTGCGGATGGAGACGAGGGAAAGGCCGTCCCGCCCCGACGGTGACGTCGAGGGCAACGTGTACGTCGCCAACCTGCCGTTCTCGATGACCTCGTCGGACCTGGGCAGGCTGTTCGAGCGTTACGGCCGAGTGGACGACGCCGCCGTCGTCACCCATCGCAAGACCACCCGCAGCCGCGGGTTCGGATTCGTGGCGATGGCGGACGCCAGTCGTGCCATCGCCGAACTGAACGGCAGCGAGATCGACGGCCGGGTGCTGACCGTACGCGAGGCTCGCCCTCGCAGCTGACGCTCAGCCGTCGACCGAACCCAGACGGTCGAGCGGCCAGATCCGGAACACCGCTTCGCCGATGACGTCGTCGGCCGGGATGGGTCCGAACACCCGCCCGTCCGACGACTCGTTGCGGTTGTCACCCATGACGAAAAGCTCGTCCGGGCCGATCGTGCGTGGGCCGAAGTCGCTCATCGCCACACCCGGCTGCAGATATGGCTCGTCGATGGCTACGCCGTCGATCAACACCCGGTTGTCCCGCACCTCGACGGTTTCGCCCCCTAGCCCGATGACCCGCTTGATGAGGTCGTCGTTTGCCGAGGTGCGGATGCCGAGGGCTTCGAGAGTGGAACGGACCACCGCCTCGGGGAATGACTCCTCGACGTCCGGCGCGTACGGGTTTTCGAAGACGACGATGTCGCCTCGTTGCGGTTCGCCTACCAGGTAGTTGATCTTGGAAACCATCACCCGGTCGTCGACCAGCAGAGTGGGAATCATCGACCCCGACGGGATGTAGAACGGCTGGACGACGAAGGTCTTGATGAGCACCGCCACCACCAGGGCGGCGAGCAGCAGGAACGGAAGTTCGGACAGGAAAGAACGCTTCGGCTCTTCGGCCGGGGCCTGCTCGGTTTCGTCGACCGGGGTGCTCACCCGGAACTCAGTCGCGCTTTTCCTTGATGCGGGCCGACTTCCCGGCCCGGTCGCGCAGGTAGTAGAGCTTGGAGCGACGGACATCGCCCTTCCGCACGACTTCGATCTTCTGGATGATCGGCGCGTGGATCGGGAACACCCGCTCGACGCCGACTCCGAAGCTGATCTTGCGCACCGTGACCGACGCCTTGAGGCCGGTCCCATTGCGGGCGATGACGACGCCTTCGAACACCTGGACCCGCTCGCGTCCGCCTTCGACCACGCGCACGTGGACCTTTACGGTGTCGCCGGCCCGGAAGTCGGGCACGTCGTCGCGCAGATACGCGCCTTCGAGCATGTCGAGATTGTTCATGGCGGACTCCTTGGAGAACTCAGATGCCGGGTGGGAGAAATGCAGATGAGCGCGACCTCACCCGGCAGGATCGGAAGCATACCACCGCTCGCAGAGTGCAGAAATCGCCCCGAATCAGCCGTCGAGAAGGTCGGGACGACGCTCCCGCGTTCGCTGCAGACGTTGCTCTTTGCGCCATTGGGCAATCCGGCCGTGATCACCGGACAGCAGCACGTCAGGGACGGTCCACCCGCGGAAATCGGCAGGACGGGTGTAGACCGGTTCCTCCAGCAGTCCGTCCCGGAACGACTCGAGTTCGGTCGAATCCGGATTGCCGAGGACGTCGGGAAGGAGACGGGCGACCCCTTCGACGATGGCCAGGGCAGCGGGTTCTCCTCCCGCCATGACGAAGTCACCGAGCGACACCTCTTCGTCGATCATGTGGTCCACGATTCGCTGGTCGATGCCTTCGTACCGGCCGCACACCAGGGCAAGGTGGTCGAGTCCTGCCCACCGGTCGAGGTGGGCTTGTCGCAGTGGATCTCCCGACGGTGTGAGAAACACCCGATGTGCGGTTCCTACCGAGTCCAAGGCTTCGGCCAGTGGGCCGGGGCTCATCACCATGCCCGGCCCCCCGCCGAAAGGGGCGTCGTCGACCGCTCGATGGACCCCGGTCCCCCACGTGCGCAGGTCGATGGAGACGACCTCGAGTGCTCCCCGCTCGATAGCCCGGGACGCCATTCCCACGCCGAGC
>JBKHXZ010000162.1:0-2562 GCA_046565785.1 Acidimicrobiia bacterium
GCCTTCGACCCTCCATGTCGGCTTCCGGCTCAGGGGCGGACCGACCCTGGCCGATAGACTCCACCTATGACGGAACGTCGCCACAGTCCGATGGCATTGGAGGTGTCATCGGAACCACCGCTGACGCTCGACATCCGTTCGTTTCACCGGGTCCGGTTCGCCGCTTCCGCGGTTGCGTTCGTCAGCTTCACCCTTCTGGCCGTGGCCTGGAAGTGGAACCCGGCCTGGGTGGTGACCGCAGTTGCGGCCGTGACTCTGGTCCACGCGACCCTGCGAATTCGGGTCCAAAAAGCGCTGTGGGGAACGCTCTTGCTCGACACCGTGGTGGTCTGTGTGGCGCTGGCGGCCTTCCGCCCACCCACCGTGGCGGCCGTCTCGGCGATCGTGCACGTGGTGACAGCCCCGATCTTCCTCACTTCCGGCAGGGTGACGCCCCGCCTGGTGTTCGCCGCCCTGGCGGGTACTTCCTTGGCCACTGCCGCGACCGTGTTCTGGCCTCCGACCATCGAATGGACTCCGCTTCGCACAGTCTTGGTGACCGCGGCGATCCTGGCGATCTTTGTGCCGCTGATGCTGTGGATGATCAGGCGGACGGCAGAACAGTCTCGTGATCGGGAAAGGATCCGCAAGGATTTGGAGGCCTCTCGGCGGCGGTTGCAGGACATCTTGGACAACGCGCCGGTCGGTATGGAGCTGACCGGCATCGGCCCGTCCAAGTTCGTCGCGGTGAACAGCGCCTTCGCCGACTTCGTCGGCTACACCACCGACGAGCTGTTGGATCTGACCGTGCCTGACGTGGTCCATCCCGAGGATCTCGCAGACACTCGGTGGGCGGCCGACGCGCTGGTCGCAGGCGAACTCGACATGTTCCACGCCGAACGTCGCTACATCCGCAAGGACGGACAGGTGGTATGGGCTAGCTTCTCGTTGTCGGTGGTTCGTGACGACGACGGCATCCCCGCCTATGCCATCGGCCAGGTCAGCGACATCACCCGACGCAAGGCGGCCGAATCCGAACGTGACCTGCTGCTGGAGTTGTCGCTGGGGGTGGCCGAGGCCGGATCGACCGAAGAGGCGATGCAGTCGGTGCTGGCGGGACTCGGCGCAGCGGGCGGCTGGTCGATCGGTGTGCTGTGGGTTCCATCTGCGGGAGGTTTGGCCCGGGTGAGCACCTGGGCCGCCCATCCGGGAGTGGACAAGTGGACAGACACGACCTCCCGGTTGGAGTGGGGCGAAGGACTGGTGGGCGAGACCGCCCTGCGGCGCCAACCCCTTGCAGTGCCGTCTCTTGCGAGCGATCCCCACTTTCTGGGGAAGGCCGAAGCCGCTCGTCTCGGGTTGGACGCCGCTTTGGCGGTGCCGGTGTTGGCAGGTGCAGACCTGGTGGGTGTCCTCTTGTTTCTGGGGGTTGCCGGCGTCGACCCCAAGCAGGAGCTGAACACGATCGAGGCGGTAGTCGCCCAGCTCGGTCAGGTGATCGCCGCACGCCTCGCCGAGGAGGAGCGGGGCCGGCTGGCGGCCGTGTTGGAGCACACCACGGACATCGCCGGGTTCTCGGATCGAGAAGGCAACGTCCGCTATCTGAATCCGGCCGCCCGGAAGTTGCTGGGAATCAACCCGGACGAAGACGTAACACGACTCCATGTCGGTGACCTCCATCCGCCGGAGGTGGCCCAGTTCATCCTCACAACGGTGGTGCCGAAGGTGGTGAGAAGCGGGACGTGGAGGGGTGAGACCGCCTTTCTGGCACGTGATGGTCGGGTCATCCCCACATCGCAGGTGGTGGTCGCTCACCGGGATGCGAGTGGCAAGGTGACCTACCTGTCGACCATCGCCCGGGACATCACCACCCAGAAGCTGCTGGAGGCCCAGCAGGAGGAACTGATCCGGTCCAAGGACGAGTTCATCGCCTCGGTCAGCCACGAAATCCGCACTCCGCTGACGGCAGTGCGTGGGTTCGCCGAGATCCTGGCCGACCCGCACGACTCGTTGGACGAGTCAGAACGGCACGAGATGGTCCGTTGGATCGCATCGGAAGCGGCGGATGTGAGTGACATCGTCGAGGACTTGTTGGTGGCGGCGCGCTCGGACATCGATCAAGTGTCGGTTTCCCTCCGTCCTGTGGATCTGGGTTCGGTGGTGTCAGAGACCGTGTCCCGACTGCGCCTCGACGGCAAGAGTGTCAGTGTCGAGATTCCGGACGCCTTGCGTGTGAACGCCGATCCGCTGCGGCTGCGACAGATCCTGCGCAATCTGATCGTGAATGCGGTGCGTTACGGCGGCCAGGAGGTGCGGCTGGTCGCCTGCCAGGAAGGCAGCGAGGTGGCATTCGAGGTCCGTGACAACGGCGGGGGGATCGAGGCCGGGATGCACGAGGAGATCTTCGCCCCGTACCGCCGTGGCCACGACCGGGCGGGCCTGCCGGGGTCGGTGGGCTTGGGGCTTTCGGTATCGAGACGCCTCGCCCGTCTGATGGGTGGTGACGTCTCCTACTCGGTGGTGGACTCCTGGCCCACCTTCACCCTCCGCCTACCCGCTTCTTAGCGCAAGCCACCCGCTAGA
>JBKHXZ010000163.1:0-26050 GCA_046565785.1 Acidimicrobiia bacterium
CTGGTCCATCCGGTTCCGGACATCTTCGGACGGTTGTCGCCTCCTCCTTCGGGCTGGCAGATCCTGTCGGTCGTGGACCGGGCGACCGGATATGTCTCAGCGTACGAGACGATCGAATACGGGCTGCGGGTCACCGAAAGCCTCGCTGAGATCTCCTCTCGGTTGCACGCGGTGTGGAAACCGCTGGTACAGATGCGAGGGGTGCGTCCCGTCTTGCCTCGTCCCGCGCCTTTCGGGATGGCGTTCGTAGCACCGGGCGGGATCCCAACGATGGAAGGGCTCTCCGTCACCCCGGTGCCGTGGCCCGGTCTGCCCGACCTGGTCGTCGTCCACGATCCCAGAGCCTCGGCCTGGATGTCATACGATGGACCGGACGAAATGTTGGAGCAACCATGACGAGCAGCGCCTTTCCATCAGAGACTCCTGGAGGAGTACACGAGTACGTCCGCCGTTGGGAACCCGAATCCGTAACCCGTGCCGAATTGGTCTTGTGCCATGGAATCGCGGAGCATTCGGGGCGCTACTAGGCTGTCGGCCGGCGCTTCGCGGATGCAGGGATCGCAGTGACCGCGTATGACCAGATCGGCTTCGGACGCTCAGGCGGACGCCGTGCCTGGGTCGACAAGTGGTCCGACGTCCTCGATCAGATCCAGCGCCATGTCGAAGCAGCCAAGACGACCGGGCGGCCCGTGATCCTCCTCGGACACTCCAACGGCGGTCTGTTCGCCCTCGAATACGCCCTGGCAGAACGACCACGGCCTGATCTTCTCGTGCTGAGTGCCCCTGGCCTGGACGGGGGTGCCTTGTGGCAACGTCTGACGGCCCCGATCTTCGCCCGGCTCGCGCCTACGCTGCGCATTCCCAACGGGGTGAAGGGCGAACAGCTCTCACGCGACCCGGCAGTGGGGGAAGCCTATTTCGGGGATCCACTGGTGGAAACGCAAACCACCACCAAGTATGGAAACGAACTGTTCATGGCAATGACGAGGGTGAAGTCGGCGATCGGAGCGCTCAACGTCCCCACCCTCGTCCTGCACGGAGCAGCCGACACCATCGTCCCTCCCCAGGCTTCCGCCGCTCTCGGCGACCTTCCAGTGGTCGAGCGACGGATCTATCCGGCGCTCCGCCACGAACTCTTCAACGAGCCGGAAGGCCCGGCGATCGTCGATGAGATCGTCGAGTGGATCGACGCCACACTGACGACACAGTCATAAAGCCCTTCCCCTTCGAGGCCGATGAGGAATCCGTGTTCGAATCCACGATGAGCCGGCCCTGGCGAGTCCGGCGCGTCCTCTACCTGGTAGCCGGCGTGTTCGCCGCCGGATTGCTGTTGGTCGAGCCCAACTGGAGAACCGCCATCGTGACCGGACTGGCCGCCGGGGGAGTAGCGACGTCCTTGGGCCGCAACACGCCGGAGGATCCCAGCCCGATCCGGCTCGGAGTGATGGGTTCGTACGACGCCGGCGTCGCCATCGTTCTCGCTTCCCTCGGGCTTCAGTACTCGTCGGTCGTGATCCTCATCGGGGCGATCGCCGCAGTCGCTCTGCTCCAGCCCTCCTGGAGACCGGGACTCACCCCACTCGCCGGGCTCGCCGGTGCCTCCGTTGCACTCGCCACGATCACCGTGGGTGGACGAGAAGCGTTGATCCCGCCGCTGTTCGAGAATCGGACCATCGGCCTGTTCACTCCCATGGCGAGCATGGCGATGGTGTGTGCAGGCCTCGCATGGCTCTTCGCTTCGATCGGATCCCGGCTCGAAGAGTTGGCGGCTGCTCAAGAGAACCTGCGCCGTTCGCTGGATTCCAAGCGTGTGCCGACCCTCATCGTCGACGGCGACGAGATCGTCTACGCCAATCCGGCTGCCACGGTGTTCGCCGGCCGGGCCCTGGTGGGAAGCTCACTCGAGGCAACACTCGGCATCCGCGGACCGTTTGCTCCAGGAGAGCGGGTACGCACGACGGCCGCATCGACCGCCGACGCTCGCGTGTCGATCGAGATCCAGGCCGACCCGATCACCTATGATGCCCGCTCTCTGGTCCAGGTAACCGTCCTGGCGCTCGAACCAGAGGCACCCGTCACCAGCTCCGGAGTGCAAACACCACCTCGGCTCGATCTGCTGTTCGACCGCATCCCGGTCGCCCTCTACCGGTCGGCGCCTACCGGTGAGGTACTCGCCGCCAACCCGGCACTGCTGGAGATGCTGGCCCTGGAAACCCCCGAACAACTGGTAGCGGGTCTCGCTCAGGTGCATCAGCATTACCAGGACCGCCGGAACCGGGACGAGTGGGTGGCCATGTTCGACGACCGCGACGTGGTCATGAACTATCCGCTCGAACTGACCACCGCAGATGGACGGGTCATCCACGGCGACGACAGCGCCCGCGCCATTCGAGATGACGACGGACGAATCCTGTTCTTCGAAGGCGTGATCGTCGACGTCACCAAGCAACGGGAAACCGAAGAAGCGTGGCGCCGTAATTCGGAGATCCTCGAAGCGACCTCCGACATGGTTTGGTTGACCGATCGAGAGGATCGGATCTTCCGGGTGAACGCGGCGATGCGTTCATTCCTCGACGACGACCATTCCGGCACACTCCATGAATCGTCAGCCCGGGAGTTCATCGCCGACGGAGCCGACTCCCAGAGCCTGCGGGAATGGCGAGATCGTCCGGACGCACCCCGCGAATGGAGAGGCGAACTCATCCTCCTGAGCCGAAGTGGGAGGGAGATCCTGACTTCGACCGTCGCCCAACGGCATCAGGAGTTCATCTCCATCGTGGCCCGTGACATCACTGCCGAACGACGCACGGCACGTCAACTCGAGGAACTGGTCGCGGCCAAGGACGAATTCATCGCCTCGGTGAGTCATGAGCTTCGCACTCCGCTGACGGCGGTGGTCGGCCTCGCCGCGGAACTGGCCGCGCACTACGACGACCTGGACGATGCCACGAAGCGAGACTTCATCGGTCTCGTCGCCGATCAGTCGTCCGAGGTGGCCGCCATCGTCGAAGACCTCCTGGTTGCCGCCCGGGCTGACACCGACTCGATCACCCTGATGAACGAGGTTGTCGATCTCCGCAAGGCGGTCGACGCCGTGGTGGCGGCATTGGGGGAGGCGCGGGGCGGCATGTTCGACGTTCAGGGGGAGGCCACCGCACGAGGTGATGCCCAGCGCATCCGACAGATCATCCGCAACCTCGTCACCAACGCAATTCGCTACGGCGAACTCCCCGGAAGCATCACCATCTCCGAAGTCGCCGGTGTTGCGACTGTCGCCGTGGCTGACAAGGGTCCAGGCATCGACCCCGAGATGATCGAGCGTATCTTCCAACCCTACGAACGGGCCCATGCGACCGTCACCCAGCCGAATTCCGTCGGTTTGGGGTTGTCGGTGTCCCGGTGGCTCGCGGAGAAGATGGGGGGTTCGTTGGTGTACGAGAACGACACCATGAGCACGTTCGTTCTCCGGCTTCCGCGATGAACCCAGGCGACCCGCGAGCAGGCGTGCTGCTCGTCGCCACCCCGCTCCTGATCGATCCCAACTTCGCACGCAGCGTGGTCCTCCTGCTGAGCCACGACGCCGATGGCACCATCGGAGTGGTCCTAGATCGTCCTACCGAGATTCCGGTCGCCGAGTACCTCCCGGAATGGGGGGAAGTCGTGATCGACCCGCCGGTCGTTTTCAGTGGTGGTCCCGTCCAGCCCGAAGTCGGGATCGGACTCACCATCCGTTCCGGGATGTTGGAAATCGTTCAGCTCACCGACGCGCCCGAGCCGGGTCTTCCGGTGCGTGTCTTCGCCGGATGCGCAGGATGGGCGCCGGGTCAGCTCGACGACGAGCTTGCGGAGGAAGCATGGTTCCTCCTCGACTTCCGGCCGGACGACGTTCTCACCTCGGAGCCGTATGACCTGTGGAGCCGGGTACTCAGACGCCAGAGTCCACCCCTCGCATTCTTCGGCCTGTACCCGCCCGACCCTCGTCTCAACTGAACCCAACGACGTGGGTGGCGCGGTCTAGGCTCGGGGTCGTGGACCCAGCCCCCCGCCTCCGGCCTGCCCTTCGGCGTCAAGCCCCCGGACTCGCCGTAGAAAGGCAGTACTGGGAGCGAGACGAGGTGGTTGTCGGGCTCGACGAAGTCGGGCGCGGCGCCTGGGCCGGGCCACTCACGGTCGGGGCGGTGATCGTGCCCCCTGATCGGCGCCTCTACAAGATTCGTGACTCGAAGCTGCTCACCGCCCGCGAGCGAGAGGTGCTCGCCGGACGGATTTGCGAGTGGGCCTGGGCCTGGTCGGTGGGACACGCCAGCGAGGTCGAATGCGACGAACTCGGAATGTCGGATGCGCAACGTTTGGCCGCCCAACGGGCTTTGGACCGGCTCGGTGTGACCCCGAGCCGGATGTTGGTCGACGGAAAGTGGGATTTCATCGGAAGTGGCAGGGTGACGACCATCGTGCGAGGGGATCGCACCTCCCTGTCGATCGCCGCCGCATCGATCGTCGCCAAGGTCACCCGTGACCGGCTCCTTCGCTTGGCCGACGAATCCTTCCCCATGTACAACTTCGCCGCCAACAAGGGTTACCCGTGTCCGCTGCACAAGGCGGCGCTCGCCGGCTACGGGCCTTCGGCGATCCATCGGCGCAGTTGGGCGTTCATGGACCATCTGCCCTGGACTGGCGTTCCCCGATTCAGCAGAGACCCACAACTCCAGCTCGCCCTCTGACATCGCCGGCCCGACCCATCCGGTCAGCGGGTCAGTTCATCGAGGTAGGTCGGCAACATGCTCCGCCAGGTGGGCCAGTCGTGAGTCCAACCCGGCCAGTTGTCGACCCGATTGGGGATCCCTTTGGCACCGAGGACGTCGGCCATGCGCCATGACTCTCCCGGGTTCTCATGGGCACCGGTCCCGGAGGCGAGGATGACGAATCGGTGGCGCAGCGTCGTCAACTGATCCCCGTCCAAACCGGGGAGGTAGTGGAGAGGTGAGCTGAAGTAGAAGTCGTCCGACCAGTGGCCGGCCATCCACGGCTCCAGGTCGTAGGTGCCGCTCATCCCGACGGCGGCGACGAACACATCCGGATGCCGACACAGCGAGGCGACGGCGTTGAACGCCCCGATCGAGGCACCGGCGACGATGATGGGGACAGGCCCACTGTCCGAGAGGATCGCCGGAACAACTTCGTGGTAGATGGCGGCGTCGAACCGGTTTTGCAGCCAGGCGGCGTGGAGCGGATCGCGGCGCTCCAGCCAGGCTCGGCCCGCCACAGAGTCAACCGAGTACACCTTGATCCGGCTGTCGCCGAGCAGAGGTGCCAGCGCACCTACCAGTCCGAACCGGTCGACCTCGCCAGCATCGCCTCCTGCGGTGGGAAACAAAAGTACCGGGGTGCCGAACTCCCCCCAGCGGTGCAGCGTGAGCGGCTGTTCGAGGCGTTCCGAGTGCCACCGTTCGGTGATCACGTCCCCAACCGATCCGATTCGGTCTTCCGCCAGAACTGGAGGAGTCCCCAGAAGTGTTCGGTGAAGCGCTCCACCTCCTCGGCGGGGAACAGCACCGCGACCTTTCGGCGAACTGCCTCTTTCGCCCGCTCGGTTCCGAAGTACTCCCAGGCGACCTCGTCGAGCGCTCCCAGGTGGCGATCGCAGAACTCACGGAATCGCAGTGTCTCATATCGATCCTCGGCGATCTCGGCGTATGCCCTGAGCTTCTCCCGATACGGGATCTCCGAATCTGCGATGAGGAAGAAGGGGGTCCACTCCGGATGGTGACGCATTCTCCGCTGCGTTGCCGCGCAATAGAGCGACCACCGCAGCTTGGCTTTCACCAGCCACGGGATGTGATAGTGGAGGCTCGTCACCTGCGAGTCGGGGTTGGCGTTGGCGAAGTCGATCGGGTGGAACACGCCATTGCGGCGGAGCGCTTCACACGAGTTGAAGTCCCAGCCGAAGAAGGAATTGATCGTGAGGGCCATGTCCTCCAAGAGGGACTGCTCGTCTGCGTCGACGAAGCCGAAATCCACCTTGTAGCGATCATGGAGCGGGCTGTCCGGGTCGTAGCGGATGATGTTCACTTGCGGACCGACAGCCAAGGCTCGGACGAATAGGTCGAAGGGTTCGATCGCCTCCTGGAGATGCATGATCTGGGTGCCGGAGGCGTCGTAGGCGGCCCGCAGTTCATCGGCGTTGGCCACGCGCGAGACGCCTCTCCAGGCACCTCCGTCGAACGGCTTGAGAAACGCCGGATACCCGAGATCTTCCCCGATGGCGGCCAAGTCGAACATGCGGGCGTACGACGAGAGCGTCATCTCGAGGTCCGGCTGCGGGATGTACTCCTTGGGAGGCAACAGGATGGTGCGTGGGACGGGAAGCCCCAGGCGGATCATCGCCGCGTACGACGTGTGTTTCTCCATGGACTGCAGCGTGAACGTGTTGTTCAGGACGTAGAGGTCGTTCTGGACGATGGCCTTCTTGATCCACTCCCGGCTCGTGTGATACCACGGGGTCAGGCGGTCCAACAGCACGTCGTAACGGACCGGTTGCGCCAGATCGAACGGCTCGATCGTCACCCTCTCCACCTCGAAGGTGATGTCCTCGCCTCCCAGGCGGATACGCGGTGCGAGTGCGGCGAGGATGTCCTCGTAGAAGATCGGCCAGCAGAGGTCGGCACCCAACGACAGGCCGATACGACGCACACTCATCGGGCGAGCCTATCTGGTGGGGTCATCCGATGGCGGTAGCGAGTGCTCCGACGAACGTATCCGCCCAGGCCCCCCAGTCATGCCCGGCCCACCGCTCCTCGTACGAGTGGACCCGGACCGTGTTCCCGAGGTGTTCGGCAACGGTCCGGTTCCAATCGAGCAGGCTTTCGAATCGTCCACACGTCTGGCCGACGGCAAGGTCGCTGATGGCCGGGGCGGTCACTGCGTCATCCAAGAAGCGCCGTATCGAAGACGCCATCGCAGAGGGAATCTCGGAATGAGGGGAGAAGGCGAAGGTTCCAGACTGGAGTACCAGCCCTCCGAACACACCAGGGGACTGCTGTGCGGTATGCCACGCCGCCACGGCGCCGAGACTGGCTCCACCGATCACCACGGGTCCCGCGACCGCCACCCGTGCCCGGACACGGGGGAGCACCTCATCGACGACATGGCGGGCATGACGGGGATCGGCGGCGTATTCGACGTTCCGTTGGCGCGGGTCGAGAAGAGCGACACGAAGCGGCGGGAGCACCGCGTCGCGCATGGCAGACGCCAGCACCTCCGGGATTCGGGCATGGTCGACATAATCGGCTCCGTCGTGGAGGAGAACGAGAGGCAGCGGAGTCGTCGGCGATTTCATCGGGGAAAGCAGGCGATGGTGGCGTCGACCGCCGAAGACGGCGCTGGGAACACGGAACTCCTCGATCCGCCACTCGCCTTCGCATCTGTGGGTCGACACGTACTTCGAGCCCTTCAGGATCGAGTTCGCTCCGAACGGATTCGTCGCCACGTCCGGATTCGATGGGTCGAGGGTGGTCTCCGTGCGGGCACCGCGCCGCACCTCGATCCGGTATTCGATCCTGGCATCCTCGGGGAGGTGGAGATCCACCCACCACCCGTCGGCCCCGGGCACCATTCTGAGACGGTGAGGGAAGCGAGGCATGAAGGAGAGCAGGCAGACCTCGTCTGCCCGTCCCCGCCACTCGATGCGATGTCGTTCGAACGTCACCGACAGATCCTATGTAGGAGCAGATCCCTCATCTGTCCGTGCCGGGACCCTCACTAAGGTCAGAACCATGGCGACGATCTTCACTCGGATCATCGACGGCGAGATCCCCGGAACCTTCGTGTGGCGCGACGAACGATGCGTCGCGTTCTTATCCATCGCCCCACTCCGGGAAGGGCACGTGCTGGTCGTACCCCGCGCCGAGATCGACCACTGGCTGGCATGCCCATCTGACCTTCGCCACCACCTGATGGATGTGTCAGCCGTCATCGGTGAGGCGATCCAAACCGTGTGGAACCCTGAGAAGGTGGGGCTGATGATCGCCGGGCTCGAGGTGCCGCACCTCCACATCCATCTCGTCCCCATCTGGGATGTCCACGACCTCGACTTCGCCCGTGCTCGTCCGGCCGAACGCGAGGACTTGCAAGCCGCTGCAGTTCGGGTTCGCCAGGCGCTCGCAGTCCACGGCCACACACCGGCTGACTGATGGACATCGTTGCGGTCGTCGGCAATCCCAACCCGGGGGGCCGCACCACCCGAGTCGCCGAGGGAGTCGCACAGAAAGTCGCGGCGATGAGCGGAGGCCGCGTCGAGACGATCGAACTCGCACACGTGGCCGACGAACTCTTCCGGTGGGAGTCGTCCCGTGTGAAGGAGTTGACAACGCGGGTCGCCGGTGCGGACCTCGCGGTGTTCGCCTCGCCCACCTACAAGGCGAGCATGACCGGATTGCTGAAAGCCTTCCTGGATCGATACGGGAACAACGGATTGGCCGGCCTCGTCGCCATCCCGGTGATGGTGGGTGGATCCCTTCAGCACAGTTTGGCGGTGGAGACACAACTACGGCCGGTGCTTGTCGAACTCGCCGCAGCACTTCCCACCAAGGGTCTGTATGTCGTCGATTCCGAACTCGACGAACTTGCGGTGACGCTGGAACTCTGGTGGCAGCACGCTGGCCCGGCGCTGGGTCGGATGCTGGGAGTCACGGGATAGCCTCCCCGCCCATGAGGATCCTCGTCACCGGCGGCGCCGGATTCATCGGCAGCCACACTGTCGTCGAACTGGTGTTGGAAGGCCACGAACCGGTGGTCTTCGACTCGCTCGTCAACGCCAAGGGATCGGTCCTTGCTCGACTCGCACAGATAACCGGGTACGAAGTGCCTTTCGTGCGAGGCGACGTTCGTGACGCCGAGGCTCTCGACCGGGTGATGGACGGCGGGTTCGACGCCGTGATCCACTTCGCCGGACTGAAAGCGGTGGGTGAATCGGTGGTCCGACCGCTCGACTACTTCGACGTCAACGTCGGCGGATCGGTACAGGTCCTGGCTGCGATGAAGCGTCACAAGATCGACACCTTCCTCTTCAGCTCCTCGGCAACCGTGTACGGGGATCCCGAGACCTTGCCGATCCCCGAGGACGCACCCCGACGGCCCCCCACCAATCCCTACGGCCGTTCCAAGCTCATGGTCGAACAGATCTTGGAAGATGTGAGCGTCGCGCACCCCACGGCACACTTGGGTGTGCTCCGTTACTTCAACCCGGTCGGAGCCCACGAGAGTGGCCTCATCGGCGAAGACCCGAACGACCTGCCCAACAATCTGATGCCCTACATCGCTCAGGTGGCTGCCGAACGGCTCCCCAAGCTGTACGTGTTCGGAGGCGACTATCCCACCCCCGACGGCACCGGGATCCGGGACTTCATCCATGTGGTCGATCTCGCCAGGGGACACGTGGCCGCTCTCCGCCGTCTGCAGCACGATCCCGGGCTTCACATCTGGAATCTGGGGACAGGGCGGGGCACGTCGGTGTTGGAACTGGTCGCGGCGTTCGAACGGGCAACAGGAGTGAGCGTTCCCTACGAGATCACGGCGCGCCGACCGGGCGATGTCGCCGCCACCTACGCCGACCCCACCCGAGCCGAAATGGACCTCGATTGGAAAGCGGAGAGGGACATCGACACGATGTGCGCCGACACCTGGCGCTGGCAGACCTTCGCACTCACACTGGAGTGATATCGCGTTCGGGGCGACGACAGCAGAGGTGATGCGGGCTTGCTCTCCGACGGCCCCCCTGGCCCGCCCGGCGCGGGCCTGTCCCCCCAACGTCGCTGACGACAAAAGAGGAGGAGAACATGCTGAACATTCTCTCCCCCCAGATGGGGGGAGAAGACAGGGGGGCTGTACGCGCACGAGGTGGACCAACGAGTTCGCTTCGCTTCTGGGGGGCATTGTTCACGGCGTGCGCCAGGTTGCGAGGGTCTGGGTGATGAAGGCTTCTGCTCGGTCCAGGACAGTGTCGGCGTCGTCAGGTGTGCGGGGGATCGGGTCGCCGAAACGCACGCGGACATTCACGCCCCACGGAACCGGGAGGAGATTGTGGGCGAGCAGACGCCACGCCCCGTCGATCGCCATCGGCACCACCGGCAACTGGTCGGCGCTCCGCAGAAGCATCACCGAACCGGCCCGTTTGAATTCCCCCAGCGCACCGTCTCGGGAGCGGGTACCTTCGGGAAAGATCACCACACTGACACCCCGCTCCTGAGCGGTCGTCGCCATTTCCTTGATCGCGCGAAGGGATTGGCGGCGGTCCTTGCGGTCGATGAGCGCATTGCCGCCCCGCTTCAGGTTCAGCGAAATCAACGGGATCCCCCGCCCCAGCTCCTTCTTGGCTACGTACTTCGGAAAGTTGGAGAACAGGTGCCCACCGATGATGGCGATGTCGAAGAGACTCTGGTGGTTGGCGATGATGACATAGCCGGTGTGTGGAAGGATCGTGGGCGGGCGTTCCAAATCCAGCCGGGTGCCACAGAGCACGAAGAGAGAGGTGAGCGTGCGTTGCAACGCCGCCATCACGTACTCGAATCCCCGCAGTGAGAACGGTCGCACCGCGCGACCCGCCAGATCGAAAACGACCAACGTCAGCCCGAACGAGATCAGGAACGGAATGGTGGGAATCCAGGCGAGGAAACGCACGATCACGGCAGACTAGAAGCCGGGCTCACCGGTTCGATCCCTCGGTTCGCGCAGGCATTCCGAGCCGGTCGAAAGAGTCGGCGATGGCATCGATCAGCACCCGACGATGCCGCCACAGCAACGTCCCGTGCCCGGCGCCGTGGACGACACGCAATTCGGCCTCCCAGTGTGCTGCCAACTGCCGGCTGAGTTGCAGAGGCACAAAGCCATCCCTGGATGCAGCCACCAGAACTGAGGCAGGCGAATGAGCCATCGGTGGGAGGGTCAGGATCGAGGCCCGATCCAGGAGGGAGCGCAGCCGGGGCTCCGCCGTTGCCCGCCCACCGAGGCGATCCCACACGATTGCCCGCCGCAGGGCGGCGTCGAGATAGACCGGACCCGGTCCATACGACGCAGCCAGCGGGGCCGTGGCTACCGGCCGAGGCATGGTTGCCGACACGTGGGCGGCGAGGTTGCCGCCCATGGAGAAGCCGCTCACTCCGGGAGTCGCCAGAGAACCGGCGAGTCCGACGAGTCCCCGGGCTTCGGCTACGGCACCGAACCCCATTACCGCGAAGTCGGCCACCGTCCTGATCGCCGGGCCGGAATCTGGGTGGATGCGCCGTCTGCCGTACAGAGGAATGTCGGCGATGAGCGATCCGACACCGCGCTCGACCAGGCGCCGGGCGAAGTCACGACGAAGGTCGAACGTCTCGTCCTTCCAGGCCGGCATGAGGACCACGATCCGTTCGGAACCCGACGCCGGTTCTATCCACTCCACCGACATCGCTCGCGCCGACTCGGGCAGGATCTCGGCGACTGGACTGGGGAGGACGGCCCGCCGCACGCGGAAGCCGGTGTGCTCCTCCTTGCGACTCCACTCGACTTCGAGGGAAGGGATGGCGTCCGCCGCGGTGATCTGCCGTTCGAAGAGTGAGAGGTGCTCGGAGTCGCCCCAGCCGTCCACGAAGACCTTGGATCTCCGGTCGAGGCGAAAGCCAACCGGGGCAAGCCAGTCGATCAAATGGATTCGGCCCCTCATCCCAGGTCGGTACGCAGGAGATCGTCGTAGGTTTCCCGGCGGACGACCAGCCGGGCGTCACCGTCCTCCACGAACACCACGGCCGGTCGTAAGACCTTGTTGTAGTTGCTCCCCATCGAATGTCCGTATGCGCCGGTCACCGGGGTGGCGATCACATCCGAGACGACGAGATCCTGTGGAACCTTGCCGTCTCTCACCAGCAAGTCGCCCGATTCGCAGTGTTTGCCGACCAGACGAATCCGCCGAGGTCGGGGTTCGTCGAGACTGCGGGGGAGGAACGTCTCGTACCCGGAGCCGTAGAGGACCGGTCGCGGGTTGTCGCTCATCCCGCCGTCGACGGCCACATAGGTGCGTACTCCCGCAATCTCCTTGATCGTTCCGACCCTGTACAGCGTGACCGCACCGGCAGCCACGATCGCACGTCCGGGTTCGGCGAACAGACGGGCCCGAACCCCGAGCTCGGCTGCTTTGGCGTGGAGAGCGTGAGCCCATTCGGTGATGGTGGGAGCGGACTCGCCTTCGACATACGCCACCCCCAGGCCTCCTCCGACGGACAGCTCCGGGAGCTCCAGAGGTTCGGAGAATGATGCGATGACCTCGAGTGCCGAGGCATAGGAATCCGCCCGGAACACCTGTGAACCGATGTGGGCGTGGACTCCGACCAGCTCGACGGCTGCGGATGCTCGGAGGCGCTCGGCGACGGCGGCGGCGGCGCCCGTTGCCACGGGGAAACCGAATTTCGAATCCACCTGGCCGGTCGACACGTACTCATGGGTGTGGGCCTCGACACCTGGTGTGATCCGGACGAGGACCCGAGGAGCGGGCAGACCACCCGAGACGAGACCTTCGATTCGGTCGATCTCGTCGTCGTTGTCGACCACGATCCGACCCACTCCGGATCGCAAAGCGAGTTCGAGCTCGGCGGGAGACTTGTTGTTGCCGTGGAAGACCAGGCGGTCGGCTGGGACGCCGCCAGCCAGCGCGACAGTCAGCTCGCCTCCGGTGGCAACGTCGATCAGCATCCCTCCGTCCGAAGCCAAACGAGCCATCGCCTTGCAGAGGAAAGCCTTCGAGGCATACACCGCGCCGTCACCGAAAGCGGCGACGGCCTCGGCGATTCGGGCTCGGAGATGAGCGATGTCGTAGACGAAGAGCGGGGTGCCGTACTCGTCCGCCAGATCGACGAGATCACACCCTCCGATGAGGGTTCCGCCATCCGGTCCACGCTGGGTCGTGTCCGGCAGGAGGTGGCGCGGGACGGGGTTCACCGCTCGTCGGCCGGCGGGCGCTGCTTCCACAGATACCACCAGCCGAGGCCGTGAAGCGCCACACCGGCGGCCAGCAGCCCGGCCATCACCCACTCACCCAGCACCGCCGCAGCGATGGCGGCGATGGCGGCGGCGATCACGAGCGCCGTCCTGACACCGTTGAGAGGTCCGAACACAGCATGGAGTCTACGGAGTCACACAACCCAGACCGAACCGGCACCCCCGCCTACGATCCTCCCCCCGGAAGGAGCAACGTGTTCTATCTCAGCGGCAAGGTGGCGGTGGTGACCGGAGGGAACTCCGGAATCGGACTCGGGATGGCCCGCGGCCTGGCGGAGGCGGGGGCGAACGTGTCGATTTGGGGAACCAACCCGGACAAGAACCAGGACGCGTTCGAACTCCTGCGCACCGTTCACGACGACGTCTCTGTCTTCGGATGCGACGTCGGCGACGAGACGGAGGTGGAACGGACGATGGACGCGGTCGTCGAACGGCACGGGCGCTTGGACGCGGTGTTCGCCAACGCAGGCGTGCCGGCAGGGACGGCCCGATTCGCCGAAACCGAACTCGACGCCTGGCGACGGACGATGCGCGTCAACCTCGACGGGGCCTTTCTCACCGCCCGGGCGGCGGTCCGGCGGATGCTCGCGGCAGGGGAGGGGGGTTCGATCGTCGTCACCTCGAGCCTCTCGGCACGGCTGGGAATGCCGCGCGGACAGGCATACTCGGCGTCCAAGGCCGCGGTCCTCGCCCTGGTGCAGAGCATCGCGGTGGAACACGGCAAGCACGGAATTCGGGCGAACGCCATCATGCCCGGCTGGATCGAGACTCCGATGACCGACAACCTGCTGGGAACCGAGCGGTTCGACGCTCGCAACCTCCCCCGGGTTCCTCTCGGAAGGTACGGCACCGGTGACGACTTCGCCGGTATCGCCGTGTACCTGGCCAGTGAAGCCTCCCGGTACCACACCGGAGATGTCATCCGCATCGACGGTGGCTACGGCCTCACCTGATTGCCCGAGAATCCCAGGTTGTTGGGATGTGACGGAGCTGTCATTTCCCATAGCTTCGGCGAGGCGAACCGTCGAGGAGGAGTCATGCCAGCAGAACTTGCCCCTTACTGGGTCGGACACGATCAGGGTGAGGCCTATTGGATATTGGGCGGCCTCTACAGCTACAAAGCCCTCGCTTCGCAGGTCGGAGGCGACTTCACGGCCATCGAAGTGCGGGCCGGAGGCGGGATGGCGATTCCGGTGCACTATCACGATACGGAGACCGAGGCTTTCTACGTGGCAGACGGGGCGATCACGCTGGTCGTGGGAGACGACGAGGTACACGCCCGGTCTGGATCCTTCGTGTTCGTGCCTCCCGGCGTCAGGCATGCCTTTCGCTTCGAGTCCCAGGGCATCATGCTGTTGCTGTTCACGAGGGGGAGTTCGCACGAGGGACTCTTTCGAGAAATCGGGGAAGTCGCACCGCAAAGGGTGGTCCCACCTCCTCCCGACACCTTCCCCGATCTCGAGCACATGGCTGGTGTGGCCGCCCGTTTCGGCACCCGAATCGTCGGACCGCCGCTCGCCTGACCACGGATGAACCCATCCCTTGGGAGACATTCGGACACGTTGGGAAGCCGATCGACACGGGTGCCGGGGATCGTGCCAGGCCCTACCTCACCTATCCTTTCGGCATGGGAACGAGCACCGCCGAGCGGGCCCATCGAGAGGCGATGCGCCTCGCACACAGTTGCACCGGCTTGCTTCCGTTCCTCCACGGCACCGAAGAACAACTGCGGAGAGTGACGACCTTCGAGGGCGCGGCGTGCTTCTTCACGATCGACCCTGCCACTCTGCTGATCACCGGGCACATCAATGAAGACCTCGCTCGAGACGATCAGCGGCGGCGAGCCGTGAACGCCGGGGTCGCGCACAACGAATATCGAGAGACCGACGTCAACAAGTTCGCCGCTCTCGCGGCCGGTTCTTCGCCGGTCGCCAGCCTGGCTGAGGCGACGAACGGTGCCCCCCAACGGAGTCCCCGGTGGCAATCACTCCTTCGGCCGTTCGGACTGGATGGCGAACTGCGTGCGGCCTTCGTGGCCGACGGAGCATGCTGGGGCGCGGTGGCCCTGTTCCGGACGGCCGACCAGCCTCCCTTCCAGGCTGGTGATCGGAAGTTCATCGAAGGCATCTCCCGCCATGTGGCGGAGGGGATACGTACCGCGCTCGTCCTGGACGCGGTCGAGACGGATGGGAAACCGGACACCCCCGGGTTGATCCTCTTGGACAGCTCAGGCCAGGTCGAGGATCTCAACGCGAGCGCGGCGGCGTTCCTCGGTGAGATGATCGATCCGGGCACTCCGAGTCAGGACTCGCTACCCAAAGTCGTCCTAGCGGTAGCGGAACAGGCTCGGAGAGGGGAAGCTGGCGACAGCACCCATGGGGCTGTTCGTCATCGAGTGCCGACACGGTCGGGCGGCTGGTTGATCCTACACGGGACAGCCCTCCATAGAGAGCGAGGCGGCTCGGCAGTGATCATCGAGCGAGCACGCGCCCCGGAGGTCGCTCCGCTCCTCCTTGCCGCACATGGCCTAACCGAGCGGGAACAGACCGTGACCCTCGACGTCCTCCGAGGAAACTCCACAGCGCAGATCGCCGAGCGACTCTTCATTTCTCCGTACACGGTGCAGGACCATCTGAAGGCGATCTTCGACAAGGTCGGAGTCAGGAGTCGGAGAGAACTGATGGCGAAGGTGTTCTTCGACCACTATTTCGTACGCCTCCAGGACCAGGATCCGGTGGCGTCGGTTGAGATCGCCGAGGAAGAGGCGGCTACGGCCTCACCTGATCGTTGTTCCGGCGTCGATCCCCACCGGGGATGATCGGCCCGGCCAGATGGGCGATCGTCAAGCCGACCGCCTTCGGGAGCCGGTCCAAGCGGATCCTCCCCACGAACCCGCGCCAGGCGAAATACGACCACAGGCCGATGGCCAGTAGCGCCATTCCACCGACGATCCAACCGAACGCGGCGGGGTCGTCTTCCAGAGGAAGCCTGACGTTCATGCCCCAGACGCCGGCGATCAGGGTGAGGGGCAGGATCACCGCGGAAAAGACCGTCAGCACCTTCATGACCTCGTTGGTGCGGGCGGCGATCGCACCACGGTGGGTCTCCTGGATGCTCCCGATCAACGCTCGGGCGGATTCCAGGGATTCGACGAACCGGAAGTGGTGGTCGTAGACGTCGGCGAATGCCCGCCGCTCGACACCGGAGAGCTCCTCGTCCCAGGAGAGCCGCTGGAGGACGTCCCGCTGCGGACCGAACACGCGGCGCAGAACGATCACATCTCGACGCAGCGCCTGGGCAGCCCCGATCACTGCGTTGTCGGCGGCCATGGCCCGTTCCTCCAACTCCTCGATGCGTTCGTCGAGCGCATCCATGAGGGCTGGAAACCGACGGCTGTCCATCTCCAGGATGTGTGCGGCCAGTGCCGCAGGAGAGCCGAGTGCCGATGCATGCCCGGCTTCTATCTGCTCTTGTACGCGATCGAAGCCGTAGATGGCCTCCGGCCGGAACGTCACCAGGAAGGCCGACCCGATAAACATGTCGAATTCGACCGTGCCGATGCGCTCTGCAACGAACCGGAGAGAATGACCCACCAGGTAGCGATAGTCGTCGAACGTGTCCACCTTGGGGAGCATGTCGGTCACCACGTCTTCGATGCTCAAGGGGTCGAAACCCAGCTCCGAACCCACCGCCGAGACCACCGCGAACTCGGTGGACACCACGTCGATCCACACCCAACCGTGGTCGGGGATCGTGTCCATTCCGGCGTAGTCCACCGGGCTGAAAGTGGTGCCGTCGTGATGCCAACTGCGGATCATCGCTGCGATCTTCGCAGGTTCAGTCCCGGCCGTAGTGCCTGAGGACATGTTCCAACACGCCCACCCCGAAGTCGAGCGCGTCCACTGGTATGCGTTCGTCGGCTCCATGAACCGTCTTTTGGAAGTCGAATCCTTCCGGCAAGGTCATCGGCGTGAACCCGTAGGGCTGGATCCCGAGTTGGGCGAACCAGCGGCCGTCGGTGACCGCCGGCATCAGGAAGGGAATCGGGATCGCCTCGGGGTCGTGTTCGACCAAGGCCCCGGCCAGCAGCTCGAACAGTGCCATGTCCGGGTTCATCGGGGTCGTGGACCCGTCGGTCACCGTGCGGATCTCGCATTCGACTCCGATGAGATCGCGGAGTTCGCGTTCGAACGCCTCCGGCGTGATCCCGGGCAGCATCCGCCCGTCGAGATTCAGCGTGACCTTCGGAGGGATGACGTTGTGCTTGTCGCCGCCCCGTACGACGGTTGCGGTCACGGTGTTCCGGAAGAGCGGCTCGAAGATCGCCATGCGTTCCCCAGCCAACTTCAGTGCGGGCCCGGCGGTCCGTTCGTCCAGCAAGCGCTCGAGCACGAAACGGGTTGCGCCTGTGCTGTGGTCGGCGAGCGCTGTGACCATCAGTCTGGTCGGTTCCGTGAGATGCACCGGCATCGCCTTGCGGTCGAGACGACGCAGCACTTCGCCGAGCTTTGCCATCGACCCACCCCGAATGGGGATCGACCCATGACCCGGGGGGCCTTCCAGGGCCAGCTCGAACCCGACGCCGATGCGTTCCGCCACCTGGATCGGATAGAACCGCTTTCCTCCGAAGCGGAACGGAAACCCGCCGAATTCGCCGAGGCAGTAGCGCACACCGTCGAAGAGCTCCGCGTGTTCTTCCGCGAGATACCGGGCACCGAGGGTCCCGTGCATCTCCTCGTCGGGAACGACGGCGAGGATGATGTCCCCGGCCGGGGGAGGGGAGGAGGTTGCGATACGGCGGAGCGCCTCGACCATCATCACGATCGGGCCTTTCATGTCGAGGGTTCCTCGCCCCCAGATGAACCCGTCGGCTACCTCACCCCCGAACGGGTCCCGGCTCCACAGCTGATCGGTGACCGGCACGGTGTCGACGTGACCTTGGAGGAGCAGTGGGGGAGCGGACCCTTCTCCTGGGATTCGAGCGATCAGGGAGGGCCGCTCCGGGTCGAGCGCGACCAGCTCGGTGGAGATTCCGGCTGCCTTCAGTTCGGCACGGAGGAGTTCGATCGCCGGCCGCTCGTTGCCGGGCGGGTTGGTGGTGTCGATCCGGATCAGTCGGCGACACAGTTCCACTGGTTCGGTCATCGCGCGGTGACCGGTTGGGAGAAGCGTGAGATCACGAACAGGATCAGCGGGACGACGATGAGGTTGGCGACCGCCAGCAGCCGGAACACCGAAGAGAACCCGAGGTCGTCCGACATGGCGGTGGCCAGGCCCTCGCCCGCTCCGATCCCGATGTTGGACATGGTTTGAAGGACGGCGAACATCGTGCCGGCTACCCGGAGGTCGGTGATCCCCATCGTGAAGGTCACATAGTTGGTCCATTGCAGCCCGACCGCCACTCCCCACAGCGGCCCGAACCACAGGAGCGTCTCCACCGAGCCGCTGACCGAGAACACCAACCCTCCGGTGGTCACCGCCGCCAGCGTGGTCAGAGCCGCCACTCGGCGGCCGTAGTTTCGCACCAGGTGGGCGAGGACGACGCCGCCCACCAGGAGACCGACTCCTTTGAGCGTGCCGTAAACCCCGATGGTTCCACCCGAGGCGCCCAGCTCGTTGGCCATGTAGAAGGTCACCAAGCCGTCGATCCCCTGAAAAAAGGTCCACGCCAGGATCAGGGTGAGGGCGAAGGCCAGGTAGCGGCGCTCCAGCAGCACCCGAAATGCGGACGGATCGAACGTGTGTACGGGCTCTCGGTCGGCCGGCTCGCGGACCTGATTGACGAACCACAGCGGAACCAGCAGCAACACCGCGATGACTGCGAAGATGTAGCGATAGCCCAACGTGTCAGCGACCACCCCGAACCCGAGCGACACGGCGACCAGCCCGACCGCCCGTCCGCCGTTCATCCATGCCTGCACCGGGCCGTGGTCTTCGAATGGCACCGCATCGACCGACAGAGCGTCGGCGGTGGTGTCAAACAGCGCCATGAAAAAGGTGGCGGCCAGCACCATGGCAGCGAGCACCGGGAAGCTCTCGGATGGATCGATGAAGAAGGCCACGCCGAAAGCCACCGCGGTGGAACTCAGCCCGATGAGCATGTACGGAACACGATGGCCGCGTCCGAACAGCGCCCATCGATCGGAGATCATCCCGAACACCCACTTGATGACGAAAGGCACCAATGCCAGCGACGCGACGATGGCCAGGCGGTCGGCTCCGATGCCCTCCGAATCCATGTGCGGCTTGAAGAAGTTCAACTGGTAGGCCTGGATGACTCCCTGGACGAAGTACACCATCCCGAACATGACGAAAAGACGGCGCCGGCTCAGTCCCAGGTCCACGACCACCCCTGCATCGCCGGCAGCGTACCCCAGGAGAGGTGAGGAGCCGGTGACTGCATTCCTGGTCGGACTGGTGATGGCGGTAGGGATCCTGGGGACGGTGCTGCCGATCCTGCCTGGACTCGTCCTGATCTGGGGTGCGGCACTCGTCTACGGCCTCGTCGAAGGGTTCGGGCTGATCGGATGGTTCGCCTTCGGAGCGATCTCGCTCATCGCTGCGGCAGGTGTCGCCGCCGGGATCGTCGTCCCGCAGCGGGCGGCGTGGGCGGGCGGGATCGGGGTCCGCGGTCAGCTGCTGGCATTGGCGCTGGCGGTCGTCGGGTTCTTCGTCATTCCGGTGGTGGGAGCCGGCGCAGGCTTCGTCCTGGGCGTCTATCTGGTCGCCCGGTCCCGACATCCGGAGCAGGCGTGGTCGGTGACCAAGTCGACGTTGCGGTCGATGGTGGTCGCCGCCGGTCTGCAGTTCGTCGCCGGTGTGACGATGACAGGGGTGTGGCTGGTCTGGGTGTTCGCCTCGTGACAGAGTCTCGCTTGCTACCTTCTGGCGCAACTTGACATAACGGAGATTATGGGCGTTTTGCCCAGGAGCTTGCATCGGTTGCGATCCATTCAGACCCTGAAACGAGCGCTCAGCAAGGAGCTACGCACACCATCGATCATCGACCGACGCGAGGCTGCAGCGCCGACTCTCATCCAACATCACGCCTCGGCGCATCGAGCCTCGGCGACCCAGGTTCCCAGCGCATCGTTCGAGCGAACCCAACCCGAGGCCGGAGCCCGGAAACCCGCATTCGCCCCTCTTCCATCCGGACCTCACCTCGAAGTCGGTAGCGTCACTGTGACGTAAGTGGTGAGGGTCCACACACGAGATCAACCACGGCCGACCACGGGAGCCGGCGGCCATCGGATTCACGCTCTGCGACCCGCGGGCGGGTTCGGTCGATCACGCCATCCAGGATCCGGGACACCGATCGTCTCGTCGTCTCGTCACCCAAGTGGTCGACCATCGCCAGTGCGACCCCCGCCGTCGTGAAACCCCTCTCGTCTCCCTCCTCGCAGGCCATCCGTGCGACCACCGCAAGCGCCTGGGCAGCACCTCGCCCCGGACCGATGCTGTCCGTGACCACTTCGCAGGCCGCTGCCCTCGCCTCGTGCGGTCTTCCCGCGAAGAGGTATGCCTCAGCCAAGAGCGCCGAGGTCTCATGGAACGACGGTAAGTATCCGTAGTGCTGGGCGATCTCCCGCGCGAGCTCCAGCAACTCGATGGCGGTATCCCAATCGTGGCGCAACAGTGCGATCTCACCACGAATCTCGAGGGATTCGGCTCGCCGGCTGGGCGTGCCAGATGCCCGCAAGAGGTCACCCGCTTCGTCCGCCACCCGCGCTGCCATGTCCAGATCGTCGTCCTCGACGAAGACCTGCGCCATGTTCATCAGCGCGATGCCTGCGGTCTGGGCATCGCCGGCTCGGGTGGCGTGGTACCGGGCGTCACCAAACAGGATCGTGGCCATCGACAGATCACCGTCTGCGGCAGCCGCCGCCCCCGCGCTCAACAACGCGCGTTAATAGGCAAACACCAGACCTGGACCCGCGTCCCCGCCGTCGACCACCGAGGCGAACACCCGTACGGCTTCGTCGAGCAGCCGACGAGCGGTCGACACCTGATGGCGGTACGCCAGGGTTCCAGCAGTCTGCAAACCTTCGGCCACGATCTCAGGCGCCACGCCCGTGCGGTCCGCTGCCAGCAGACCATCCAACCACCCGGGGACGGCGGTCGGGCAACCCCGCGCCCACCAATACCAGCGCAGGGCCGACGCCAGTTCCAGTCCGATCCCCACCTCCTCGGCTTCCACCGCCCACTCCAGCGCATCACCGCATTGCCGATACTCGACATCCAGCAACGCCAGACCCGCCGCCTCGTCGGTGTTGGTCAGATCCTTTGCCTGGCGGGCGATCTCGAGTTGGTGCACCGCGTGCCGGCGCCGCACTTCGTAACTGTCCTGACTCGCCAGCACTCGACGACGCACCGGTTCGTGGATGCGGTAGCGACGGGTTCCTCCGGAACTGTCCACCGTGACGATGGCGTGATCGGCCAACTCCTCCAGTCCATCCACCACCGCCTCCTCAGGGCATCCCGATACCGCCAGGGCAGTGTCCAAAGAAAAAGAGCCTCGGCATACAGAGAGACAGGCGAGCAGCCCACGGGTGTCGGCCGTGAGTGCATCGACCGCGTCATCGACGATCCGAGTCAGTGTCCCGCCGAGAAGTGCCGTCCCACCTTCGGCGTCGAGACGGTCAGCCAGTTCGCGTGCGGACAGCACGGCGAGCTTGCCGGCCGCGAGCTCCAGAGCCAGCGGGAGGCCTCCTAGGGCGGACGCGATGCGTCCCAAGTCAGGCAGTTCCGAGTCGGTCACCTCGATGCCGTGTCTTGCCGCCTCCTGCACGAGGAACTCGACGCTGGTCGCCTCGCCTGGAGCGGCCGAATCGGGAACGGCCAACGGATCCACGCGTACACAACGCTCCCGAGGTAACCCGAACCCGCGCCGACTCGCCGCAAGCACGCGCACGGTGGTGCCGTCCAGGAGTCTCCGCACGGCGTCGACCACCGATGGGCAGCGCTCCTGACAGCCGTCGAGGATGACCACGCCGGCGCTCGGCGAAAGGGCCGCCCCGATCGCAGCCAACGGATCCCCGGCGAGACGGCGTCCCCCAGCCGCCTGGGAAGCGATCCCCCACACGATGCCGTCGGGGTCGTCGTCGTGGTTCACGTCGGCGACCACGCACACGCCGCCTCGCCGATGGATCTCGGCGGCGGTGGCATGGACGAGCGCGGATTTTCCCACCCCCACCGGACCAACCAGCGTGACGAGTCGGTGACGCTCCAGCTCCTCGACGACCTGGTCGATCAGGAGATCTCTGCCCACGAGACGCGGAGCCTCGAGAGGCGACCACGGTCGCGCCCGAAGCGGCGGAAAGCTCCCGTTACCCAACTGGTGCACTCGCTCCGGTTCTGACAGTCCCCGCAGGACATAGACCCCGAGGTCGACGAGTTCAGGGTCGTCGACACACAGCCGGGCGGCCGCGTCGCTGACCACGATCTGACCTCCCCAGGCCAGATCCATCAGCCGGGCACACCGATTGACGGTGGGGCCGAAGACGTCGCCCTCGCGATTGGACACCTCTCCCACATGGATGCCCATCCGTACCCGGAGTTGTTCGCCGGCCACCAACAGGTCGGCGATGCCATCGCGAGCAGCGCGGGCAGCGGCGACGGCGGCGCTGACCGTTTCGAAGGCGACCCCGAACCCGTCGCCTACGGTGGCGAAGATCACGCCGCCGTGGCATTCAACCACCGCCCGCAACCGCCGATCGTGCTCGGCGAGCACCCGGTCCATCTCCGCCCTGGCTGTCTCCCACAACCGACTCGAGCCTTCGATGTCGGTGAACAACACGGCCGCCATCGACAGTCCCGTTCGCGTCTGCATAACCTCTACAACGTCACACCACCGTGTGCCGTGACATGGGAATGCCGCATTCTCTTGCGCGGTTGGCAACTAGCGTGACAACTGCGATGACCACTCCCATCCTCGAACTGGTCGAGCTCGGAATGCCATGGACCGGTCTGGATCCGTTCATCTTCACGGTCCATCACCTCGACCACTATCCGGAAGGCAACGAAGTTCTCGGACCCCGGGCCAGCCTGGCGGGCCGCCAGATCGGGATGGACTTCTCCTATCGAGACGGCTGGAGCATGTACCACGGCTCCCGGGTTCCCGGTTTCCCCCAGCACCCGCACCGGGGCTTCGAGACCGTGACCGTGGTCCGTCGGGGCTATGTCGACCATTCCGATTCCCTCGGCGCCACCGCCCGGTACGGCGAGGGTGATGTGCAGTGGTTGACCACCGGGTCGGGTATCCAGCATGCCGAGATGTTCCCGCTCATCCGGCCCGACGCCGAGAACACACTCGAACTCTTCCAGATCTGGCTGAACCTTCCGCCCCAATCCAAACTCGTTCCCGCCCACTTCCGCATGCTGTGGAGCGAGGACCTCCCCACCCTCTATCCAGCGCAGGGCGTACGCGTCGACGTCATGGCGGGTCGGATCGCCGGGGCAGTCGCCCCCGCTCCCCCACCCGATTCGTGGGCATCTTCCGACCCTGCGTTCGGGATCTGGCTGATCCGACTCGACGCAGACTCAGCCTGGGTGCTACCTGCCTCGGACTCGGGGGTGAACCGCATGCTCCACTTCTTCGAGGGAACGAGCGCTCGGGTCGGGGCAACCTCGATCGAACGAGGGACGGGTGTTCGCCTGCAAAGTGACATACCGGCGCTCTTGGAGGCACCCGACGGGCCTGCAGAGTTCCTCGTATTGCAGGGCACGCCGATCGGTGCTCCCGTAATCCAGATGGGGCCGTTCGTGATGAACACTCCCGAAGAGATCCAACAGGCCCTCTTGGACTATCGACGCACCGGGTTCGGCGGGTGGCCGTGGCCAGGGCCGGATCCGGTACATGCCAGAACCGAGGGGCGCTTCGCAATCCATGCCGACGGGTGGATCGAACACCGAGACCTCGTCCCGACGACCGAATGACCGACCGGTGACAGAAGCCAGAGGCGATTCGATCCTGGCGGTGTCGCCGGAGGTCGCCGGGGCGCTCGCCGAGCGTCGGCCGGTGGTGGCCTTGGAATCCACGATCATCTCCCACGGGATGCCCTATCCGAAGAACCTCGAAACCGCTCTCGCGGTCGAAGACGTGGTCAGGGCCCATGGGGCGGTGCCCGCGACTGTGGCGGTGGCGGACGGGAGGCTCGTCGTCGGCGCCGACCATTCCCTGCTCGAACGGCTCGCCACAGCCGAGGACGTGGCCAAGGTGTCCCGCCGGGATCTGAGCACCGTGCTCGCTTTTGGAGAGCTGGGTGCCACCACCGTCGCAGCCACGATGATCGGTGCGGCGCGGGCAGGAATCGATGTCTTCGCCACCGGGGGCATCGGCGGTGTGCACCGCGGCGCGTCGGAGACCTTCGACGTGTCCGCCGATCTACAGGAACTGGCACAGACGTCGGTGGCTGTGGTGTGCGCCGGCGTGAAATCGATCCTGGACATCGGCCTGACCCTCGAATACCTGGAGACCCACGGTGTGCCGGTCATCGGATTCGGCACCGACCAGATGCCTGCGTTCTACACCAGTTCGAGTGGTTACCCGGTGACACGGCGGATCGACGAGGCTTCCGACGTCGCGCGGGTGATCGCTTTGCGCAAGTGGCTCGGCGGCGGCACGGTGATCGCCAACCCGATTCCACCCGAACACAGCCTCGACAGGGACATGATCGACGGCCTGATCGAACAGGCCCTGTCCGAGGCGGCGAATCGGGGCATCAGAGGCCCGGAAACCACCCCGTTCCTGCTGGAGCGGGTCGCCGACCTGAGCGGGGCGGAGAGCCTCGACGCCAACATCGCATTGGTCGAGGCGAATGCGGCGGTAGCAGCACAGATTGCGGTCGCAGCGACCCAGATGTAGCGGTCATTCCCCGATCGCGGTCGGTTCGAAGGCCACCGTTCGAACCGCAGCGGCCGTCCGGTACAGATGCCACAGCGCTTCGCGGTACTCGCTCGCATCTGCCCCGCCGGCCAGATCGCTGTCCACGTCCTGGAGGGCGGTCTCGATCCGATACAGCAGATCCCGCAGCTCCTCGAACGAGCGCCGGCCGATCAGCACATCGTCGGGGCCCAACCCGTGGGCTTCTGCCAGCCGGCGGGCCTCGTAGGCGCGCTGGCGGTGGCTGCGCCGGCAGAACCGTGGAGGGCGCCCCGGTCCGGCCGGGATGGGGAACGAAGTCCCGCACCAGGCGCACCTGCGATTCTTTTTCGTCACTGATACGAATCTAGTCTGTGCGAGTCGCGCCGACGACCGCCCGTGCTTGGATGCACCCCATGGAACTCACCGGCGTCCTCATCTCGACGTCGTCTGGCCGCTTCGAGGCGATGCGTGCGTTCTACGTCGAGACGTTGGGGTTGGTGCCCCGGTCTGAACGCTCCGGGTTCGTCAACTTCGATTTCGGCCACAGTCGGCTCACCATCGCCGTGCACTCGGCCGTGTCCGGGCCCGCCCGCGAACCGGCGCGCGTCATGGTGAACCTGGCAACCGACGACATCGTGGCTGCCGTCGCCCGCTGCGACCGAGTCATCCGTCCGCCGGAACGGGAGAAGTGGGGCGGTATGGTCGCCACGGTCACCGACCCGGACGGCAACTACGTCCAGTTCCTCCAGATGGAATGAACCACGAGTCGGATCCGTTCCTTTCTAACGAGCAACGAATCGAGGAATACACATGCCAACCGTCGATCTCACCCTCGAGACCTTCGACCAGACCATCCGTGACAACGAGATGGTTGTCGTGGATTTCTGGGCGGAATGGTGCGGGCCGTGCCGTGCCTTCGCCCCCACCTACTCGGCCGCGTCCGAAGACAACCCCGACATCGTCTTCGCCAAAGTCGACACCGAGGATCAACAGCACCTGGCGGGTGCGTTCGGTATCCGCTCGATCCCTACGCTGATGATCTTCCGTGATCAGGTACTCCTGTACTCCCAGCCGGGAGCGCTGCCCCGGTCCGCCCTGGACGACCTGATCGGCCAGGTGCGAGAGCTGGACATGGACGATGTCCGCCGCCAGATCGAAGAGGCG
>JBKHXZ010000164.1:0-2066 GCA_046565785.1 Acidimicrobiia bacterium
CTGTCGGTGAGCAGCACCCAGCCGTCGGGATGGCGGAACCGACGGAATCGGCGATCCCCGGGATCGACTGGGATCGGGGACAACCTCCATCCCCAGGTGATGTGGCCGTCACCGGCACGGAGGTACACATCGGCCGGGCCGACCAGATGGCCTTCGACGATCGCCGAGTCGGACGACCAGGCCACCTGGTCGCGACCTGCGATGGCGTCGATGTGGAAGGTGGGATCGAAGGCGGTCATGCCGACGAGTCGGGCAGGACCGGATCAAGTGGCGGGAAGCCGTAGCGTCAGCACCGTCCACCCGTCCCGTCGCCGATAGTCGAGCGAGCCGCCCATCGCTTCGGCCAGCGACCGGGAGACGGCAAGGCCGAGACCCACCGATTCGGCATGCGGCTTGTCGGACAGGGCGAACGGTTCGAATGGATCGATTCCTTCCGGGAATCCGGGGCCGTCGTCTCGAACATCGACCTCGAACCAGGTATCCCGTCGTCGTGCCGTGATCTCCATCTTCGGTCCTCCGTGACGCAGTGCGTTGGTCAGCAGATTGCGCAGGATTTGGCGGAGCCGTAGCGGGTCGGCGACCACCGAACCGGCAACTGGTGTGAAGGATGGCGAGAAGCTGGCACCGACACTGGAGATGGCCTGGATCACGGCTTCGCTCAGATCGACTTCTGTCGGATCGACCCGCATTCCTCCCGCATCGAACCGGGACGCCACCAGTAGATCGTCGGCGAGATCCGTCACGTCTCTCACCTGCTGGTCGAGCATGGCAGCGAGTTCTGAGATCTCATTCGGTCGCAGGTGGTCCACTCCCTCGGCGAGGATTTGAGAGATCCCTACGACCGCGGTGAGGGGTGAGCGGATCTCGTGGGACACCGCGGCTAGAAAGCGCGTGCGCGCCGCGTGCAACTCGACGAGGTGTCGGTTGGTCTCCTTCAACTCGGCTGTGAGGCGAACACGGGCGGCGGCGATGGCCAGGTGCTCGGTGATCAGCTCGACCAACGTGCGATGCCGCAGGTTCCATGCCCCCGCATGGGTGGTGTTGAAGAACACGATCCCTTCGAGTCGGTCGTCGACCACGAGAGGGCAGGCGATGGTCGCCCGATAACCGGCCGCGACGAGGCGGGCGACGCTGTGATCCTCCGGAGTGGTCTCGATGTAGTCCTCCAGGTCGGGGATCAGCTCTGGATCCATCTCTCCCGAGTCGGGGTAGCCGTGAGGGAGCCGTTCGCCGATCTCGAAGACGAGGGGAGTGTCGCTCGTCCACACCCAGGTGACCTGCATCGTCTTCTCGCCGTCGGGGATCGAATATTCGATCCGTTCGAACGGGACGAGGGGGCGAAACACCGCGGCGACGGCTTCCAACACCGACTCGATGTCGTCGACTTTGGCTAGGCGACGTGTCAGCTCGAGCAGTACCTGTAGTTCGCGGGTGGTCAGGTCGTGGCCTGTGTCGTGACTGATGGCTGCCATGTGCAATAGGCCATTGTGGTCGACAAAGCAGATCGGTCTACCCCTAACGACTGTTGAGTCTTCGCGACCCGGTACGATGTCGGTACCCATGTCGGGTGATTCCTCCGCTCCGTTCCGGAACGTCGCGCTCATCGCGCATGTCGATCACGGAAAGACAACGCTCGTCGACGCCATGCTGGCGGCGGCGGGTGTATTCGCCGCGCACGAAAAGCCGATCGACCGGGTGATGGACTCGAACGACCAGGAGCGTGAACGGGGCATCACGATTCTGGCCAAGGCCGCCGCCATCGAATGGAAGGGGGTGAAGATCAACCTGGTCGACACTCCCGGACACGCCGACTTCGGCGGGGAAGTGGAACGGGCTCTGACCCTCGTCGACGGTGTGCTCCTCTTGGTCGATGCGGCCGAGGGCCCGATGCCACAGACTCGCTACGTGTTGTCCAAGGCCATCGCCCGGGACATTCCGGCGGTGGTCGTCGTCAACAAAGTCGACCGGACCGACGCCCGCGTCGCCGAAGTGGTCGACGAGATCTACGAACTCTTCTTCGACCTCGAAGTTCCCGAGGACCACATCGATTTTCCCGTTTTCAGTGC
>JBKHXZ010000165.1:0-1650 GCA_046565785.1 Acidimicrobiia bacterium
CCTACGCCGGTCGTTCGATCAACACCGACGTGGTGGAAGGCTCCGCCGAGGCGTTCGTCGAGGCGCTCAACAAGGCCACGGCATGAACCGCTATCGGATCGCAACCATCCCCGGAGACAGGGTGGGCATCGAAGTCACCGCCGAAGCGGTGAAGGCGATCGACGCCGCCGGCACCCGCTTCGGCTTTTCGGTCGACTACACCGAATACGACCTGGGCGGACGGCGGTACCTGGCCACCGGTGAGGTGCTGCCCGATTCGGTGCAGGCCGAACTCGCCGGCCACGACGCCATCCTGCTGGGTGCCGTCGGCACCCCGGAGGTTCCGCCGGGGGTGCTCGAGCGGGGACTGTTGCTCAAGTTGCGATTCGACTTCGACCAGTACGTCAACCTGCGTCCGGTGAAGCTCTACGCCGGGGTCCCCACACCCGTCCACGGACTCACGCCGGACAAATGCGACATGGTGGTCGTTCGCGAGAACACAGAGGGCCTCTACGCCGGAATGGGCGGCGTGTTCAAACGGGGAACCCGCGACGAGGTCGCGACCCAGGAGTCGATCAACACCAGGGTGGGGGTGGAACGGGTCGTTCGGGACGCTTTCGAACGGGCGACACGGCGGAGGAACAAGCTGACTGTCGCCCACAAGACCAACGTCCTCACCTTCGCCGGTGACCTGTGGTGGCGCACCGCCCGGGAGGTCGGACACAGCGACTATCCGGACGTCGAACTCGACTACGTGCACGTGGACGCCGCCTGCCTGTATCTGGTCAACAGTCCAGAACGTTTCGACGTGATGGTCACCGACAACCTGTTCGGCGACATCGTCACCGATCTCGGTGCCGCCATCCAGGGAGGTCTCGGGCTGGCCGCATCCGGCAATCTGGACCCGACCCGCAAGCATCCCTCCATGTTCGAGCCGGTTCACGGTTCTGCGCCGGACATCGCCGGAAACGGCTGGGCCAACCCAGTGGCCGCGGTGCTGTCGGCTGCCATGTGCCTGGACCACCTCGGAGAGTCGAAGGCGGCCGCAGCATTGGAAACCGCGGCAGCCAGCGTGCTCCCGGAACTCACCACCATGGGCGGTCCCGACATGGGCATGTCGACCACCGAGATCGGCGACCGCATCGCCGTACGGGTTTAGGCCCCGACCGGGAACGAGACGTCGAGTCGGATTCGGCCTGACTCTCTCCGGCAACGCAAGGTACCGCCCATGAGCTCGGCCAACCGGGCCGGTACTCCCAACCCCATCGCCACCGGACGTGTCCTCGTCCCCGACGACAATGTGGACGGGTGACCGCTCTCGGTGGCCGTGAGGGACACGTCCGGATCGAGGTCGCTTCCCGATGCTTCGATCGTCACCACGATCTCGGTTTCCGAACGTTCAGGACGGACATGAAGATCGCGTCCGCCGCTGGCAACGACGTTGGCCAGCACAGTGCGCAGGATCTGGCGAACCCGAAGCGGGTCGGCCCAGCATGTGAAGTCGTCGCCGCTGTCGTCGAGTGTCACCTCCGCCGGCGTCGGCAGACGATCGATCACCTCGCGAGCGAGAACCCGTAGATCCACAAACCCCGGATCGATCACGAGCGCCTGATCTTCCAGACGGGCAGCGATGATGTATCCGTCGACGATGTCCGAGAGCTGGGTGACCTC
>JBKHXZ010000166.1:0-49156 GCA_046565785.1 Acidimicrobiia bacterium
GCCGCCGCCTCGATGCCGCCCTCGCCGATGCCGCCGCCGAGGCCGGAGCAGAACTCGTGTGGGAGACCGAAGCGCTTCCGATCTTCGAGGACGATCGAGTGGTCGGAGTGGAGGCCGGAGGAGAGCGGTGGAACGCCGGTTTGGTCGTGGTCGCCACCGGCGCACCGGGCACGGTCGCCCGCATGGTGGGAGCCACGCGGGTGGAGGGCGAGCCGTACGGCATCGCCATCCGGAGCTACGTCTCCTCGCCCCGGCATCTCGACCGTCACATCGAAGCCTGCCTGACGATGCGGGACGCCAACGGCAACTCGGTACCCGGATATGGCTGGATGTTCCCGGCCGGCGACGGCACCGTGAACATCGGGGTGGGGGCACTATCCACCATGAAGGGCTTCAAGCAACTCAACCTCAACTCGCTGCTCGACCTCTATCGGGACCAGGTTCGAGACGAGTGGGATGTGGGGCCGTACCTGGAGCGTCCGCGGGCTTGGCGACTCCCAATGACCGCGGTCCGCCGACACGGTCCCGGCTGGGTGGCGGTAGGCGATGCGGCTGGTCTGGTGAATCCCATGAACGGAGAGGGGATCGACTACGGGCTCGAATCCGGGATGCTCGCCTCGCAACTGTTCGTGTCCGACCCGTCGACGGCCGCCGAGCGCTACGACCGGTCGATCGGCGAACGGTTCGACGGCTTTCTACGGACCGGTCGTCGTTTCTCGTTCCTCATCGGCCATCCGCTGATCCTTCGCGCCGGGCTGGCGGTGGCGGTCGGCACTCAGTCGATCGCCGACATCACGCTGAAGGTCATGGGGAATCTGGTGGACAACGAAACGCCCGGGAAGGCAGGTCGGGTGCTGCGAACCGCTGATCGAGTGCTAGCAGTGCTCGACCCGATCCTGCGGCGAACCCGGGCCTGAGTCGCGCCCGGTACCCTCCGACACCCACGTCACGAAAGGACCACACCATGGCACTCGACTCCACCGCTTCGGTTCGCTGGGAAGGCGACCTCATGTCCGGCTCCGGGACCGCGACCCTGACGTCCGGTGCAGCCGGACCGCTGGAGGTCGACTGGAAGGCCCGTTCGGAGGACCACGGTGGGAAGACCAGCCCGGAAGAGCTGATCGCCGCCGCCCACGCCAGTTGTTTCTCGATGGCCTTCTCCGCCCGCTTGGCAAAGGCCGGCACTCCGCCCAACTCCCTGGACGTGAAGGCCACCGCCACCTTCGTTCCCGGTACCGGGATCACCGGCATCACCCTCCAGGTCGGCGGCGACGTACCCGGGCTGGACGCAGACCGGTTCGCCGAGATCGCCGAAGACGCCAAGCAGAACTGCCCGGTCTCCCAGGCGCTGGCCGGCAACGTGCCGATCACCCTCGTGGTTGTCTGATCCGGGGAGCCCCGACATCGGATTCCTAGGCTGGCGTCGGTGAGCGAGCGATCGCTGCTCGACCGAGCGGCCTCTTTCTCGTGGCGATACTTGGTGGTGGTGGCTGCTGTCGCCATCACTCTCTACGCCGTCGGGGTCGTCAAGGTGGTGGCGATCCCGGTGGTGCTCGGGTTCTTCGTCGCCGCCGTACTGAGCCCGCCGGTTCAGTGGTTCAAACGTCGGGGCTGGTCGCCGCTCGCGGCGACCTGGGCCGGCATCGGCGCGGTCGTTCCCGTGATCGCCCTGATCGTGCTGGGTGTCGTTCCGTCGTTCGTCGACGGGCTGGCTCCCCTCGCCGATGACTTCCAGGAAGCGTCGGACTCGTTCGTCACCTGGCTGGAAGAAGGGCCGCTGGAGCTGTCCGAAACCGAGATCGACGGATACATCTCCGACGCCATCGACTCGTTCCGGGAGAACCTGGGCGGGCTCACCTCCGGTCTCGTGGGTGGGGCGGCGGTGGCGGTCGAAGTCGTGACCGGATCGGTGCTCTTGCTGATCATCTCGTTCTTCTACCTGAAGGACGGAGATCGCGCCTATCAGGCGATGTTGCGGCGAGTCACGGATCCAGATCGGGTCGACGCTGCGTTCACTGCGGCGTGGAGAACGCTCGGCGGATACGTGCGAGGTCTGGCCCTGGTGGGTTTGGTCAACGCCGTGTTCATCGGGATCGGGTTGCTGATCGTGGGAACACCCCTGGTCCTGCCGCTGTCACTTCTCGTGTTCTTTGGCGCATTCTTCCCGATCGTCGGCGCCTTCCTGTCCGGACTGCTGGCGGTGGCGGTGACGTTCGTGAACGGCGGGGTGGTCGCGGCGGTGATCGTCCTGGGAATCGTGCTCGTCGTCCAGCAGATCGAGGGCAACGTCCTGCACCCGATCATCTTCCGGCGGGCGTTGGCCCTCCACCCGCTGGTCATCCTGGTGGCGATCGCTGCCGGCAGCGTGGTGTTTGGAATCGTCGGGGCCTTCCTGGCGGTACCCATCGCTGCGGTGATCATCGCCGTTCACCAGTCCTTGAGCGCGGACCCCGATCGGTCGCTGGTGGCGCTGGCCCGCACCCCCGTCTACGACGGCACCGATCCGCTGACCGTCGACGACGACGATGCGGAATGAACCGGCCGTCCCGTCCGCAGGAACCAGAAGAACGAGAACGCGGCCACAGCACTGAGCAGGTGCCAGATGGCGTGTCGCTGGAGCAGTGAGTCTGGGTCACACCGTGGGTGTTCGGCGGTGCCGGTGAGCCAGATCGTGTAGGCGACGAAGAACGACGCCATTCCGGTCCAGAACCACGGCAAGTAGCGGCGCCGCACCGGGGCGGGCGAGGTCGCCAGGAGCCCGGGCAGCCAGAAGAGGATCACCCACCAGTAGCGGTCGAGGTTGGAGCCCACCTCGGCCGGGGTAACCCCGAAGGCCAATGCCACGCCGAAGCCCACCGCGCCGGACAAGACCCGAACGGTGGGGGACCAGAACCTGAACACCACCTCCGAGACGACCCACAGCCCTATGGAGAGTCCGAACAGATCGAGACCGATGCCGAGGTCCGACCCGGCGAACCAGTAGCCGGTGCCGTACGCCACCAACACGGAGGTGTAGGCGACGAAGAACGTGCGTGGACGCCAGCGTCCCATGACCGCCACGTTGTGCAGCCACGGGATCAGGATGAAGGCAACCATGGACACGTTGTCCAGCCACGCCCCGAAGGGGGTGTGGGTACCGTGCATGGCCATCGACCCCGGCCCGAGGAACAGGGTGGCCGAGGCGTACAGGATCGCCACCGGGGTGTTGGCGATGAACGGGTTCGGTGCCGGCCGGCCCCGAACGGTGTCACGGGAAAGGACGGTGAACATCGCCAGCCCGGCGATCACGAACCCGAGGTTCCCGAGCGTGTTGACCGGCTCCCGCAGCAAGCCGGCGCTCACCCGCTCACACCAGCGGGAGATCTCCCCGATCTCCGATTCGTTCGCTGCCGGCGGGCCCCAGCCGTCCAGTCCCGCAGCGACGAACACGACGCCGAACGTCGCGACAGCCACCACCGCCAAGAGCAGCGGCCGGCGCGCCACCGTCAGTCGGAGAGGTGTCCGGGCGGAGCGCCGAGCCGTTCGGAGAGCGCCTGGGAGCGGTCACGCACGATCCGGTCGGCGATCGAACGTACCGTGTGGGTGAGCCACATGGCGGTCTGGCTGCCCTCGGTGTAGTCCGCCGGTCCGTAGGCGTGGATGCGGTCCTGTTCGAGCAGTCGGTTCACCTGCTCGAACTCGCCTTCGGAACCGGGGCGATACACCGCGTACGTCTTGCCGCCGTGCTTTTCGACGACGCTGAAGACCGGCACGTCGCTCGGCCCGTCAGCGACGTAGACCATGTTCGGGAAGGGGATGCGTCGGTCCGCGTGGGCGATCTTCGAGTTCACATCGATGCTGGGGTGGCGGTTGGTGCCCTTGTTGATCTCGAACACGGCTCGGGTCTTCGAGGTGTTGTCGATCGTGTACACGATCTGACGGATCTCGCGGTCGTCTCCGGAGAACATGTGGCCGGATTCGAGGTAGCCGGGCGGTGCGATCTCCTCGGAGAACTCACACGCCCACACCTCTTGGACGTAGGGCGCCACCGCGCTGCCGAGGATCATCTGCCGCAGGCCGGACGACACGATGTAGTGCTCGACGCTGATCTGATGTTCGGCATAGGCCGGATCCGACTCGATCTGCTTGGTCAGCATCCCCATGAAGTCGGGCATGCCGTCGTAGAAGCGGATCTCGCCTCCGAGCTCGCGCAGACCGTCGTTGTTCAACCCCTTCATCCGCCCCTCCCGCACGTAGGTGAGGATGTGGTTGAGATACAGGGTGTCTCCGCTTGTCATCCCGGCGCCGCGGCTGCGGTAGAACTCGTCCAGGCCGTCGGATTCGGCCCAGAACGTGGCCGGATCCACCCCGTAGCGCTCGAACAACGGCGCCTGCATGTAGCCGGGAATCAGGGTCTTGTCGAAGTCCCAGATCACTCCGATCACGTTCTGGGGGAAGATCGGCATATCGCGAAGGGTATTCGCGATCTGGCGTGTGCGAAAGGGGCGGATTCCGGGTGTGGCGATGGCGGTAGCCTGGTCGAATTCTGTGTCCCGGAGGCGTCGATGGCTGAGTCCGTCGCAACCGAGGCGCAACGTCGACGGACGTTCGCCATCATCTCCCACCCGGACGCCGGCAAGACCACCCTGACCGAGAAGCTGTTGCTGTTCTCGGGTGTCATCGCCGAAGCCGGGGCCGTCGGCGCGCGCTCAGGTCGACGCGAAGTCACCTCCGACTGGATGGATTTGGAGCGCACCCGTGGCATCTCCATCACCTCCACCGTGCTGCAGTTCGAGGTCGACGGGGTGCTGTTCAACCTGCTGGACACGCCAGGTCACCGGGACTTCTCCGAAGACACCTACCGGGTGCTCTCCGCGGTCGACGCGGCGGTCATCGTCATCGACAACGCCAAAGGGATCGAATCCCAGACGCTCAAGTTGTTCCAGGTCGCCCAGGCACGAGGGATCCCTCTCATCACCTTCGTCAACAAATGCGACCGTCCCGGCATGTCGCCATTGGAGATCCTCGACGACATCGAACGCCAGCTCGGTATCACCGCCACACCGGTCACCTGGCCGATCGGGAACGGACAGGCGTTCCAGGGCGTGGTCGACCGGCGGGATCGGACGTTCTGGGAGTTCGAACGCACCGCCCGCGGCTCCAAGATCGGAGCGGAACACCGGCTGGGACTCGATGAGGTCTCGGCAGCAGGAGACGAGTGGCGGGAGGCAGCCCTCGGCGAGCTGGCGCTCCTGGATGAGATCGGTGCCGACCACGACGAGAAGACGTTCCTCGCCGGAGAGACCACTCCGGTCTTCTTCGGGTCTGCTTTGTGGAACTTCGGGGTGAGGCTGTTGTTGGAGTCGGTGGCGACCATGGCCCCTTGTCCGACGCCGCGACTTGACTCCGCCGGTGTGCCACAGCCGCTCGACGGGCCGGTGTCGGGCTTCATCTTCAAGGTCCAAGCCAACCTCGACCCCCGGCACCGGGACCGGGTGGCCTTCATGCGGATGTGCAGCGGACGATTCGACCGCGGGATGACGCTGACTTCGCAGCGAACGGGTCGCACATTGACCACCAAGTACGCCCACCAGGTGTTCGGGCGGGATCGGGACACGGTCGAAACGGCGTATCCCGGCGACATCGTGGGTTTGGTCAACGCCACCGACCTGCTGATCGGGGACACCCTTTCCGTCGATGGATCCGTCCTCTATCCACCCATACCCACCTTCGCTCCCGAGTTCTTCCGCGTCGCCCGCAACCTCGACACCACGCGTTACAAGCAATTCCGGAAGGGGATGACCCAACTCAACGAGGAGGGGGTGATCCAGATCCTGCGGACCGAAGAGGGCGGCGAGCGTGAGCCGATCCTGGCCGCTGTCGGCGAAATGCAGTACGAGGTGGCACTCCACCGCCTGACCAACGAATTCGGTGCCGAGGTCCTGTTCGAATCGACTCCGTGGAACGTCGCGCGCCGGACGGACGCCGCCGGGGCAGCGGTACTCGCCCCGATTCGAGGGGTCGAGGTGGCGCACCGCAGCAGTGGCGTTCCGGTGGCGCTGTTCACCAACCGTCATCGACTCGAAGCGGTGGAGCGGGATCACCCCGACGTGCTGTTGGATCCGATCATTGCCCTGTAATGGAGTGACCTCGCAGGCAGAGTACGGTCCGGTTCGAAGGAGGCACGATGAGTGAGCTCAGCTATCTCTCCGGGTTCGGCAACGAGTTCGCCTCGGAAGCGCGACCCGGAGCCTTGCCGGTGGGGCAGAACAACCCGCAGAAGCCGCCGCTCGGCTTGTACACCGAGCAGTTGTCAGGGACCGCATTCATGGTGGACAACTACCGGAACCGACGTACCTGGATGTATCGGATCCGCCCGTCCGTTCGGCATGCCTGGCGGTTCACCGAAACGTCGAATCATCTCATCCGCACGGCTCCCAATCGTGAGTCGGATCCGCCGATCGGCCAGCTCCGATGGAACCCACCCGACTTTCCCGACGAGCCCACCACGTTCTTCAGCGGCTTGCGCACCATCGCCACCAACGGCGACGCTCACCTGCAGCGGGGGATGGCAGCCCATGTCTACATGGCAACCGAGTCGATGGTGGACACCTTCTTCTACGACGCCGACGGCGAACTCCTGATCGTGCCTCAGGAAGGGCGGTTGCGCTTCCATACCGAATGTGGGGTCCTCGAGGTGGCGCCCGGGGAGGTGGCGTTGATGCCGCGGGGGATGGTGTTTCGGGTAGTTCTGGTCGATGGGCGGGCCCGTGGCTACGTGTGTGAGAACTACGGCACCCTGTTCGAGTTGCCGGAGAGGGGCCCGATCGGGGCCAACGGTCTGGCGAACCCCCGTGACTTCCTCCACCCCGTGGCTGCCTTCGAGGACGTCGAGGCGTCCGGTGAGCTGTACGTGAAGTTCGATGGCCGAGTGTTCGTGGTGGAGACCGACTATTCGCCGCTCGACGTGGTCGGATGGCACGGCAACCACGTCCCGTGGAAATACGACCTGCGTCGCTTCAACGTGATCGGATCGATCAGCTTCGACCATCCCGACCCTTCGATCTTCACGGTGTTGACTTCGCCATCACCCGATCCGGGTGTGGCCAACGTCGACTTCGTGGTCTTCGCCGACCGGTGGCTGGTCGGAGAGCACACGTTCCGTCCGCCGTACTACCACAAGAACATCATGTCCGAGTTCATGGGGATCCTGTACGGGGTCTACGACGCCAAGGAGGAGGGCTTCAACCCGGGCGGCATGAGCCTGCACAACATGTACTTCCCGCATGGGCCCGACCACGACGCCTGGCTGAAGGCGACGACATCGGACCTGAAGCCGGAGAAGCTGTCCGACACCATGTCGTTCATGTTCGAGACGCGCTATCCGCTGATCCCGACCGCGTACGCAGGCTCGATCCCGGCGTTGCAGGACGACTATCCGAGCGTGTGGCACTCGTTGGAGCGGCATTTCGAGGGCTGAAAACCGAAACCGGTGCGCCGAAAGTGCCGTCTAGTGCCACTGGAACCCAGGGTTTCGACGGGTGTCAGGCGTCGAGGACCATCTCCCGGCCGTCGGGGGGTTCGACCAAAGGAGCCTCGGTGGACCACGGGAAGTTGATCCACCGGTCGGTGTAACTCCACACGTATTCGCACTCCACCAGTGAGTGGGGCTTTTCATACAGGACAGCGGTACGGACGTCGGCGACTCGTCCCTGGCAGTGGTCGTGGACCACCTTGATGGTGTTGCCGGTGTCGGCGACATCGTCGGCGATGAGGATGTTCGCCCCGTCGAGTTCCATCGCGTCCTGATAGGGAGGAAGCATCACCGGAACGTCGAGCCGGGTGCCCACGCCGGTGTAGTACTCGATGTTCATCACATACAGGTTCTTCACGCTGAGGGCGTATCCCAGCGAACCGGCGACGAACAGTCCGCCGCGGGCGATGGCGAGGATGATGTCGGGGCGGTACCCGTCGTCGGCCACCTGTTGGGCGAGTTCGCGTACCGCAATGCCGTATCGCTCCCAGGTGAGCGTTTCCCGTTCGACTGTCATCACCCCATGTTCGCACGCCGCGCCCGCTTCCGACCAACCGAAGCCGGTGACTAGTCATCTGGGGTGACATGGAGATGCTGCTCGGGTGGCGAGCGGTGCAGCGTCGATGTACCCCGTATGAGAGCAGGCATGCGATGGACTCTTCGACGTGGTCGCCACATCGGAGCCGGGACCGGGACACCGGCGGTCGGGCTGGCCGCCGGTGATCCGCTCTCCGTCTTCCGTGCCGCCGTCATGCGCCGGTCGGTGCCGGTGGTGGCGGTGACGGTGCTGGCTTTGGGGCTCATCGCCAGCATCGACGGGATGCGCATCGATGCCGGCTCGGCCGCCTTCCTGGGAACGACGCTCGTCGGGCTGGTCCTGGCGACCCGGGTTCCGTGGGATCGGGCAGCCAGCACGCCGGAATCCTGGGCGGCGTGGTTGTGGTCGGTGATCGTGGCGCTGGTGCTTGGCGGGCTCGCCTTGGTGCCGGCATTGGCTGCATCCACCCGCCCATTATTGGCGGCAGTGGTGGTCATGACAGGGCTGGTTCTCAACCCGATCCGGCATGCGTCGGTGACGGTGCTGACGGTCGGCCTGGTCGCCGCCTCCTATCTCACCGGCGGGGACGCCCGGCCGAGTGACATCCTCGGGCCTCTCGTGTTCGTGACCGTGACGGCGATCGCGGTCGGGTTCGCCGCTCGTGAGCTGGAACGCACCGCCGATCGTGACCGCGAACACGTGGCGGATCTGGAAGAGGAACGGTCGGCCTACCAGCGGCTGTACGACGTCGCCTCGACGCTCGGGGCGTCCAGTTCGGTGGAAGAGACGTTGCCGGTGCTTCTCAGCCGCATGGCGTCATATCTCGATTCGACGACCGGTGCGTGGTTCGTGGTCGACGAGCACGCCGGCATGCTGCGGGTGGCGCCTCCGATCGTGGTGGACGGACGACCGGTCGACCCGGGGCGGGCGATCGAGGTACGGCTGCGGGACGACACCTTTACCAGTCGGGCGTTGCGGTCTTCGCGCCCGGTGTCGATTCGGGTGGGCAACTCGCGGCGGGAGCGCCACGGTGTGCTCGGTGAGTTGGGGCTCGACGTGGCGTTGGCGGCCCCGTTGATCGTCGAAGGCAAGCGAGTCGGCGTGGTCCTGGTCGGCAACCCTCGGTCGGGTACGTACACCGATCGGGACATCGAAGAGATCGGTGTGCTGTCTGCTCCGGCCGGTCTCGTCCTCGCCCAACTCCGCCGCCAGCGGGAGGCCGAGGAACTCAACCAACGCCTGCGGGAGGTCGCCGAGATGAAGACCGATTTCGTTTCCGTCGTGTCCCACGAGCTGCGCACGCCACTCACGTCGATACGCGGCGCCCTCGACACTCTCGCCCGGCCGGGCCTGGTCGAGGAGAACACGATCGTCTCGGAGTTGATCGGATCGGCCCGACGCCAGTCGACCCGACTCGAGCGGCTCATCAACGACCTGCTGGTGGCGTCTCGTCTCGACCGGGGAACGATGAAGTCCACCCTGGTACCTGTTTCGGTGGCGGAGGTCGTCGACGAGGTGGTCCCGTTGGTCGGATACGACGGAATCCGAGTCGATGTCGACCGGGACGCGGTCATCGCCGCCGATCAGGATCAGTTCACTCAGGTGGTGCGCAACCTGATCGAGAACGCCGTCAAGTACGGCGGTGGCACCGATATCGACGTGGCCACGGTCAAGGAAAAGGGTGGGCTGACCTTGGTGGTCGCCGATCACGGACCTGGAATTCCGGCAGCCCAGCGCGATCGGATCTTCGAGCGCTTCGTCCAGTTGGAACGCCCCGATCGTCGATCCCAGGAGGGCTCCGGCCTGGGCTTGGCGATCGTGAAGTCGCTGGTTCAATCGATGGGCGGCCGAATCGAGGTGACCGACACGCCGGGTGGCGGGGCCACCTTCCGCGTGTCGTTTCGACAGCCGACCAGCTTCGACCTCCGCCCCAGCCTGGCCGTTTCCTAACCTCGGCGGGTGTTCCCGGAACTGCCCACGCCCATCGCGCTGGTCGACCTCGACGTCTTCGCACGCAACATCGAACGAGGGCGCGCCCAGGCGGAACGGCTTGGTGTGGCCCTCCGTCCCCACGCCAAGACCGTCAAGAGCCCTGCCCTGATGGCCAAGGTCCTAGCAGCCGGTGCTAGCGGCCTGACCGTCTCGACCCTGACCGAACTCGAGACCCTGCGCGAACTGTGCGCCGACATCATGTACGCCGTTCCCACCGCGGAGGGAAAGAAGCGCCGGATCCTGGATGCGTTGGCCGATGCCGACATCCGCCTCGCCCTGGTGGTGGACTCGATCGAAGGATCGAGAGGAGTGCCGAGCGACTCGCGCATCGATGTGGCGATCGAAGTCGACTGTGACGGTCGACGTGGCGGGGTGGAACCAGACTCCGACGACCTCCTCGCCATCGGCGAGGTCCTCGGGTCGCGGCTCCGTGGGGTGATGACGCATGCCGGTGCCTCCTATGTCGTGTCACCGGCCGAAGCGGCAGCGGCGGAGCGTGATGCCGTGGTGGGTGCAGCATCCCGGCTGCGCAAGGCGGGACACGATTTCGACATGGTGAGCGTCGGTTCGTCTCCGAGCTTCTTCGCTGCACAAACGCTGGACGGTGTCAGTGAGGCCCGCCCCGGCGTCTATCTCTTCGGGGACGAATCCCAGGTGGCGTTGGGTTCGGCTCGTCCCGACGAGGTGGCTCTCACGGTGCTCACCACGGTGATCGGCCGGCGGGGAGGGACGGCCATCATCGACGCCGGTTGGTCCGCCCTGTCTCAGGATCGAGGTGCGCCGGTCGTCGAGGGGTCCGGTTTCGGTGTGGTCGACGGATTCGGTGACCTCATCGTCGAAAGCGCCACCCAGGAGCACGGGATGGTCGTGAGTCGCGAAGGCGGGGATCCGGGGCTGGCGATCGGCGACCGGATCCGAATCCGACCGTTGCACGCCTGTGCCACCGCCGAGATGCACCGGTACCTGGTCACGACCCGTGGAGACCAGGTGATGGCGACCGTGGAGCGCCCTCGCGGATGGTGAGCCCGGGTACCGTTCCGCCCGGTGGACATCTTCAGTGGAACCCTCATTCTCGACGATGGCGCCCGAGTCCCCGTCGAACTCGGGGTGGACGACGAGAACCTGACGCTGCGCACCGGTGGACGGCAGATCGGCACCTGGCCGATCAAGTACTGCCGGGTGTCTCCCAGCGGTCGGGGAGCGGTGCTGCTGTCTCTCGACGGGGAGAAGGCCGGGTTCGAACCGAAGGATGTCGCTCGGTTCTCCGCGGTGGCGGCTCAGCGCTTCCGTGCGTCCTCGCTGGCGGACCGCATCAACGTGATCCGGAACCTGCCGGCGGCCGGCAGCGAGGCATCTGAACCGGGTGGACGGCGGGAAGGAACCTGGTTCGTCCGCAACCGGCGCTGGGTGGGACTGGCGCTCGGGGTGTTCGGTCTGTTCGCCGTTTCGGTGGTGGCGTTGGCGGTTCTGTCTGGCGACGACCAGCAGGCACCGGCGTTCACCGTCCCCGAGTCGGTCGACGCGCTCCCGGCACCGCCACTCTTCGACCAGACCACCGAAGAGTTCACTCGAGAGTGGAATCTGACTGCCACCGCGTTCGATGTGCCGGTGCAGATCCGGGGAACCATGCAGCCGGGCGTCTTCGAATCCGTCTTGGCCCGGCACCTCACGTTGCAGGGACGCACCGACTCCGACGGCACGATTCGCTCGCTGGTGCTGGTGATCGACCCTGAAGGTGACGCCGACAGTGACCAATTGGCGCTGGGTGCCATCGGGGTGGCGATCGCCGTGGCCAATCCCGAACTCGACCGGGACGGTCGGGCGGCTGTGCTGGCCGACATGGGGTTGGATGTCCGGAATCCGCAACTCGACGGCCTCGATGGGGAGACCATCGTGGGCGACGTGCGGTATTCGATCACCTTCTACACCGAGTTCTCGGCTCTCCTGTTCACGGTCGAATCCGCCTGAGCCGAATTGGGTTGCGTTTCGCGACCAAGTACTCTTCCCCCCGGACGACTTCTCGTCTATCCCCCCTGAAACGAGGTGAGTGATGCGCGCCGTCGTGTCCTACACCGCAGGGATCCTCACTCTGGTGATGATGCTTGCATCGGGGAGTGCCTGGAGCCTGACCGAGGAGCCAGACCTCACCCCCGTGAACATCCATCCTTCCCATGCCCGGCTGGCGTTCGTAACGGACGTCGTGCCGCCGGCAGTTCGCGCACGTGACCTCCCACCCGGCTGCCGACCGCCGGTGGTTGGTTCGACTTGTGCCTTCACGGTGGTCGCCGGTGGCCTGGACGTGCCGCGCACCGCGCATGACCTCGTGCCGGACGAGGTCGTGAGCCCCGACGACTGGCGGCCGTTGGTCGAACAGTTCTTCGCCCCCGGTCACGTTCGTCGTGCCCTGCGCATCATCACCTGTGAATCGGGTGGGCGTGCCGATGCCAAGAATCCGACCTCGACTGCGTCCGGTCTCTTCCAGCATCTGGCCAGCCTGTGGCCGGAACGCTCGGCCGAGGCCGGATGGGCGGGCGCCGACGTCTTCGATCCCGTCGCCAACGTGGCCGTGGCGGCATGGCTGGTGTACGAGGACGGCGGTTGGTCGCATTGGAATCCGAGCGCCGGCTGCTGGCGCTGACCAACTTTGGGTCGGGCGACCCAGCGATGTGCGGTCAAGTCGGGCCGGATTGCCGCCGATGCTCAAAGGCGGAAGCCAACAATGACCATCGTGAACCACACCTCCGACACACATACAGGCCTGCTCGTCACAGGAACCGGCGACGATCTGGAAATCGACCTCGAAATAGTTGGCGGTCGCACGCTCCGCATGACCGCGGCGGGCGACGAGCTTGGCGCATGGCCCATCGAAGAGTGTCACATCGCCCCCGACCCGGCGCGTGACGGTTCGTTTCGTCTGATCGTCGACGGGGAAGACGCCCGGTTCACCCCGTCCGATCCGAGCGCGTTCGCCACGTTGGTCCACACGGTGTCGGGAGACTCCGGACGCACCGAACACGGGTCGGATACCCCGGCGGCTGCTCCAGACGACCCGGTGGCCTTCCTGTTCGGTTCTGCCCCCCCACCGACCCCGCTCTCGACCGACCTGGGTGAGGTGGATCCGGTCGACGGTCAGGACGGTTCCGACACCCCCGATGTGACCGGCGCGATCGTGGACACCGTCCCGGAGGAAGAGGCAGTGCCCGGAATCGTCCAAGAGGTCGGTTCCGAGGAGACCGAACAGTTCGAAGTGCCGGCGGATACCCCGGTCGACGCCGACGGAGAACCCGAATCGGCGGAGTCAGAGCCCCAGGACGACCCGTCGCCGGCGCTGCCCGTGCCGGGGTTCGGCGCCGACGACGTCGACACCGGATTCGTGCAGTTCCCCGACGTCGACATCTCCGGACCCGACACGGGGTCCGCCCTCGGACGGCTGTCGGCCGCCATCGGATCGTTGCGCTCCTCGGCGTCCAGCGATGCGAGTGGGGACTACGACGAGCTGGACGATCCGGACGCCGAATATGTGGTCGGACCCAACACGGTCGCCACCGACGTCCTCGAAACCCAGCGAGCCCTGCGGCAGCATCAACTCCGGGAGATGACCAAGGGCAAATGGTTGAAGTGGGGTGGTATCACCGTGGCTGTCGTTGCAGTCGTCGCCCTGTTCTCCTTCCTCGCCCCCCGGGCGATCGACTTCTTGCAGAACTACCGGAGCGACACCACGTCGCCGTCGACGACGGTCGCAACGACGGTCGCAACGACCGTTGCAGAGACCACGCCGACCACCGTGGAGGCGACCGGGACCACCGTTCCCACCGTCCTCCCGGCTGACGGAGAGGAAGGAACGATCTTCGATCGGCCTTCACCCGAGTTCGTGGCGGCCTGGGAATCCGCAGGCGGGGAGATCGACGAAGTGCTGTTGTTCGACCGGCTGCCTCAACTCGGACCCTTCAGCGAGCAGTTCACGCCGTTCCTGCGCATGGAGGGCATCGTGCAACCGGACGGAACTCTGGACGGTTTTACGTTGGTGATCGATCCGAGCGGCCCCGCCGAATACGACCGGGTGGGCATCCAGGCTCTCGGGGTGGCGATCGCCACGGTCGATCCGGAGCGCTCGCCGCAAGGTCGTGCCTCGCTGCTCGCCGAACTGGGTCTCAACGTACGCCAACCGCTGTTGGAAGGTATCGATGGGGCGACAGAAGCGGCTGGCATCGCCTACACGTTGGTCTACGACGCAGCTGCCAACCTGCTCACGATGACGGTGACCCCGGCCGGCTGAGTTCGATCCGGTTGGATCCTGGGCGCAGAACCACCTTCCGGCCTTCCACTTCCAGTTCGAACGGGTCGCCCTCGCGGAGTTCGAGATCGACTGCGTCGGCTTCGAGCCGGATCCGTAGCAGACGCCCCCTGTGGGGGAACCCGACGGTCAGGTGGGACCACGCCGCCGGAAGCACCGGGTCGAACCGGATGTTTTCGCCATGTCGGCGCAAGCCGAGGAAGCCGTGCACCAATGCCTGCCACACGCCACCGGCCGACGCCATGTGCACGCCGTCGGTGGTGTTTCCGGCCAGGTCGGCGAGGTCCATGAACAGGGCGTGCATGAAGTGGTCCATCGCCTTTTCGGGGTAGCCGATCTCCGATGCGATGATCGCCTGGACGCAGGCGGAGAGAGACGAATCGCCTGTGGTGATCGGGTCGTAGTAGTCGAAGTTGGCTCGCTTCAGTTCGGCACTGAACTCGTCCCCGAGGAGGAAGTCGGCGAGCATCACGTCAGCCTGTTTCAGCACCTGGAAGCGGTAGATGACGAGCGGATGGAAGTGCAAGAGCAGGGGGTACTTGTTCGCAGGCGTCCCGGCGAAGTCCCACGGTTCCTTCTTGAGGAAGTCGTCGTCTTGAGGGGTGATTCCCAGTTCCTGGTCGTAGGGGATGTACATGGCGTCTGCGGCCAACCGCCACCGGGTGATCTCGTCGTCTTCGACTGTGAGCCGCTCGGCGAGTTCGTTCCATCGGTCGGGATGTTCGGACCGCATCCGGCTGGCGATCTCTGCTGCATAGCGCATGTTCATCCGTGCCATGGCGTTGGTGAAGGCGTTGTCGTCCACCAGGGCGGTGTATTCGTCGGGGCCGGTCACGCCGTGGATGTGGAAGCGGTTGTTGCGGTAGAAGCCGAGGTCCTCCCACATTCGCGCCGTCTCGACCCCGATCTCGACACCAAAGTCCCACAGGAAGTCCTCGTCCCCGGTCGCCTCCACGTAGCTGCGGATCGCATAGGTCACGTCGGCGTCGATGTGGTATTGGGCGGTCCCGGCCAGGAAATACGCCGAAGCTTCCTCCCCGGTGATCGTTCGCCACGGGAACAACGCTCCACGTTGGGACAGCTCTGCGGCTCGTCTGCGGGCGGCATCCAGCATGCGGTACCGATGCAGCAGGATCTCCCGAGCCTTCTCGGGGAGTGCCCGGGCGAGGAAAGGCAGCAGATAGATCTCGGTGTCCCAGAAGTAATGCCCGTCGTAGGCCTGTCCGGTGAGACCCTTGGCGGGAATCGAACCGTCCTCCAACTGGACGGCGGCCTGAAACATCTGGAAGAGCGACCAGCGGATGGCGCGCTGGGTGTCGACCGACGTGCCCACCTCGACGTCGGCGCGGTCCCACAGTTCCGCCAGGATGCGGGATTGGGCGGATGCGAGACCGCCGAATCCCATCTCCTGACATCGGTCGAGGTCGGCGACGACCGCGTTCCGGTCCACCTCGGTGGGTCGTTCACTGCAGCGGCGATAGTGAGCGAACTTCTCGACGACGAACGGTGTATCCGGGTCGACCTCGGTGCTGAAGCGGTATCCGAAGTCGTTTGCGTCCCGGTGCAGCTCGACTTCGGCCGGCTGTGACAAGCGATGGTCGATCGAAGCGATCAACCCCATCCCGGAGCGGGCGGTAACCCACCCCTGGGAGAAGCGGAGTCCGTCGAGAGTGGCAGCGCGGGGCTCCAACACCCGATGCGAGAAGGACTGTGCGCGGCGGGGGTCGTCCTCGGCGAGATCCTCGGCCTGCTTGCGATCCTGCCGGTTGACCATGCGGGAGGTGACGGAGACCCGGGCCGGCCGATCGACCGACACGGTCACGGAGAACGCGGCCACCTCGCGCATCTGCAACGAAACCAGCCGTCGGAACGCCACGGCCGCCCGAGTCCCGCTTGCCGCAGTGAACTCGACTCTCCGTTCCAGGACTCCGTGGCGGAAGTCGAGCCAGCGTCGTTGCGAGATGTCGTCCAGTTTGTTCAACGACAGGCGGGTCCCGTCGACCTCGACCCGGATCGAGGTGGCGTCGGGAACGTTGACGATCGTCTGACCCGTGCGGGCGAGACCGAAGGCGTTCTCGGCGTGGGTGATCGGCCAGGTCTCGTGGAATCCGTTGACGAACGTGCCGTGGAGATGGACCGGGGTTCCCTCGTCGACGGTGCCGCGTATCCCCAGGTAGCCGTTCGAGAGGGCGAAAATCGTCTCGGTGAGATAGACGAATCGTGGGGCGAACGCTTCCTCCACCACCGCCCACGGGTCTCCCGGGTAGAGGTCGCTGGGAAGGTCTGTGCGTTGCCGTCCGATCATCGGCGGCGAGCCTAGGGCTGTCGTTCCGGCGGAAGGAGTTCAGCGAGGTCCGCAACGACGAGGTCCGCCCCCGCCTTGTGCAGGTCCTCCTCGTTGTCTTCCCTCGCCACCCCAACGACCAGTCCGAACCTTCCGGCGGCGCCGGCTTCCACCCCCGAGGAGGCGTCCTCGACGATGGCGGTGTCCTCCGGCCGGACCCCGAGGCGGTCGGCGGCGAACAGGAACGTGTCCGGCGCCGGTTTTCCTTCGAGCCGCTCCTGGCGGGCGACGATGCCGTCCACGACCAGTGCGAAGCGATCGGCCAGGCCGGCGGCTCCCAGCACGGCCGCCGCGTTGGCCGAGGAGGAGACCACCGCCACGGCCACGCCCGAGTCCCTCAGATGATCGAGGAGCGCGACCGATCCCGGATACGGTCGTACGCCGTCGTCTTCGAGGACGGCCCGGAACTCGTCGTTCTTGAGGTTCCCGACACCGGCCTCGGTCCTGAGTGAGGGAGGGTCGGAAGGATCCCCCGGCGGCAGGTCGATCCCCCGTGCGGTCAGGAACGAATGGACGCCGTCGTACCGTGGTTTGCCGTCCACGTACTTCAGATAGTCGTCGAGGGTGAAGAGTTCGGCGGCCGACCCGTACAGGGACTGCAGGAGCCGGTCGAAGGTGCGCTTCCACGCGGCCCGGTGCACCTCGGCGGTCGGCGTGAGCACCCCGTCGAGATCGAACAGGACGGCGGCGTGGCGGTCGAGAGGCCGAGTCATGGATTCGACGCTACCGCCCTCAGCTCACCGCTGACGCGCCAAGATTGGGTCGATGCGAATCCTGATCGTGGAGGACGAGGAGAGTCTGGCGACCGCCATTCGCCGCGGCCTGGCCCGGCGGGGGCATGCAGTGGACATCGTCGGTTCGGTGACAGATGCCGAGATCGCGCTGGCCTCGGCTGCCCACGATCTGGTCATCCTGGACTGGAATCTGCCGGATGGGGCGGGTGTGGACCTCGCGTTGGGACTCAAGTCCGGTTCGGTGCCCACGTTGGACGGCAGCCCCCCGCGAATCCTGATGCTCACCGCACGTGACACCCTCGACGATCGGGTCCGGGGGCTGGACGCAGGGGCCGACGACTATCTGGTCAAGCCGTTCGCTTTCGCCGAACTCGAAGCGCGGGTGCGCGCCCTCCTCCGCCGCGACCACGACCTGCCGCCCGTGCTGCGGCTCGGCGACATCACCCTGGACCCTGCCCGGTTCGACGCACGGCGTGGGGAGCGGGCGCTGGGGTTGACCGCCAAGGAGTTCGCGCTGCTCGAATACTTCCTGGCGCATCCCGACACCGTTCACAGTCAGGAGGATCTGCTGGAGCACGTGTGGGACGAGATGGCTGATCCCTTTACCAACACCGTGCGCGTGACCATCTCGAATCTCCGTAAGAAGCTGGGCGATCCGCCGGTGATCGAGACTGTGCCGGGGCGCGGTTACGTAGTGCGTTCCGAGGATCCTTTATCCGGGGCTTAGCCCTGGCGGAATACGCTGACCCGGCCGATGGACCTCCCCCCCGTCACCAAGTCCCTGCGTTTCCGGGTGTCGTGGATCACCTCTGCGGTGGTCTTCGGGATCGGCGGATTGGCGCTCGGCATCGTCTATTTCGCGGTGCTCGACACTGTCCGCGGTCTGACCATGACCCGCCGGGTGGTCACCGGCGGTCATGTCATCGATCTGGGCGGCACCACGGTGCTCCTGCCACAGGTGGAGGAACAACAGATACGCACACTGGAGAGCATCGTTCGCGAGTTCATCCTCAATCAGGTGGCGGGGATCACGCTGATCGTGCTCGGTGTGCTCTTTGTGCTTTCTCTGGTGGTCGGGTGGTTCGTGGCGGGACGTGCCCTGCGCCCCCTCACCCGGATCACCGCGGTGGCACAGGAGATCGAAGCCACCGACTTGACGCGACGCATCGGCCTGGAAGGCCCACCCGACGAGCTGACCACGATGGCCGGGACGTTCGACGCCATGCTCGATCGGCTCGACCGGGCCTTCCGCGCGCAGCGCGAACTGCTGGCCAAGACCTCGCACGATTTGCGGACACCGATCGCCGTCATCCGCTCGAACGTGGAGGTCATGCTCGACGATCCCGACGCCTCGGTCGACGATTGGCGGGATACCGGGCAATTGGTTTCTCGGGCCAGCGACCAGATGGGGCGGATGGTCGAAGAGCTTCTCGCCGTCGCCCGCCTCGAAGTCGGGGAGGTGCTGATGGTCGACCTGGACCTCGCCGAAGTGGTGACATCCACCGCAGAGGATTGGGCCGCCCGTCTCGAAGCCGCCGGGGTGGACATGGTCGTTCACGCCGCACACGCCCATGTCGAGGGGGATCGGGCGACGATCGATCGGGCGGTCGGCAACCTGGTCGAGAACGCACTGCGCATGTCCCCGCGTGGCTCGCAGATCGACATCGGATGCGGGGTGCAGGACGGCTGGGCCTACCTGGTGGTCGCCGACCGTGGGCCCGGGATCGACCCAGGGGTGGTGGAAGGTTCGGCAGATGGGCGGGGTCTGGGGATTCCCATCGTTCGCGAGGTCGCCCGGCTCCACCATGGCCGCCTGTCGTCGGCGGTGCGCGAGGGCGGTGGTGCGTTGCTGGCGCTGTGGGTTCCGTACGACCCGACCGTGCCAGAACCGCTGGTGGAGGGTTTACCGACGATTTACCGCACGTGAGATAGCTGTGAGTTTGCACAGCGTTCGTTTGGAGTTGGAATGGTGGAGATGAAAGACCGAACCGAGGCGACCGACACGACGCCGGCTGAAGATCGCGCTCCGCGGATCGTCGTCGTGTTCGCCGTGCTGGCGGTCTTCGCCGGCGGCATAGGCATCGGCTGGCTCGCCAGCCCGCCTCCCTTGACCGAGGTGGCCGCCTCGACCACGACGAAGACATCGGAACCGGCAACGACAACGACGCTGCCGGACTCGGAGACCGATGTCGTGGCCCCCCCACCCGACAACACCGCCCCGCCCGCCGACCCCAACACCGGGGCGTTGGTGAGTTCCAGTTCGGAGGAACCGGTCGCCGATGTGGCGGAGGCGCTCCTCCCGTCGGTCGTCGAGATCGAACTCCCCGCCGGCGGGCTGGGGAGTGGAGTGATCTACGACAGCAACGGCCGAATTCTCACCGCCGGCCACGTCGTGACCAACGTGGAGACGGTCCTCGTCCGGTTCGCCAATGGGGATCGGGTTCCGGGCCGCGTCATCGGCACCGACGACGGCAACGACATCGCCGTTATCGAAGTCGACGAAACTGGATTGCCGGCTGCCCCCCTGGCGCTCGACGATGATCCCCGACCGGGCCAGCTGGCCATCGCCCTCGGATCGCCGTGGGGTCTCAACTCGACAGTCACCTCCGGGATCATCTCGGCGGTCGACCAGGCGATCGAAGGCCCGGACGGCAACATCCGTCTCATGCTCCAGACCGACGCCTCCATCAACCCGGGCAACTCCGGCGGACCCTTGGCAGACCGGTATGGCCGGATCATCGGGATCAACGTGTCGATCTACTCGGCTTCGGGCGCCAACGACGGTGTCGGTTTCGCAGTTCCGATCGACCGGGCCTACCGCGTGGCCCGCGCCATCGTGGAAGGGGGTTCCTTCGAGCCCGCTTTCCTCGGAGTGACTATCGCCCCCACCGAAACCGGTCGGGCGGGTTCGGTCATCACGACGATCACGCCCGGGACGGCCGCGGCAGAGGCCGGTCTCCAACTGGGCGACATCGTCGTGGCAGTCGACGGCGATCCGATCGCCGACTACATCGATCTCGCCGCTGTGATCCGAAACTATGCCGCCGGCGACACCGTCACGCTGGAAGTCCTGCGCGACGGGGAACGACTCTTCCTCGACGTCGAGTTGGGTTCTCGCCCCGCTGAAGGCTGAGCCGTTCTCCGGATCGGCTAGCGTGAGGTCGTCCGCTCTTCGGAGCGGTGCCGTTGGCAGCAGCGAAGTCCGGAACCAACCGGCGCTGTCCCGCAACTGTGAACTCCTTCGGGGGTGAGCCAGGTCGCCTGGTGCCACGGCGCAGACGAAGCCTCGGATGAAGGTGTAGTCCGCCGGCGAGACCGCCGTCGACTCTCTTCATACTCCAGCCCAGGAGGATGGGATGTTCAGAACGCAGGTGCCCCGAGCGGCACTCTCACTCGTACTCGTACTCGCAGCGTGCGCCGGCGACGGATCCGCTGCTTCGACCGCTACCACGATGTCGGTCACGACGACTGCGCCGTCCACGACCACCGTCGAGTCGACCACGACCATCACGGTCGACGACGGCTTTCCGGCCACGGTCGAGTGGAACGGGGTGGAAACGACGATCGAGGAGCGTCCCGAGTCCATCGTGTCGCTGTCGCCGAGCGCCACCGAAATGCTCTTCGCCATCGGTGCCGGATCCCAGGTGGTGGCGGTGGACGAATACTCCTACTACCCCGAAGAGGCCCCGGTGACCGATCTCTCCGGGTTCACGCCCAACCTGGAGGCGATCGTCTCCTACTCGCCCGACCTGGTAGTGGTAAGCGACGACATCGACGGGATCGTCGGATCCCTGCAGGGGGTCGGTGTTCCCACGCTCGTACTCGGTGCCGTGTCGGCCATCGACGAGGTGTACGAACAGGTTCGGGTACTCGGTGTTGCCACCGGCAACCTCGACTCCGCCGAGACGCTGGCGACCGAGATGGAGGCCGAGATCGACTCGCTGGTCGCCGGCATCGACCCGGTGGACGAACCCCTTACCTACTACCACGAGCTGGGTTCCGACGGTGGAGGCGCGTTCTATTCGGTGACGTCGTCGACCTTCATCGGTGAAGTGTTCGGGGCTTTCGGTCTGGAGAACATCGCCGACCCTGCCGACACCGACGGTTTCGGATATCCGGTGTTGTCGGTCGAGTACATCCTCGACGCGGACCCCGACCTCATCTTCTTCACCAGCTGCTGCGGGGACACTCCGGAGTCGATCTCTTCCCGACCCGGGTGGGACTCGGTCACGGCGGTCCGCAACGGCTGGCTGTTCGAGCTGAACGATGACCTGGCATCCCGCTGGGGGCCACGCCTCGTCGAGTTCTTCCGGGTGGTGGCCTCGGCTTTGGAGGAGGCGACGACGGCGTGACCACCCCGGCGCTCACGCCCAGCCGCCTCCGTCCGGTCCATGTGGTTTCCGGCTCGGTGGCCCTGGTCGCGGCGCTCGCCGCCGGCACCCTGGTCGGCCCTTCCGGGCTGACCGCCGGCGCCGCTCTCGGAGCGTTGGTCGACTGGATCCCGGGAGTCGATACCGCCCCGATCTCCGACGCCCATTCCGCCATCCTGTTCTCGTGGCGGCTTCCCCGGGTGGTCCTCGGAGCGTTGGTCGGGGCGTGTCTGGCGATGTCCGGAGCGGCCTACCAGGGGGTGTTCCGCAACCCCCTGGCCGATCCGTATCTCCTGGGGGCGGCTGCCGGCGCCGGCCTGGGAGCCACGGTCGCCATCACCACCGGGGCTCGCGGCCTGATCGGCCTGGCGGCGTTCGCCGGCGCACTGGCGGCGGTGGGGGTGGCGTACGCCCTCGGACGGGCGGCCGGCGGACGGACCGGACCGGCGATCATCCTGGCCGGGGTGGCGGTGGCCGCCTTCCTCACCGCCACCCAGACCTATCTGCAACAGCGCAATACCGACACGCTCCGGGAGGTCTACGTGTGGATCCTCGGGCGACTGTCGACCAACGGCTGGGGGGATGTGCTCACGCTGCTGCCCTACGCGCTCGGGGCAGGGACGGTGATCTTCGCCCTGCGCCGCCATCTGGACGTCCTCGCCGTCGGTGAGGAGGAAGCAGCGACCCTGGGACTCCCGGTGGGTCGGGTGCGGCTCCTCCTGGTCGCGGCTGCCACCCTCGCCACGTCGGCGGCGGTAGCGGTGAGCGGCCTGATCGGATTCGTCGGAATCATCGTGCCGCACCTGGTGAGGCTCGTCGCCGGCGCCAGCTACCGGGTGGTCGTCCCACTCTCGATGCTGTTCGGCGCCGCCTTCATGGTCATCACCGACTTGGGTGCGAGAACCGTCATGAGCCCGGCCGAACTCCCGATCGGGGTGGTGACGGCTTTCCTCGGTGCGCCGTTCTTCCTGCTCGTGTTACGCCGGTCGAGGAGGGTCGTCGAGTGACGAAGCTGATGCTCGAAGACGTCTCTGTGGCACTCGACGGCAATGCCATCGTGCGCCACGTGGATCTGTCGGTGCCGGATGGTGCATTCGTCGGATTGGTCGGACCCAACGGGGCGGGCAAGACCACGATCCTGGGCACCGTGGCGGGAATCGTCCCCTACCGCGGCCGTGTCCTGATCGACGGCGAGGACTCGGCGGCCATGCGACGCGACGAGCGAGCCCGGAAGGTCGCCCTGGTCCCGCAACGTCCCAATGCTCCTGCGGGCATGACGGTGGCCGATTACGTCCTGTTGGGGATAACTCCTCATCTCGGTTTCCTCGCCACCGAATCCCGCCGCGACCTCCACGCAGCCCACGCGTCGCTGGAGTCGCTGGACGTTGCTCATCTCGGTTCTCGAGAGCTGACCACGCTGTCCGGTGGAGAATTCCAACGGGTCGTGCTGGCCCGCGCCCTCGCCCAAGGGGCACCTCTCCTGCTGCTCGACGAGCCCACCAGCGCACTCGACGTCGGTCACAGCCAACGGGTGCTGTCGATGGTCGACGCCATGCGCCGCTCCTGCGGGTTGACCGTGGTCGCCGCCGTCCATGACCTCACCTTGGCCGCCCAGTTCTGTGACCGGTTGGTGATGATGGCCGGTGGCGGTGTCGTCGCCGAAGGTGCCCCGGTGACGGTGTTGACCGAGTCGGCCATCGCCGCCCACTACGGCGCCACGGTTCGCGTTCTCGACGACGGCGACGGCAGAGTGGTGGTCATCCCCAGCCGCAGTCACGTTTCGACCCCGGTCGACCTGGCCAAGGAGGCCCCATGAACGAACGCTCCGACACACCGCCGGTCGAACCGCCTCCCAAGGCGAGTGTCCGTGCGCCATCGTTGGTGTTGGTCAACACCGGGGACGGGAAGGGAAAGAGCACAGCCGCATTCGGCGTGATGATCCGAGCCGTGGCGCGAGGCTGGAAGGTGGCCGTCATCCAGTTCCTGAAATCGGGGGAGTGGAAGGTGGGGGAAGAAGAGGTCGGGCGGCGATTGGGCGTCGACTGGTGGGCGTTGGGAGACGGGTTCACCTGGGACGCCGCCGAGTTGAGCGAATCCCAGGCAGTGGCGAAAGAGGCGTGGCGGTTCGCTTCCGAGCGGATTCGATCTGGGGAGTACGACCTCGTCGTCCTCGACGAACTCACCTATCCGATGAACTGGGGATGGATCGATCCTGCAGAAGTCATCGAGACCATCCGGACGAGGCCGGAGAAGGTGAACGTGATCGTCACCGGCCGTGATGCCTCCGAGGCACTCATCGAGATCGCCGACACGGTCACCGAGATGGGGAAGGTGAAGCACCCCTACGACCGGGGGATCATGTCGCGCCGGGGAATCGACTACTGATGTCCTACGACTTCCTCACCGGCGGAGCCCGGAGCGGGAAGTCCCGATCGGCGGAACGTCTGGCCGTCCAGTCCGAATCCGAGGTGACGGTCGTCGCCACGGCCGAACCGGGCGACGACGAGATGGCACGACGCATCGCGCGTCATCGGGCGGAACGCCCGTCGTCATGGGACACCGTCGAGGAGCCACGAGATCTCCTGAGTGCGATCTCGGCCATCGATCCTGGGCGGTTCCTCGTGCTGGACTGTCTGACCCTGTGGCTCGCCAACATGCTGGCCGGCGACGACTCGGACATCCTGGAGACTGGCGAGGTGGTGGCTGGCGAGCTGGCGCGGAGACCCGGCGGTGGCGTGGTCGTCTCCAACGAGGTGGGAGATGGGATCGTGCCCGCCGACCCACTCAGCCGCCGGTATCGCGATCTGCTCGGCGGCATGAATCGAATCTTCGCCGACCGGGCCGATCGAGCCTTCCTGGTGGTGGCCGGGCAGGTGATCCGTCTGGAGCGCCCGCCGTGGTGAGCGATCTCGTCGCCGACCTGGCACGTGCTCCGAGCGTCGACGAACTCTCCCGGCAGGCGGTGCTGCAACGCGCCAACCGGGTGCTGCGTCCGCCGGGAGCGCTCGCCAAACTCGATCGGGTTGCAGGCTGGCTCGCCGGATGGCAGCGCACCGACGTTCCGGCCGTGTCTCGACCGGCGTTGGTTCTGGCGGCCGGCGATCACGGGGTGGTGGCGAGGGGCGTGTCGGCGTATCCCCCCGAAGTGACGGCGGCCATCGTGGACGCGATACGCGCCGGCGCCGCCACATCGGCCGTGCTTGCTCGAGAACTTGACGTGGCGCTGCGGCTGGTGGACGGTGGGGTCGGCCATCCCACAGGGGACATCGTCACCGACGACGCCCTCGGCCTGGAGCGGTTCGAGCACCTGATCGCGCTCGGACGCCAGACGGTGGCCGACCTCGACGCCGATCTCCTGCTCCTGGGCGAGATGGGGATCGGAAACACCACAGCCACGGCCGCGGTCGTCGCCGCCCTGCTGGGGGCCGAGGTCGAGGCCTGTGTCGGCCGGGGAGCCGGCATCGACGACGAGGCACTGGCGGAGAAACAGCGGGTCGTACGGATGGCAGTCGAACGCGTGCAATCGGCCGACCCTCTGCAAACCCTCCGACGCTTGGGCGGGGCCGAGCATGCGGTCCTGGTCGGGGTGATCGCCGAGGCCCGCCTCCGCTCCCTGCCGCTGATGTTGGACGGCTACGTCACGTCGGCAGCGGCGCTGGCGTTGGAGCTGGCTGCCCCAGGGTCGATCGATCATTGTCTTGCGTCGCACCTTTCGCCCGAGCCGGGGCATCGCCTGGTGCTCGAACGCCTGGGCCTCGAACCGCTGCTCGACCTGGAGATGCGGTTGGGCGAGGGCTCAGGTGCACTGGTGGCCCTGCCGGTGGTGAGATTGGCGGCGGCCGCAGTGGTCGATGTCGTCACCTTCGAAGAGTGGGGGCTGGCATGAGCCGACTGGCCGCCGCGTTCGGTTTTCTCACTCGGATCCCCGTCCGCACCGGGTCCGACCCGTCCAGCGCCATCGGCTGGTTCCCGGTTGTCGGTGCCGTCGTCGGTGCAGTGAGCGGCACGGTGTTCTGGGCTGCATCGCAGGTGACCGTCCCCTGGATGGCGGCGAGCCTGGCGGTGGCCGCTGCGGTCGCCGTCACCGGCGCGTTCCACGAGGACGGGTTGGCCGACACCTTCGACGGTGTTTCTTCGATTCGGAGCACCGAACGCCAGGTCGAGATCATGCGGGACTCCCGCTTGGGGTCGTTCGGGGTGGCCGCCTTGACACTCGTGCTCGTCTCCCGCGTGGCCGGGGTGGCGGCGCTCGCCCCGACGTGGCGAGCGGTGCTGGTCCTCGCCTGGCTCCACGCCGTCGCCGCTGCCGTGGTCATCGTGGTCATGTCGGTGGCCTCTCCCGCCCGAGTGGACGGCTCCGGCGCCGAATATCTCCGCCGGTTCTCGCCGACCATCCCGCTGGCGGTGGCGGCCTTCACCGTTGCCGGCGGATGGCTCCTGGTCGGGGCCGTCCTGGTTCCGGCCGTGGCCGGAGCACTGGTTCCGGCAGGTGTGGTCGCCTGGTGGGCGAGTCGTCGCCTGGGAGGAGTCACCGGTGACGTCCTCGGCGCATGCCAGCAGTTGGCATTGGTCGGGGGACTGGCCATCGTTGCGGCGTGACCGTTCGTATTTCGTTCGTCCGCCACGGCCAGACGCATTGGAACCGGGAACGTCGTCTCCTGGGCTGGACCGACATCGGTCTCGACGAGGTCGGGGAACGCCAGGCGGCGTCTTTGGGCGCGCGGCTGGATGTCACCCCCTACGACCACATCGTCACCTCGGACCTGTCGCGGGCGACTGCCACCGCTCGTCTGGCCGGCTGGTCCGACGCGCTTGCCGACTGGCGTCTGCGCGAGATCGACTTCGGCCGGTTGGAAGGACAGACCTGGGACGAGTTGGACGACCCGGTGCGTGAAGCGCTGGTTGCCTTCGACGGATTCGTCGCTCCCGGCGGCGAATCCACCGCCGGATTGGTTGAGCGGGTCGTCGACGCCCTCGATGGTTTCGACCGCGGCTCGCACCTGGTGGTGACTCACGGTGGTGTGATCCGGGCGGTGCTACGCCAATGTGGTGAGGTCGGAGCGTTCCCCGATCACGTCACGGTCTACACGGTGGATTGGGGCAGGCGCGTGGTGTTGGACGCTCAGACCCCGACGGTCTGAGAACGCCTCTCCATCAGCACCACGTTGTGCCACTTGCCGTTCACCTGACCGATTCGTTCACGCACCCCGACCACCCGGAACCCGGCGGCTTCGTGGATATGGATCGACACGGTGTTCTCTTCGAAGATCTGCGCTTGCAGTGTCCAAAAGCCTGCTTCCTCGGACTTCTCGATCAGGGCTTCCAGCAGCTTCTGGCCGTGCTTCTTACCTCGAGCATCCTCGGCGACGTAGATGGACAGTTCGGCGACGCCGCCGTAGGCGCATCGGCCCGTCACCGGGGTGAGGGCGGCCCAAGCTACGACCTCGCCGTCCTCCTCGGCGACCACCCGACAGGGCTCGAGATGCGACGCATCCCATGCCATCCACGAGGGGGCGATGGTGTCCAAAGTTGCAGTTCCGGTCGCGATGCCGTCTTCGTAGATACGGTGGATCGCAGGCCAGTCGGTCGGTGCCATGGCACGTACAGATGGCATGTCCGCGTCAGATTAGGTCGTTCCGAGGGTGATGTGACGCGCCGTTGACATCGGTGGCCGACGGAGGCGAAGATACGGCCATGTTTCGTCCCACCGGGCTGGTGGCCGGCCCGGTCGCTGAGGTTCTCGTCTCCTACGGAGTGCGGCTGGAGTTGCTCGCGCCGGCCGTGGCCCTGGCGTCGATGGGCATCGGAATCGTGGCCGCCCGGATCATCGCCCGACGCCGCTGATCAGTCCGGCGTCACCCGCACGAAGCAGTCGATGAGCCGAGAGAACGGGAACCACTGCCACCCGTACTTCTCGCCCAAGACCGCGTCGGCCGCCTCCGCCGCCTCCGCCTCGAGGATCACCGCGGTCGCATCGGCGTACTCGGATCGTTCCAGGCCCCGGTAGTTGGCGGCGGCGAAGCGAACCTTCGGGTTGTTTCGGATTCGCTTGACCTTGCCCGAGTCGGCATGGGTGCCGAACACGAACCCGTCGCCGACCTCGGCGAACCACACCGGGGTCGAAATCCCTTGGCCGCTCCGCCTGAAAGTCTGCACGCTCACGAACCGTTCTCCGGCGAGCTGTGGGATCGTTCCGTCGGTCACGGCCGTCGCTCCGCCGCCAACTCCAGGAGTTGTCCGGCACCGTCGCCCATCACCGCGAACCGCTCGTCTTTGGTCTGCCCGCGCAGCCAGCGAATGTAGATCTGTTGGAGAACCACGGCCAGCTTGAAGGTGCCGAACACCACGTACCAGTCGACGTTGGACAGGTCGAAGCCCGTGTCCCGGGAGTAGCGCTCGATTGCGTCGGCCCGCCTCATCCATCCGGGCGCATGGGTAGGCATCGTGTTCAGCTCCGAGGGGGCCTCGCCCGGGTCGTACCACACCGACATCAGCGTTCCGAGATCGGCGAAGGCGTCCCCCCGGGTGCACATGTCCCAGTCGTAGACGGCGACACACCGTCCCGGATCGTCGGGTGCCACAGCCATGTTGTCCAGCCGCCAGTCGTTGTGGAGCAGGGTGGTCGGCCCTGGCGGGGGGAGGTGCTTGCGGAGCCACTGGGCGAGTTCGGTGGCCAGTGGATTGTCCTCGTGTTTGGCTTTCTCCCATCGTCCTGTCCACCCGTCCACCTGGCGCTGAGTGAACCCCTCCGGGTGTCCCAGATCGGCCAAGCCGGCGTCGGCGGGATCGACCCCGTGGAATTCCGCCAGCGTGGCGACGACGACTTCGGACAGCTTGCGGTTGGCGATCGGGTCGGCACCCGAACCGAAGGCTTCCGGGACCGTACCCTGCACGACGACCCCGTGGAGACGTTCCATCACGAAGAACGGAGCGCCTATCACCGACTCGTCGTCGCAGTAGACGTGGGCTCGTGCCGCCTTGGGAAACGCCCGCCACAGCGTCGACAGCACCCGGAACTCCCGGGCCATGTCGTGTGCTCCCGGCGCCACCGGTCCGAGCGGCGGACGGCGCAGGACGTATTCGATGGGGTTCTCCTCGCCGAAACGAAGAAGGTAGGTGAGGTTCGCCTTGCCGCGGGAGAACTGCCGCACAGAAAGCGGACGGTCCGCGCCGGGGAGCCGACCCTGGAGCCACGCGGCCAATGCTTCGACGTCGAACCGCTCGTCGGGACGAACCGCGATGTGCTCGGGCTGGCTCACGGTCGGGGAGGGTACCCCGTTACGCTCGCAGGACCGTGAGCGACAAACGTCTGATCGAACCGAACGAGGTCGAAGCACGGGACGCCTACAAGTTGCTCATCGGCCTGGTGGTACCCCGGCCCATCGGCTGGATCGGTTCGATCGACGCTTCCGGCGTGCGGAATCTGGCGCCGTATTCGTTCTTCAACGCGGTCGCCGCTACGCCGCCGACGGTACTCTTCTCGCCACTCACCCGGAAGGGTTCCGCCAAGGACACATTGAACAACGTGCGTGCCACCGGGGTGTTCACGGTCAACATCGTCTCGTACGACCTGGCCGAGGCGATGAATCTCAGCTCAGGATCCCACCCGCCCGATGTCGACGAGTTCACCGTGGCCGGACTCACTCCGGTACCCGGTTCGAAGGTGGCTGCGCCGTTGGTGGCAGAAGCACGGGCCAACCTGGAATGTGTGGTCACTCAGACCGTCCCGGTCGGGCGTCCGCCGCTCGACGGCACGCTGGTCATCGGCGAGGTGGTGGCGTTCCATGTCCGGGAGGACCTCCTCGACGGAACCAGAATCGATCAGGCCGGACTGGACGCCATCGGCCGGATGGGTGGGCCGTCATACGCCCGGACCACCGACCTGTTCGGGATGGAACGTCCGGACTGAGTCAGCGGCCTGCCCGCACTCGGAGCTGCCCGCAGGCGGCGTCGATCTCCTGGCCGCGGGTGTCCCGGATGGTCACGTTCACTCCCAGGTCTCCCAACACCTCGGCGAACGATTCGATGCGGCTTCGGGCCGACGGCCGATCCGACGTCAGGGGCGTCGGGTTCATCGCGATCAGGTTGACGTGGGCGTGGAGTCTGCGGGCGATGGGCGCAAGCTTGCGGGCTTGTTCGTCGGTGTCGTTCACCCCGGCAAGCATCGTCCATTCGATCGAGACCCGTCGGCCCTTCTTCTCGAAGTAGTTGGCGGCGGCGGCTTCCACCTCGGCGAGTGGATATCGCTTGTTGATGGGGAGGATCGACGATCGAAGCTCGTCGTCGGCGGCGTGCAGGCTCACCGCCAGGTTGACCTGCCACGGTTCCTCGGCCAGCCGACGCATCCCCGGCACCATCCCCACGGTGGAGACAGTGACAGAACGCGCGCCGATGCCCATCACCTCGATGATCCTGCGCAACGACTCCCGTACCCGGTCGTAGTTGGCGAGCGGTTCGCCCATCCCCATGTAGACGATGTTCGTGACATGGTCGGGGCTCGTTCCCAGCCCGAAAGTGCGGAGGAACGCTTGCGCCCACGCCACTTGAGCCACGATCTCGCCGGCGTCGAGATGACGGTCGAACCCGAACTGTCCGGTCGCACAGAACGTGCAGGCCAGGGCGCATCCGGCCTGGGATGAGAGACACAGGGTGGTGCGGTTGGGATACCCCATCAGCACCGCTTCGATCGCCACGCCGTCCGGGGCACGGAACAGCCACTTGGCGGTGGTCCCGCCGTCGGCTTGCTGGGTCATCTCCACGTCGAACGGCCATAGTCGACCGGCCAGCCGCTCTCGCAGCTCGGCGGGCAGGTTGGTCATCTCGGTCGGATCCAGCACCGGATTGACGTACAGCCACTCTCGAAGCTGATCGGCGCGGAACGACGGCTCGTCTTCGAGCAGGGTGCCCAGCTCCTCGGGCGGGGTCAGATACAGCACAAGCTCAGACGTGTGCGGAAGCCGATGCCACCCACTCGCTGGTGCGGGCGACGGTGGCGCCGGTGATTTCGGCCAACCGCTCGGCATCGGTGTTCGCCACGTCGGCGAACGAGGTGATTCCGGCATCGCGCAGGCGTCCGGCGAACACCGGACCGATCCCGGAGATGTCGGTCAGATCGTCGTCGGCGATCGTCGGCGCCGACGGTGGAACCACCCGGAATCGGGGAGGTTCGGGATCTTGGGGAGCGGCGATCGACACCAGCCGATCCCGCATCGCCCAGAGAATGGCGAGCGCGCCGCCGACGAACCCGATGACCTTTCCGACCTTGTTCACGGGTCGCATCGTAGCGACGTCGGGAGGTGAGGCGGGGCCGGACCAGTTCGTGTCGGTACAGTGCCGGCGGTCCCGTGCGAGCAGGAGAACCATGCAGATCGATTACGCCCTTCCCGTCGAAACGCCCCTCGGAGCGGTGGCGGCCGAAGCACGGAGGGCGCGGGAGATCGGATTCGACGGATTCTTCACCGCCGAGACGTCGCACGACCCCTTCATTCCGCTGGCATTGGCGTCGCTGGAGGTCCCCGAGCTCACCATCGGCACCGCGATCGCGGTCGCCTTCCCGCGGTCGCCGATGGTGACTGCGCAGGTGGCGTGGGATCTGGCCTCGGTGTCGGAGGGCCGATTCGTCCTCGGGTTGGGCACCCAGGTCAAGCCTCACATCGTTCGCCGGTTCGGAATGGAATGGACGACGGCATCGGCTCGCTTGCGGGATTACATCGATGCGCTGCGGGCGATCTGGCATTCGTTCCAGACCGGTGAGCCGCTCCGCTTCGAGAGCGAGGAGTACCGATTCTCGCTGATCACCCCGTTCTTCAACCCTGGTCCGATCGACCATCCGGAGATTCCGGTGGCGATCGCCGGAGTTGGTCCCGGCCTGTCCCGTCTGGCCGGCGAACGTTGCCAAGGCTTCTTTGCTCATTCTTTCCACACGGTTCGCTATCTCGACGAGGTCGTCCTGCCCAATATCGCAGCGGGTGCGGAGGCCGTCGGTCGGTCTCCCGCCGATGTCGGCGTCTACACCTCGGTCTTCCTGGTCACCGGTCGCGACGAATCCGAGATGGAGCAGTCGCGGCTCGCCGCCAAGCGACAGATCGCCTTCTACGCCTCCACCCCTAGCTATCGAGTGGTCCTCGACACCCACGGGTGGGATTTCGGCGACCAACTGAACTGGATGAGCCGGCGTGGTGAGTGGGAGCGCATGGCCGACGTGATCGGTGACGAGGTGGTCGACACCATCGCCATCGTCTCCGAACCCGAGCGGGTGGGCGAGGCGATCAGACAGCGCTACGGCGACCGCATCGCCCGGATCGGCTACTACACCCTCGACGGGGCTCCCGCCCTGTCCGACGAGGAGATGGCGGCAGTGGTCGCCGCCACCCGTTGAGCCTTCACCGGGCTGCGGCCGCGGCAGTGTCCACTCTCGGATCGGCCGCCCCGGTCCGCAACCCGTTCCCCTCGACTGTGATGAGTGAAACCGGGCCCCAGCCCGGCATACGCTCTGCCTGGATGCGGATCGTGTGTCCCCGCCGGTGGAGACCGTCGATGATCTGATCCGACATGCCGGACTCGACGTCCACCGTCGACCGAGGGGCGGACACATCGGACATGACCCAGCGCGGGTGGTGCTGCGCCGCTCCCGGCGAACGGCCGGCGGCGAAGAGCAGTGCGGCGACCTGGGCAAGCAACTGTGGTTGCTGATGCCCGCCCCTGGTTCCGAGCACGGCACGCAAGCTCGGACCGTCGGTCCAGATGGTGGGTGCCAGGGTATGGAGCGGGCGCTTCCCGGGGGCGATCTCGTTGGGATGACCCGACCGCAGATCGAAGCCACCGCCGCGATCGTGCAGGATGAAGCCGCTGTCGCCGGCGCCGATACCCGAGCCGATACCACGGAAGTTCGACTCGATGAGGGAGACGCCCAATCCTTCTCCGTCGACGACCGCCAAGTACATGGTTCCGCCTGGACGGCGTTCGATGGGTGGCCTCAGGACCGACGAGTCGGGTTCGATGTCAGCGGCCAGCTCCATCAACCGTTCCAGCACCAAGAGTTCGTCGTTGGGGAGCGGAGCATGTCGAGGGTCGGCGACGACATCGTCTCGTTCGGCCACCACCGCCCGATAGGCCTCGATCATCGTGTGAGCCCAACGCGGGTCGCCGGGGTCGGTGGTCGGGCTCAGCTTCTCGAAGAGCTGCAGGGTGGCGAGCGTCAGATACCCCTGGCTGTTCGGGGGGATGGTCCACCCTGTCAACCCGAACACATCGGCGGCGATGGGCATGACCCACTCTGGCTGGTAGGTGGCCAGGTCGTCAGCGGTGATGAGTCCGCCGACAGCCCGGCTGATCGAACCGGCTACCTCGCCCTCATAGAAGGCGTCCGGCCCGTCCTCCCCGATCGCCTCCAGGGTCGCCGCCAAGTTGGGACGCCGTACGCGATCCCCGCGCTGGGGTGGCCTGCCGTCCACCAGCAGTTGGGCACCGGCTTCGTGTTCGGCGAGGAACTCGTGCATGCGGTGGGTTGCTCGGGTGTATTCGGTCGACGCCGGGAACCCGTCTCGTCCGAGTTCGATGGCGCGGCGGAGGAGCGATCGCATCGGTAAGCGCCCGTGGCGTGCGTGCATCGCGAACCAGCCACGGACACAGCCCGGGATGGTGACCGAGGCAGGGTGATGTTGGGGAAGTGCCGTCAGGCCTTCCTCTCGGAGCCGGTCGGCTGACACCTGCGAGCCGGCTCCCCCCGAGGCGTTGAGTGCGGTGACTTCCGCCTGATGGTGGATGAGGGCGAAGAGGTCGCCACCGATTCCGCAGGTCTCCGGCGCCACCAATCCCTGCACGGCGTTGGCAGCGATGGCGGCATCCACCGCCGAGCCGCCTTGGGCCAGGACGTCCATCCCCGCCTGAGTGGAAAGCACGTGCGGCGTGACCACCACCCCGTCGTATCCCTGAGCTTCGCGCATGATCTGCATGTTGGCACGGGTGGGGTGTGCCCGTCAGAGCGTCGAACCTGCGTTCGTTTCTTGTCACACCCGTTGGGTACGTTGGGTTCATGTTCGAGACAGGTCCGGTGACGGGGACGATCGACGAGTTGGAGCAGGATTTCGCCCGGTTGACGGCGGCGATGTCCCGGTTGGATGCGCTCCGGCTTGGGGTGCTCCGCCAGTTGGACGTCGCCCAGGTCGCCACCGCCGACGGTGCCCGCAGCCTGGTCGAATGGCTTTCGGGCCGTTTCGATCTGGAAGCTGACACCGCCCGAAGGCTGGTCGGTCTAGCCCGGGCAGCCGATGCCGAGATCGAGGGACTGCTCGAATCCGGTGAGGTGACCACCGATCGGGCGGCGGCTGTGGTCGGGTTGAAGAACGCCGGTGCCGACCAGAACACCGTAGACCGGTCCTGGTCCCATGATCTTGCCGGTGTCCGTCGGATGGCTGCGGCGCACCGTCGGATCACCTCCTCCGACGAGTCGGACGCCTATGACGCCCGCTATCTGCATACCCAACCGACCTTGGACGAGTCCTCTTGGAGGTTCTGGGGACAGCTCACCGGCACCGACGGCCACATCGTGGACAAGGCGTTACGCACCGCGATCGACAGTCTCCCCGACAATCCGGACACCACCGCATCCCAAGACCGGGCAGACGCCCTGGTAGCAGTGGCGTCCGAATGGCTGTCCGGGGAGATCGGCGGACACCAGCTGACAGCCGACATCTTCATCGACGGTTCTCTCGCCGTCGCCACCGGCGGGGAGGCAGGAGCGATGGTGGCCGGTGATGTCCGAGTAGGACCGAACACCCTGTCCGAGATCCTGTGTGCCGGCACCGTTCGCATCAACTTTCAAGACGAACACGGTGTCGTTTCCACCTCGCCGTCGTCACGGGCGATCCCGGGAGCGGTACGGAACCGGGTACTGCATCGGGACGGGCATCGGTGTGTGATCGCCGGCTGCAACTCCCGTTCCCGGCTTCAACCCCACCATCTGATCCCTTACGCCCAGGGTGGGAGCCATCATCCGGACAACCTGGTCACCGTGTGCTGGTATCACCATCATGTCGTCATCCACCAGCAAGGCAGACGGATCGACCCCAACTCCCCGCCCCAACGGCGGACGTTCATCCGGGAGTCCGATCCCGCCCGGGCCGGACCCTGAACTGGCACCGTCACAACCCCCGACCACCCATCCGAAACACCGTATCCGGCCCCTCGCGGGCCTTCTCGTCGTGGGGCTGTGGTGCCGTGGGGTACTCCGCTGCCGACGGCCGGTTGATCAGAGGATCCGCGCCCGATGTTGGCGCGAACGCCGCACCCTGGGAGGGCCGCTCAACATGGTGCGGGTGACTACGAAAAGCTGGGCTGTGACGAAGGCGTCGGCGAGGGCATGGTGGGGCACGCCCGGAGGGATCCCGTAACGAACCGCGCACGCCGACAAGGTCTCATGCGGATCCCGGGGTCGTCCCAATCGGCTGTCCAACTCCTTCACCAAGTCCCGGACGTCGATCATGCGCCGCTCCCACCTGCGACGTCGCCCTCCGAGGGTGGCGGCCAGGAACGAGGTCTCCACCCAGGCCGACCAGACCACCAGTGGGTGATCGCCCAGGATCCTCTCGAACTCGTACAGCGTATCCGCACGAGGGGACGCCACCGCCAGGTCTGCTGGGCGCAACTGGTGGATGCGGACGACATCGACCCCGACAGGCTTCGACGACCGCATTACCCGGTAGGTACTCCGGTCCATTCGCACCATGCCGTCGACGATCGGGACCGTCCCGAAGGAGAGGATCACGTCGTGGCGAGGGTCGAGTCCGGTCGTTTCCAGATCCAGCGCGATCAGGGGACCGGGTCCGATCGGAGCGGGCGGAGGTGTCATCGGCCGAGGATGCGGGGTGCGAGCCGATTGGCCAGATCTGCCTGGACCTGCCGGACGATGCGAAACGCCTGCTTCAGTGAACCCCGGTCGATCGGCCCCAGGCTGTCCGGGTCGATCAGGTTGCTCGGTGCCCGTCCAGCGGTCCATTCACTGACCTGGTTCTGCAGCCGGAGGTCCCCCAAGAACTCGAACGCCTCCTCCAGGGCATCGGCGTGGTCGGGGGAGAGAGCGCCGGCGGTGGCGGCAGCACGCAGCCGCGCTGGAGTCTCCAGCTCGAACCTGCCGGCGCGCAGGGCGTGTACCCGCGCCAGTTCGGTGATCGGAAGGATCCCGCCCGTTTTGAGGTCCAGGACGCCCTCTCGTCCATTCACGTCGTGAGGCGCCAGGCCGCCGAGCCACCCCAACGGGGGGCGGGCCTCGAGCGCCAACCGTTCCAGTCGCTGCAGGAACCCGGGTTGGTTGCCGGCCTCCTCGGCGGCGATGGCGAACAACCTGTCGACGGCGAGGTCGCCGGTGACGTGCCGCACATCGAATGCGACCCCGGTCAGGAAAGCCGCCACCCGGTCTGGCTTTGTCATCCAGTCACGCATGCGTCGTTCCCACCACGACTCGGTCCCACGCCAGCCTTCCTCGCTGGCCATCACTTTCGACTGGCACCTCGGAATTCCCGCCGACTCGAGTCCGGTCGCCACGAACCTGGCAAGCCGAAGGAAGTACCCGTCGTGGTCTTCGGCAGAGTCGGCGTAAACCAGGGCGTGGTCCTGGTCGGTCACCAACCCCTGCTCTCTCCGGCCGGCCGAACCGAGCGCTAGCCAGGCGAAGGGAGCGGGGGCCACACCCAGAGCCTCCTGACCGAGTTCGAGCAGTCGGATGGTGAGAGCGTCGATCAGGACCGACACCACCTTCCCAGCATGCCCGGCGTCGACCCCGCCCTGGACGAGGGCGGCCACCGCCTCCGGAATCGTTCGACCCGCAGTCGCCACCTGCTCGACGTCGTTCGCCTGCTGGATCTGCGAGCGCAGTCGGGACGAGTCACGACGTTCGAGCCCGAGCAGGTCCAGATCGCTGAGCATGGCGACCACCATTCCGTGGCTGTCGACCACCGGCAGGTGGTGGACGCCCGATTCGAGCATCGTGAGTAATGCTTCGGAGACGAGCGAGGAACGGGTGATGGTGATTGCATCCGGCGTCGAGACCTGCGCGATCGGCGCCGAGACATCGGTTCGCGCGGCTACGACCCGGGTGCGGAAGTCACGGTCGGTGACGATGCCCGGCCGGTCGGCGAATCGGACCACCGCGGCGGACGCAGATGCGGCCGTCATCCGGCGGGCGACCGATTCGATGGCCTCGTCAGGGTCGGCGAACACCAACGGTCCCCGCGCGACGTCCTCGACGAGCGGTTGGGAGGAAGCCCGGTGAGCGGGCATCCGGCGCGAACGCAGCGTCTCGACCAGAAACCGGATACCGGTTGGGGCTCCGAGAACGTGAACTGCCACCGAACGGTCGAACAGATAACACAAAGCGTCCTCGGTGATCCGGACTGTGTACTCCGGTGAAGCTCCGGACAGCAGGGAGGGGAACCCGAAGGCTTCACCTTCTTCCAGGCGATCGACGATTGTGTCCCCGTCGACCAACTCCGCACGTCCGCGGCGCAGGAGGTACAGGAATTTGGAAGCCCGACCGCCCTGTTCGAGAACCACTGTCCCGGTGGGGAAGAAGTCGACGATCACCGACGAGGCGAGTCCGGCGAGGACGTGGTCGGGAAGGCCCCGGAATGGAGCGTGCGCAGCCAGGAAGCGCTCTACTTCCAGCACGTCGGCCAGGGTATCGGCCGCGCCGCTACGCGTCGGTGGGTGTGTCGAGGAACGACCGAATCCAGGAGGCCACGAGCGGGCGGTCGGGCTGGCTGCTCAGCGTGCCCAACGCCGCGTCCACCACATCGTGATCGATTACCTTCCCCCGGCGCCGTTCCATCTGTGCCCGGGCGAACGCAGGGATGAACTCGGGATGGCCCTGTATTCCGAGCACGTGATCGCCGTAGGCGAGCACGGAGATGGGACAGTGTTCGCTGGAGGCGAGGATGCGGATGCCTTCCGGCGGCTCCACGATCTGGTCGGCGTGGCTGTGCACCAGGCGGAACCGGTCGGCGGGCGGATCCATCCAGGGGGCGTGTTCGTGAACCTCGACCTCACGCACCCCGATAGCCCATCCCTGCGGCGCCCGCTCCACCTTTCCGCCCAGCGCCTGGCCGATCATCTGGTGGCCGAAGCAGATACCCACCAGCTTTCGCCGTTCCGCCACGAGATCTCGGACCAGGCGCTCGAGCTGGCGGATCCACGGCACGTCGTCGTAGACCGAATGGACCGAACCGGTGATGATCCATCCGTCGCATTCTTCGCCGGACTCCGGGAAGTGGCCCTGTGTGAGATCGTATGGGACGAGTTCCAAGTCGGGGTGTGCGGCGAGCAGTTCGGCGAACATGTCGGGATAGTCGCCGGCCAGGCCGGCCAGTTCCTCAGGCGCGTGGTCACAGATCAGCAGCCCGACCCGCATGTCAGCGCTCGGCGATGAACACGGACTTGTACTCGGAATAGTGGTCGAGCGCCGCCATTCCCTGTTCCCGGCCGATGCCGGACTGCTTCACCCCGCCGAATGGGGCTTCGATGTGCACCGAGGACGACGAGTTGATCGACAGCATGCCGGTCTCGACCGCCCGCGCCACCCGCAGGGCCCGGCCGATGTCTCGCGTCCACACCGAGCCGGACAGCCCGTAGATGGAATCGTTGGCCATCCTGATCGCCTCATCCTCGTCTCCGAACGCGGCCACGGCGACCACCGGCCCGAAGATCTCTTCCTGCATGATCCGCATGTCGGTTCGCACCCCCGAGAACACCGCCGGGGTGAGGAACGAGCCGGGATGGGGTAGCCGTTCCCCTCCGCACACCAGCCGGGCGCCTTCCTGTTCGCCGATCTGAAGGTACTGCTCGACCGAGTCGCGATGAGAAGCGGTGATCAGTGGCCCCATCTCGGTGGCTTCGTCCCGGGTATCTCCCACCACCAGTGTTCGAGCACGATGGGTGAAGCGTTCCAGGAACTCGTCGTGGATCGACCGTTCCACCAGCACCCGGCTGCGGGCACAGCAGTCCTGGCCGGCGTTGTCGTACACGGCGAAGATCGAAGATTCGACGCACACGTCGAGGTCGGCGTCGGCGAAGACGATCGAGGCCGACTTGCCACCCAGTTCGAGCGACACCCGTTTGATCCCTTCGGCCGCCTGACGCATCACTCCCGCACCCACCGTGGTGGAGCCGGTGAACGAGATCTTCCGCACCAGCGGGTGGGTCACCAGCATCTCGCCCAACTCCGATCCCTTGCCCGGTACGACCCCTAGCACCCCAGCGGGAAGCCCGGCTTCGGTTGCTAGTTCTGCCAACGCCAGGGCAGTGAGCGGGGTGACTTCCGCCGGCTTCAAGACCACGGAATTGCCCATGGCCAGGGCCGGGGCGACCTTCCAGGAGGCGATCAGCATGGGGAAGTTCCATGGGGTGATCGCTACGCACACTCCCAGCGGTTCCCTGAAAGTGAGGAGGGTGCCGGCGGCCTGCGATGGGATCGTCTCGCCTCTCACCTTGTCGACGGCTCCGGCGTAGTAATCGAAAACGGTGGCCACCGCCCCGATCTCGCCGCGGGCGGTGGCGATCGGCTTGCCGGCGTTGGAGGATTCGAGTGACGCCAACCGCTCCTGATCCCGGCGTACCAGGTCGGCGATTCGACGGAGCACGTCTCGCCGCTCGCGTACCGGGGCCCGCCGCCACACGCCCGATTCGTAGGCGCGATGTCCGGTTCGGATGGCATGGTCGACCGCCGCCGGGCCTGAACGCGCCACCCGTGCCAGGTCCTGGCCGCTCGCCGGATCGGTGATGACCGTTTCGCCGTCTGCACGATCCGGCTGATGGCTGCCGTCGATGAATGGTCCCAGCACCACAGCGCTCATTCGGGAGTGACGTAGGCGGCGGTGATCCCGCCGTCGACCACGAAGTCTGCACCGGTCACGAACGACGATTCGTCCGAGGCCAGCCACAATGCCGCCCGTGCCATCTCCGCGGCCTCACCGAAGCGTCCCATCGGAATGTGAACGAGTCGGCGCTGACGCTTCTCTTCGGTGTCCAAGAACTTCATGAGCAGTTCGGTGTTGAGCGGTCCGGGACACAGCGAGTTGACCCGAATGTTCTCCCGGGCGTGGATGACGGCCAACTCCCTCGTCATCGCCAGCACCGCACCCTTGGAAGCGGTGTAGGCGATCTGCGGTGTGGCCGCCCCGAGCAGGGCGACGAATGACGCGGTGTTGATGATCGACCCTCCTCCCGCCCTGCGCAGGGCGGGGATCCCGTGCTTGCATCCCAGGAACACGCCTTTGGCGTTGATCGAGAGGGTCAGATCCCAGATGTCTTCGGCGGTACCGACAGCGTCGTCGTCGGCGGAATGCATGATCCCGGCGTTGTTGAACATCACGTCGAGCTTGCCGAAGGAGTCTTCTGCTGCTTCCACCATGGCCCGGCAGTCGGCATCCCGGGAGACGTCGGCTTGAACCGCTATTGCGTTGCCGCCGGCCGCCTGCACCGCCTCCACCGTGGAAACGGCCGTGTCGTGATCAACGTCGACCGCCACCACCGACGCTCCTTCGGCGGCGAACAACAGGGAAGCCTCCCGTCCGATGCCCGAACCTGCCCCGGTGATGAGGGCCACCTTGCCTGCGAGTCTCATTTCTCCCCTCAGATCCGCTCGAAGTATCGCCAGCGTTCCCAGTCGGTGACGGCGTTGTCGTAGGCGGTCGCCTCTTCTTCGAAGAAATGCAGGTAATGCTCCTTGACCGCCTCCCCGAACGCGTCGGTCACGAAGTCGCTGGCAGCGAAGGCGTCGATGGCTTCCCGCAGGGTGTGTGGGACTCGCGGCAGGTCGGCGGCCTGGTAGACGTCGCCGGAGAACATCGCCGGTGGTTCGATCTGGTTGGCGATTCCGTCCAGACCCGCCGCCATCGCCGCCGCATAGGCCAGGTAGGGGTTGGCGTCCGCGCCCGGCACCCGGCATTCGATCCGCAGGGACGGTCCGTGGCCCACCACCCGAAAGCCGGCCGTGCGGTTGTCGTAGCTCCAGGCGATGCGCACCGGCGCCCAAGACGCGTTCTGGAACCGCTTGTACGAGTTCACCGTCGGCGCGAAGAACACCATCAACTCGGTCAGATGCGCCATCCACCCGCCGAGAAACCAGCGGAACTCGTTCGAGGCGGCCACCTCCCCGAACATCTGGTCGCCGGCGAAGACGTTTCGTTCCCCATCCCACAGCGAGAGATGCAGGTGACACGACGAGCCTGCCTCCGAGGCGTGCGGTTTGGCCATGAACGTGATGCTCACTCCCTGCAGTTCGGCGATCTCTTTCATGGCGAGCTTCATGATCGTGTGCCGGTCCGCCATGGGGAGCAGCTCGGTGTAGCGGATGTTCATCTCGTGCTGGCCCCGACCCCATTCGCCTTTCGAGTTCTCCACGGGGATGCCAGAACGGGCCAGGTGCCGCCGGACGGCGCCGTTGAAGCCCTCCTCCCGGGTTCCCTGCAGCAGGTGATAGTCCTCGATGTACCACCCGGCCGGGGTGAGGTCGTGGTAGCGGCGTTCGGCCGCCTGGCGATAGCTGTCCTCGTAGAGGAAGTATTCGAGTTCCGACGCCCCCTTCGGGGAAAAGCCGAGTTGGGCTGCCCGGTCGAGTTGCCGGCGGAGAATCGAACGCGGGGCGACCTCCACCGGATGTTCAGCGTCACCGAGGTCGCACAAGACCAGCGCGGTGCGATCGAGCCAGTCGGCGACCCGCAGCGTCGACAGGTCGGGAACCATGTGGAAGTCGCCGTACCCCAACTCCCAGTTGGCGTAGCGGTACCCGGGAACCGGCTCCATCTCCATGTCGACGGTCAAGAGGTAGTTGCAGCCGTGCGTCCCGTGGTCGTGTACCTCCTCGAGGAAGAAGGCGGCGTCGAAGCGCTTGCCATGCACGCGCCCGTAGTGGTCGGTGAAGCCGACCACTACGGTGTCGATCACCTCGGCGGCCACCAGGTCGCTCAACTCGGCGAGACTCAACATCCCTCTCGGGTTCCCCATGCATCCTCCTTGTTCCAGGGCCTCCCGGGTCTCCCCCGGGAGGCCCTGTTCGATCGTCCTCAGCGCAGTTCCTGCTCCGCCTCTCGGACGAGGGCGTGTTCTTCCTCCGGGGACTGGGCGACCAGACGGTGCCGGCTGAATCCCCAGTAGTAGCCGAACATGATCAGCACGAAGATGCCGGTGCCGATGACTCCCGGACGGTTCTCGGCGATGGCGAGGGTGGCGACCAGTGTGATCAGCGAGATCACCGTCCCCACCACTGCGCCAGGAACGCCGAGCGGACTCTTGTAGGGCCGATCCAGGTCTGGGCGGGTCCACTTCAACTGGACGTAGGTGATCATCACCAGCGAGTACGAGATGACCGCTCCGAAGACCGCCATCGTCAGAAGCGATGCTCCGACGATGCCCTCGCCGAAGAACTGGATCACGACGGCGACGCCGAACCCGACGACCGCCCCCAGGATGAGGGCCCGGTGTGGGGTCTTGCGGCTGGAAGTCACCGAGATGCCGCGGGGGATGTAGCCCGAGCGAGACGCAGCGAACAACACCCGACCGTAGGCGTAGATGATCGAATGGAACGAGGCGATCAGCCCGGTGAGAGCGATGAAGGTCAGCACCTGGGTGGCAAAGCCCGCGCCGAATACCGCCCGGAATCCTGCTTCCAGCGGTGCACCGGACAGACCGATCTCGAGGGCGCCGCCGGCCACACCGGTGTTGAGCACCAGGGTCAGCACCGACAGGATCAGCAGGGTGACGATGCCCCAGATCAGTGCCTTGGGCATGTCCTTCACCACGTCGTGGGACTCTTCGGCTGCCAGGGGTAGTTGTTCGATCGCCAGGTAGAACCAGATGGCGAACGGGAGGGCGGCAAAGATTCCGAACCAACCCTTGGGGAGGAACTCGGAAGCTCCGGCCCGTGCGGTGTCTGCGGGGATGTTGGTGAGCAGCGCCGGATCGAAGGCCCCTGAGACGAGTGCTCCGATGTAGAACACCGCCAGGATCGCCATCGACGCCAGCGTCACCACCAACGCCACCTTGAACGTGAGTTCAGTTCCCCACACGTTGATCCCCACGAAGATGCCGTAGAAGATCAGCCACCACACGATGTTGGCGCCTGCATCCCCGAAGATCCCGGAGAGATCGAGCAGCGAGTTGGCGTATCCGGAGATGCCCACGACGATCACCGCCGGGGTGATCACGTACTCCACCATGTCGGTGACGCTGTTGAAGTAGGCGAGACCCGGTCCGTAGGCGTTGCGGGTGAAGCCGTAGAAGCCACCCGCATGGGGGAGTGCGGTCGACATCTCGGCGATCGACAACACCATGCACACGAACATGATCGCGATGAACACGGTGGCGATCAGTAGCCCGCCGAAGCCGCCCGCATCCAGTCCGAAGTTCCAGCCGAAGAAGTCGCCCGAAATGACCGCTCCCACGCCGAGCGCCCACAACAGCACCCAGCCGGCGCTTCTCTGCAACTGACGTTGGTCCAGGTACGACTTGTCGACGTTCTCGTACGTCGCTCCCTTGACTCTGAGTTTCCCGTCACTGCCTTGAGTCATGTTGTCCTCTCTTGTCACGATTGGTGGCGCGTGCGCGCCATGACGAGAGCGACGGGATCACGGGGGATCGCGCGACGGGCGGCGGTCGGCGAGGTCGTGCAACCTCGTGCCCGCTGTTCCGTGGCGCATGGCTTCTCCTCCGCCTGGGGTGGTACGTGCGGTTGGAACGGGTCCATCGGGATCCCTCCGGCAGCCCACCCGCTCACCCATCCGAACGGCGGATGCGACTGTACGGCCCAGATCGCGGTCGCGTCGCCTTCGGGACCGGGAAATTTCCGGCGAATCCCATCACCCCCGCGGTGCGCCGGTACCGGTAGCTTGGCCTCGTGCGTCGCTATCGCGGATCGATCTCCGACAATGCCCGCTGGGATGGCTTCGAATTCCGGGCGGACGACATCGTCATCTGTACTCCGGCGAAGTGTGGGACGACGTGGATGCAGACGATGGTGGCGACCCTGGTGTTTTCCTCGGTCGAGCTGCCCGCCCCCGTCGGCCACCTGTCACCTTGGCTCGACATGGTCACCCGGCCGGTGGACGAAGTCCACCAGAGGCTGGCCGTACAGACCCATCGCCGATTCATCAAGACCCACACCCCTTTCGACGGCCTGCCCTACGACGAGCAGGTGACCTACATCGCCGTGCTGCGTCATCCGCTCGATGTGGCGTTGTCGATTCGGGATCACCGGCGGACCATCGACCGTGACCGCATTCGTGACCTGGTCGCCGGGGTGGATCCGGACATCATCACGACATGGGTGGACATCGACCAGCCCGAGGACGAGGCCCACTACCTGCGATGGTGGGTCGACTTCGACGAGGACGTGTGGAGCCAGGGGGTCTCCGGGTTGGGGGAGTTCGCCCGGCACGCCCGCACCTACTGGGAGGCACGGCACCTCCCCAACGTGACGCTCTTCCACTACGACGACCTGGTGGCCGATCTTCACGCGCAGATGACCCGCCTGGCAGATGTCCTCGGGGTCGAGGTCGATCCACCGCGGATGAGCGAGTTCGTGGAGGCGGCGAGGTTCGACGCGATGCGCTCTCGTGCGGCTCTCACCGTTCCGGACTCCGACATCACCGCGTGGAGGGTTCCGGAGACCTTTTTCAGTACCGGGGGCCGCCGGGCATGGGGGACGCTGCTCTCGGATGCGGACGTCGCCCGCTTCCGGGTTCGCCTGCGTGAGTTGGCTGGCAACGACCTCGCCGGCTGGTTGGACCGCGAATGCGAACCCTGATCAGGCTTCCGGCTTCTTCCGGCGGCCGAACAGCCAGGCGACCGCACCTCCGAGGGAGGCCAGGCCGGCCAGCCCCAAGCGCTTCCGCCACTTGGAGGGAGACGGTGCCTGATCTGCCGGAGTCGGGTCTTCGGTGGGTTGTGATTCGTCGGTCATGGCCAGCCCTTACCCTCGGGTACCGTCCTGCGAAACCTACCCGTCCCCGAGGCTCCGTGAGGTTCCGAGCGTGTCACCGTCCGAATATCTGCATCGTCTGGCCGCCGCAGCCAACGCCACGGCTGACTCGCCCTACGACGCCCTCGTGCTCGGTGTCGGTCCGGATCTCGAATACCTGACCGGCTATCGAGCCCATGAACTGGAACGGCTGAACGTCCTGGTGGTGTGGCCGGACGGCGAGCCGACCATGGTGATGCCGCGGCTCGAAGCGCCGGGCTTTCCACGGCTGGACGGAATCCGCATCGTCGACTGGCTGGACGGTGACGAGCCGCTCGGAGTCCTCTTCGACCTGCTCGGCGATGTCGAGTCGCTGGCGGTCTCGGACACGCTGCGGGCGTTGTTTCTCGTTCCGATGCTGCGCCGTCGCCCGGACCTCCAATTCGGCCTTTCGTCGGAGGTGGTCGGACCGTTGCGGATGGTGAAATCGGCCGAAGAGACCCGGCTGTTGGCGGAGTCGGGTGCCTGCGCCGACCGGGTAACGACCGACCTGATGGAAGGCCGGGTGCCGTTGGTTGGTCGAACCGAGCGGGAGGTGGCGCTGGAGGTCCGTGAGCGACTGGTGGCGGCCGGACTCGACACGGCCGAATTCGCCATCGTGGGGTCCGGTCCCAACTCGGCCTCGCCGCACCACGCACCGGGAAACCGGGTGATCGAAGCGGGTGAAGTGGTGCTGTTCGACATCGGTGGACGGTTGGGTGGCTATCACAGCGACACCACCCGCTGCGTTCACACCGGTCCCGTCCCGGCGGAGATCGCCGAAGCCTGGGAGGTCCTCGCCGCCGCTCACCAGGCGGCGGTCGATGTCGCTCGGCCCGGGAACACATGCCAGGACGTAGACCGTGCCGCACGCAAGGTCATCGACGACGCCGGATATGGCGACCGCTTCATCCATCGCACCGGCCATGGCATCGGATTGCAGGGGCATGAGGATCCGTACATCGTGGAAGGCAACGACCTCGTGTTGCAGCCCGGTCATGCCTTCTCGATCGAACCGGGCGTCTACTTCGCCGACCGGTGGGGGGTCCGGCTGGAAGACATCGTGGTGGTCGGCGAGGGCGATCTCGTCCGCTGCAACCAGGCTGCCCGCACCCTCACCCCGGTCTGATCAGGCGGCCGCCTCGATCAGCTTCCACAGTCGGTCGACGTGTTCGTCCGAGGTGAGGGTCGACCCGATCGCCACGCGGACGAACAGCTTGCCGTCGATGGTCGACGGGACCACATAGGAAGTTCCGGTCACGTTGACCGCCTCGACGATCCGGGCGGTGGCGTCGTCGCCGTCGACATGACGGAACGACACCAGCCCGAACACGGTGGGAGCTACCAGTTCCAATCGGGGATGAACCTCGACCTGTTCCGACAGGCCTCGCGCCAGCTCGACATGGTGCCGGATGTAGGACCGGAGCCCTTCGGCTCCGTAGTGGCGGAGGACGAACAAGAGTTTCAGCGCCCGGAACCGCCGGCCGAGCGGGACATGCCAGTCCCGATAGTCGATCACCTCACCCCGGTCTGACGGAGCGTTGCGCAGGTAGGGGGGAACGATGCGCATGGTTTCGATCAGCGGACGGCGGTCGGCGACCCAGAACACCGAGCAGTCGAAGTTGGTCAGCAGCCACTTGTGCGGGTTGAACGTGAACGAATCCGCCAGTTCGACTCCGTTGGCCTGGTGGCGGAACTCCGGACAGATCAAGGCGCTGCCGGCGTAGGCGGCATCCACGTGGAACCACAAGTCCTCGGCCCGGGCGACCTCGCCGATCGCCCGCAGCGGATCGACCGCAGTCGTGGCGGTGGTGCCGAGCGCCCCGCACACGAACAGTGGGGTGAGTCCAGCCCGGCGATCGGCGGCCACAGCGTCCCGCAGCGCGTCGGGGGACAGCGCGTAGGTGAGGTCGGTGTCGATCAGCCGGACGTGGCCGATCCCGGCGACGTTCGCCCCCTTTTCGATCGAGGAGTGAGCCTGAGTGGAGGCGTAGACCACCATCGACGACGGGTCGATGCCGTGCCGACGAGCGCGCGCTATCACGATCGCCGTGTGAGTGGAATCCGATGCGCTCATCTGCAGTACCCCACCGCCCGGGCCGGTGGTTTTCCACCCCGACGGCATGCCGAGAAGATCCACCAACCAATCGAGCACGTGGCTTTCGATCTCGGTGGTAGCCGGCGAGGTTTGCCACAGCATTCCCTGCTGACCCAACCCGGAGGCGGCCAGGTCGCCGAGGATGGCCGGGAACGATACGTTGGCCGGGAAGTAGGCGAACCATCCCGGTGATTGCCAATGGGTGATGCCGGGCATCACCACCTGATCCAGGTCGGCGAGGATCGCTTCGAACGGTTCACCCTGTTCAGGCGGGTTGGCAGGGAGCGATGCCCGAATAGCGCCCGGTTCGATGTCGGAGACGATCCGGTGCCGGTCGACGGTTTCCCAATAGTCGGCGATCCAATCGATCAGTTCCTTGCCGTGGCGGCGGAACTGGTCCGGTGTCATATGCGCACTCACCGGCGTGACCATATTCGGGAATCACCCCCGCTTCGCTGTTCGCTGGGTACGATTCGTAGGAAGGGGAACCGGGGCTGGGGCCGAACGAAGGAAGTTGGGTCCATGGGCAGATACGACGGATCGCTGCGAATGACAGCACCGGACAGTCCTGTGCTCCAGGTGTTGGTGGATCTCACCGAAGAGCGGATGATCCTCCACACCGGCTCCGAGGTCTTGGGGGATTGGTCGCTCGACGAACTGCTGATCCGGGGAGAGGATGACGGGTTCCACATTCGAGTGGAGGGCGAAGAGGCAGTCGTCCACACCAACGACGACCCTGGAATGGCGCTCGAACTCGGGTTGCGCTCGGCCAGTCCGCGGCTGCGGCGTCTCATGGCGGCCCGCAACCGCTGAGAGGACGGTCGACGGCTCGTGACGAGCCTGGTCGACCTGGCATACGAGCGGTCGCTCGACCTGCTGCGTCGCGCCGCCACACCGAGCGGTTTCGTGGCGTCGCCTTCCTTCGATCATTACGCGGTGATCTGGGGGCGGGACGCACTGATCAGCGTGCTTGGGGCGGTGTGTGGCGGCGAATCCGATCTCGTGGAGGCGTCGGCTGCCACCCTGGACACCCTTTCCCACCATGCCTCCGACCTCGGACAGATCCCGGCCGTCGTGGCACCGGCGAAAGGCGAGTGGGACTTCGCCGAGGGTGGGGCGGTCGATACCACTGCGTGGTTTCCGATCGTCGTCGCCGCCTACCTCTCGGCCACCCACGACCGCACGGTGGTGAGGCGGTGGTGGCCGGCCGTCGAAGCGGCGGTCCGCTGGCTGCGGCACCAGGATGTGACCGGCTCGGGGCTCGTTTCGGTGGCGCCGTCCACCGACTGGATGGACGCGGCGCTCACCCGCTCGGGGCGCACCCTCCACCTGAATGTGCTGGCGGCGGCTGCCGAGAACGCCGCCGCCGGGTTGGCCGGGGTGCTCGGCGAGTCCTTCCAGGGGCGCAACCTCGGGCCGACCGTCGACGCCTGGTTCTGGCCGGTCGCCGGCTTGGACGTGACCTCGTTGTATCCGCACGGGTTCGCCCATCACGCCACCCGCATCGCCTACTGGGAGGCGGCCTCACCCAACCGGCGGCACTATCTCTCCCACATCGTCCACGCCGCCTTCATCGACCGTTGCGACGTGCTGGCGAATCTGCTGGCCATCCGTTTCGGCGTGGCCGATGCCGACAAGGCCGCGGTGATCCTGGACCATCTCGCCGACTGCGCCGATCCCTTTCCCACCCGGACCTTCCCCGAGCCGATCGGGCCGATGGACGGCACCGGCATGCTCATCTCGGTGGCGGAGGCCGCGATCCCCGAGCGGTGGCGCAACCGGCCTGGTGCCTATCACAACGGGGCAGCCTGGCCCTACATCGGGGGATTCCATGTCGAAGCGTTGTCCCGTTGCGGTCGCACCCAGGAAGCGAAGACGATGTTGACCCAACTTGCCGTAGCCAACAGCCTCGCGGACTGGAGCTTCCCGGAGTGGATCGACGCCGAAAACAACCCTGCCGGAGCATCCCTGCAGACTTGGAACGCGGCGACCTTCGTGTTGGCCTATCGGGCCGTCGCTTCCTCCTAGAGTGCCGCTCCGTGACTTCTGAGGCTGACGTTCGCTCGGGTTTCGACCCGCGTCTCATCCTGATCGCTGCCGCGGGTGGTGCCCTGAGCGGGTTCTTCGGCGTGGGTGGTGGCATCGTCCTGGTCCCGCTTCTCATGTATTTCCTGGCGGTGCCCCGGAAAACCGCTCATGCCACCTCGCTCGGCGCCATCGTTGCCCTGTCCTTCGCCGGCATGATCGGATTCGCCGTGTCCGGCGAGGTGGACTGGGTGGTGGGGATCA
>JBKHXZ010000167.1:0-7467 GCA_046565785.1 Acidimicrobiia bacterium
TCGGTCGAGATGCGGGCGTCGAAGCCGCGTCCGGCCACGGCGATGGCGAACGTGTTCTGAGCGTCCTCCCCGCACGCTTCCACGCACTTGTAACACAGGATGCAGCGGGAGTAGTCGCGCACATACAACGGGTTGTCGACTTTGACCGGCTGATGCACGGTTTCTGCCGTGGAGCCGTCTGGCTCGTGATGATGACCGGCGTGTCGGTGGTCCCGGTCGGTGGCAGGCTTGGCCGGCGGGCCAAAACGGGAAGGATCGCACCCGTACTGTTCCATCCACCGGTGGGTGGACTCGTCGACCAGCGCCATGTCCACCGAACTCGCCAGGAGTTCGAAGACGACTTTCCGGGAATGGTCCACTCTCGGTGTGCGGGTCCGCACGATCATCCCGTCTTCTGCCTGCCGGGAACACGACGGGACCAGCGTGCGGCTGCCTTCCACCTCCACCACACACACGCGGCACACGTTCACCGGGGTGAGCGTCTCCAGATAACACAGGGTCGGCTGGTCCTCGCCGAGGGCGCGGCAGGCGTCGAGCAGAGTGGCTCCGTTCGGAACGGTGACGGTGCGGTCGTCGACGGTGAGGGTGATGCTCATCGCAGGATCCCCAGTTCGATGGCGGACCGGACCACCGATGCCGCCGTGTGCCCCAGCCCACAGATCGACGCGTCTTTCATCGCCCGGTCGAGGTCGTCGACCAACTGCACATCCACCGGGATGCCACGGGACGCCCGGGCGACCTCTTCTTCCACCCGGACCGTCCCCACCCGGCATGGCACACATTGGCCGCAGGATTCGTCACGGAAGAAGCGGGCGATCCGACGCACGATGTCCACCATGTCCACCGAGGTCGAAAACGCCATGATCACCCCCGAGCCGAGCGAGACACCGGCCGCGCGGCTGTCTTCGAAGGTGAGTGGCACGCCCAACCGTTCGCCGGTGACCAGCGAGCCCGCAGCACCGCCCAGCATCACGAACCCGAGGTCTCCGACTGTTCCGCCTGACAGCTCCAGCATCTCGCCGAGGGTGGCGCCGAACTCGACTTCGTAGACGCCTGGCTGGCGTACGTCACCGCTGAGACACCAGAGTCGCGTCCCCGTGGAGTCGGTGGTGCCGGTGGCGGCGAAACCAGCTCCACCTTCTACCACGATGCGGTTGACATTCACCAGCGTCTCGACGTTGTTGATCACCGTCGGCTTACCGAAGAGGCCATGAGTGGTGGGAAAAGGTGGCTTCTGGCGAGGTTCGCCCCGGTATCCCTCGATCGAGTTGAACAGAGCGGTCTCCTCACCACAGATGTAGGCGCCCTGACCGCGTCGTAGGTCGATCTCGAACCCAAGGCCCGAACCCATCACGTCCCCACCGAGGAGCCCTGCTGCACGCGCCTGATCGATGGCGTTCCGGAGCCGGGTGGTCGCCACCGGATACTCACCCCGGACGTAGATGAATCCTCGTTCGGCCCCCAGTGTGAGTCCGGCGATGGTCAGAGCCTCGACGACGGCGAAGGGATCACCTTCCATCAGGACGCGATCTTTGAAGGTGCCTGGCTCGGATTCGTCGGCGTTGCACACCACGTACTTCTCACCCGTCGGCTGATCGCGCACTCCTCGCCACTTGATCCCTGTGGGGAAGGCGGCTCCTCCTCGTCCCCGCAGGTTGGCGGCAGTCACCTCGTCGATCACCGCATCCGGTCCCATTTCGATCGCCTTCTGCAACGCGTCGTAGCCACCGCTGGCTCGATATGCGGCAAGACTGGTCGGGTCGACCGTGTTCACACGCTGCAGCAGGGGACCGGCGTGAACGAACGGAGCGGCGGGTTCGGACACAGTGCCGGTCAGTGCCGCATCGATCGCCGCTCGGTCGGTGCCCGTGAGCACGAGGTCAGGTCGTCCGGCACGTTGAACGAAGGCGGCGGGTCGTCGATCGCACTGCCCGAGACAGGGACTCGAAACGACGTCGTCGCGACCTGCGAATCGTTCGAGCAGCCTCGTGCTGCCCGCTGCCCGGCAGGCGGTGTCGTCGCAGACGTGGACCATGGTGTCGGGCCGTGGTTCGGTGGACAGCAGGGCGTAGAAGGTTGCCACCGAGAACACTTCGGCCGGGGGGACGTTCAGCCGCAGGGCGATGGCGTCGACCGCGCCGGGGGAGATGTGGCCGATCTCGGACTGGATCGCGTCCAACACCGGGAGCAGCAGATGCCGGAGAGAGTCACGTGCCGTCCGTACGACTCGCCCGTCGATCTCTTCGACGATCGCGGCGGAGGCGACCGATTCGACGACGGCCAGCTCACGTTCTGTCGGGATGGCTCCGATGAGTTTCAGGTCCACGGAGCGATCACACCCTCACCAGTTTGTCGATGCGGACCGCGGTTGCTTTGAACTCGGACGTCCCCGACTTCGGATCCCACGCCTCGATGGTCAGTTCGTTGACATCGATTTCATCCGGATAGTGGATCGCCATGAAGGTGAGGCCGGGACGAAGCCCCGGGTCTATACGGACGGGCGCTTCGATCGAGCCGCGCCGGGAGGCCACCCGAACCACCTCGCCGGCGGCCAGGTCCAGCCGCTCGGCGTCCTCGGGTGACACGTCGATGGTCGCGCCACTGCGGAGGGGGGAGTCGAAGCCGCCCGACTGCACGCCGGTGTTGAAACCGTCGAGGTGCCTCCCGGTGGTCATCCGCAACGGGTATTCGTCGGTGAGTCGATCCACCGGAGGCACGAACTCGACCGGTATGAACGGGGCGGGTTTGCCGACGTCATCGGACCACAACCGGGCATGCAGGAATTGAGAGCCGGGGTGGTCCTCGTCGGGGCATGGCCACTGGATCCCACCGAGTTGTTCAAGCCGCCGGTAGCTCATCCCCGCGTGCGGCGGCGACAGCGAGCGGAGTTCGTCCCACGCCTCTTCGGCGGTCGGATATCCCCATCCGTGCCCCATCGCCTCGGCAAACGCCGACAGGATGTCGACGTCGGTGCGTGCCTCTCCCGGCGGCCTGAGCGCGGCGCGGACCCGCTGCACCCGACGTTCTGACGAAGTTACGGTGCCTTCCGCTTCGCACCAGTCGGCGGCAGCAGGAAACACCACATCGGCCATCTGGGCGGTCTTGGTCAGGAAGATGTCCTGGACGACCATGAAATCGAGGTGACCGAGGATGGCGATGCTGTGCTCGGAATTGGCTTCTGACTGGGCCGGGTTCTCGCCGATGACGTACAAGCCTTTCAACTTGTCGGCTTCCATCGCTTCGAACATCTGGGTCAGATGCCAGCCGCGTTTGGACGGGATCTCGCATCCGTAGGTTGCTTCGAACTTGGCGCGGCTCGCGGCGTTTTCGACGCTCTGGAACCCGGGCAGCATGTTGGGAAGCGCCCCCATGTCACCACCGCCCTGGACGTTGTTCTGGCCGCGGATGGGTACCAGACCCGATCCGTAGCGTCCGACGTGGCCGGTGAGCAGCGCCAGGCTGATCAGGGCCAGCACGTTGTCGGTGGCGTTGTGGTGTTCGGTGATCCCCAGTGTCCAGCAGATCTGGGCGGTGGGGGCGGTGGCGTAGGCGATCGCTATCTCCTCGATGACGCTCCCGGGAACTCCGGTGATGGCCGCCGCCCGGTCGAGGTCGTAGGCGGCGACGGTTTCGGCGTAGGCGTCGAAGTCCACGGTGGCGTGGGAGATGAAGTCTTTGTGGTGGAGGTCCCGGTCGATGATGACTTTGGCCATGGCGTTGGCGAGGGCGATGTCGGATCCGACGTCGATTCCCACCCACACATCTGCCCACTGGGCGGATTCGGACCTGCGCGGGTCGATGGCGTATAGGCGGGCGCCGTTATGCACCCCCTTCAGGAGGTGGTGGAAGAAGATGGGATGGGCGTTGCGGGCGTTCGAACCCCAGAGGAGGATCAGGTCGGTGTTCTCGATCTCCTCATAAGAACTCGTCCCTCCGCCGGCCCCGAGCGTTGCCACCAGACCGGTGACGCTGGGAGCGTGTCAAGTGCGGTTGCAGGAGTCGATGTTGTTGGTGCCGAGCGCTACTCGGGCGAACTTCTGAGCCAGGTAGTTGGTCTCGTTGGTCGCCTTCGAACACGAGAACATCCCCAGTGCGGACGGTCCGTGCTGGTCGCGCACCGCGGTCATTCCGGCCGCCGCGGCCGCGAGGGCTTCGTCCCACGAGGCCGGTCGCAGTTCGCCGTCGATCCGGACCAAAGGCGTGGTCAGCCGTGGTCTCCGTGCCATCGCTTCACCTCCTTCCTGGCGGTGTCCCCGCCATCCCCCTCATCTTGCCACCTCTCCACCGGACCGGGGGGAGACCGGTCTTTTAGCGCCCAGAGGGTGCAGATCTGCACCCTCTGTGCGCTAAAAGACACGTCAGAAGAGGCCGACGACGTTGCCGTCGTCGTCGATGTCGACCTTCATGTACGCCGGGGTGGAGCCCAGCCCCGGCATGGTGCGCATGTCGCCCAGCAGCGGGTAGATGAACCCCGCCCCCACCGACGCCCGTACCTCCCGCACCGGAACGGTGAACCCGCTCGGGGCTCCCTTCAGCGCCGGGTCGTGGCTGATCGACAGGTGGGTCTTCGCCATGCAGATCGGCAGATACCCGTACCCGTCCTTTTCGAAGCTGGCGATCTGCCTTTCCGCCACCGGTGAGTACTCCACCGCCCCGGCGTTGTAGATGTCCTTGCAGATGATCTCGATCTTCTGCTTGATCGACATGTTCAGCGGATACAGGTAGGTGAACTCTTTCGGCTCCTCACACGCCTTCACCACTGCCTCGGCGAGTTCCGCCGCACCCTCGCCGCCTTTGAGCCAATGCTCGGCGAGCACTGCGTCCGAGGCACCTGCGGCGAGCGCCGCGTCCCGAATCAGGTTGATCTCGGCCCACGTGTCGGTGGGGAACGAGTTGATGGCGACCACCACCGGCACACCGAACCGCTTGGCGTTCTTGATGTGGGCCAGCAGGTTGTCCATACCGGCGGACAGCAGCGACAGGTTCTCCTCGGTGTAGGCCTTGTCGAGCGGCCGTCCGAGCACCACCCTGGGCCCGCCGCCGTGGGTCTTCAACGCTCGAACCGTCGCCACCAGCACCACGCAGTCGGGCTGCAGGCTGGAGGTCCGGCACTTGATGTCCATGAACTTCTCCATGCCCATGTCCGCCCCGAATCCGGATTCGGTGACGACGTAGTCGCTGGCATGCAGGGCGATCCGGTCGGCGAGGATCGACGAGTTGCCGTGGGCGATGTTGGCGAACGGTCCTGCGTGCACGAAGGCAGGCTGACCTTCGAGGGTCTGCATGATCGTCGGGTGCAGCGTGTCCTTCATCAGCACCGTCGCCGCTCCGGCCATCCCCAGATCTTCCAGGGTGATCGGCTTTCCGTCCTTCGAGTTGCCGACGACGACCCGGGAGATCCTTTCCCGCAGGTTGCGCAACGCGGACGAGTAGTTGTCGCCGTCGACGAGGGCCAGGATGGCCATCAGTTCGGAGGCGACGGTGATATCGAACCCAGTCTCTCGCGGTCGCCCGTCTAGGGTGCCGCCCAGGCCGACGATCACGTTGCGCAACGCCCGGTCGTTGATGTCTACCACCCGGTTCCACAGAAGGTTGAACACGTCGATGCCGAGCCGTTCCAGCCCGGCTGCCTTCAACTGCTCGTCGGACATCCGGGTCTCGTGGTACCAGCGGGCGTCGATGGCGGCAGCCACCAGATTGTGGGCGGCGGTGATGGCGTGGATGTCGCCGGTGAGATGCAGGTTGAACTCGTCCATCGGCACCACCTGGCTGTACCCGCCGCCGGCGGCACCGCCTTTGATCCCGAACGTGGGGCCCATCGACGGCTGCCGGATGCAGGCCACGGCTTTCTTGCCGATCTTGCCGAGTCCTTGGGTGAGCCCGACCGTGGTGGTGGTCTTCCCTTCTCCCAACGGGGTGGGGGTGATCGCCGTGACGTCGATGTACTTGCCTCGGGGCTGGGCCCCGAGGCGCTTGAGCGAGTCCAGATGCACCTTGGCTTTGGTGCGCCCGTAGGGGATCAGGTCGTCTTCGGTGAGGCCGATGCTGGCGGCCACTTCGTTGATGGGACGAAGCGTTGCCTGACGTGCGATTTCGATGTCGCTGGGGACGGACATCCCACTGCTCCTCGCTTGAGACCGGCGGGGAGCGTAGTGGTCCCCGCAGCAGGGGGGAGACCCGTTCCGCATGCCGGACCAGGCGCTCGATTCAGCCCTTACGCATCTTCCGATAGAGCGTCACGTATTCGTCGGCTCGGGCATCCCAGGAGTTGTCGACGGCCATCGCCCGAGTTTGCGCCGCCTGCCATGCCGGGCGGTCCATGTGCAGGTCGAGCCCTCTTCCGATGGCCCATCCGACGGCGTCTTCGGTGAAGTGGTCGAACACGAACCCGGTCCCCGTGTCCCCTTCGACATGGGCGACCGTGTCAGCCAGTCCGCCCACTCTGCGAACCACCGGGAGCGTGCCGTAGGCGAGGGAGTACATCTGGTTGAGGCCGCACGGCTCGTACAGGGACGGCATCAGGAAGAGGTCCGCGCCGGCTTCGATCAGATGCGCCATGCGATTGTCGTACCCGTTCACGAAACCGACCCGCTCGGGGTTCATGGCGGCGAGCCAGCGGAAGAACGACTCGTACTTCTCTTCCCCCGACCCCAACACGGCCACCCGCACGTCCCAGGTGTCGAGGAAGTGCACCAGCGGCGCTCCGAGGATCTCGAAGCCTTTCTGATAAGCGAGCCGGGACACGATCCCGAGTACCGGCACCTGTGGGCGATAGCTGAGGCCGAGTTCACCGAGAAGCCACTCCTTGACCTTTTCCTTCCTCCACAACGACTTCGCCGAATACTTGAACGGCAGGTAAGGGTCGGTGCTCGGGTTCCATTCGGTGGTGTCGATCCCGTTCAGGATCCCGACCACCCGGTCACGGCGACGCCGCAGGACGTCGTCCAGCCCGGCCCCGCCTTCCGGGGTCTGGATCTCACGGGCGTAGGTGGGACTCACAGTCGAGATCCAATCGGCATGCAGCAGCCCGGTTTCGAGAAACGAGAACCATCCGTCGGCTAGATGGTCTTGGTGGAGCAGTTCGAGGTCGTCGAGCCCGATATGACGACTGAGGGTAGCGTCGAACCGCCCCTGATAGCCGAGGTTGTGGATGGTGAGCAGCGTCGGCACATCAGACAGCTCCGGGTAGGTCGTCTTGGTGAGCAGCGGGACCAGTCCGGTCTGCCAGTCGTTGCAGTGGATGACCTTCGGCTTGAACCCTGCTGCCACGGTGGTGCGCAGTGCCAGATGCTGGAACACGATCCATCGCAGGTGCTCGTCCGGGTCGTCGGTGTAGAGCCTGCCCCGGTCGAAGAGTCCGGGAATGTCGAGGAAGAGGGTCGAGGTGGCCGGATCGGAGTACACCTTCCAGGTCCATTTTCGTCCGGCGAGGATCACCGGTCCCCCCGCCAACGAGGGCTCTTCGGC
>JBKHXZ010000168.1:0-20679 GCA_046565785.1 Acidimicrobiia bacterium
CGCCTCTTCGACCAGATCCTCATAGGTGGGACCGTGGAGGGCGCTCGATGATTTCCGGTACACGATCCAGAGCCCGTCATCGCGGCCGCCGTTGGTCGACAGCCACTGGCGCCATGCTGTCCTCGACGGCGGGGTCAGGACCTCCTTGCCGTTGGGGGACGCCGGCTCGGGCAGATCGGAGATGCTGGTCATCGATTGGGACCCTACGCCTGGGCCGGCCCCGGCGCGCTCGATGCAGTTCTCGCGAAATCCCTGAGTAACCGGGGGGTGTCGATACCCTTTAACCATCCACATGCTGACGATCGCCGACCGCCGCATTCTCGATTTCGAGCGCGGGTGGTGGCTGTACCCGTTTCCGAAGGAGTGCACCATCGCCGAAGTGCTCGGGTTCGACCCTGACGACTATTACGCCCGTCTGCGGGAACTGGTCCATTCCCCGGAAGCAGACCGGTACGACCCGCTCACCGTACGGCGACTCCGGGCACTGATCGGGAGCAGTTGATGAGCGGCCGGGGCAAACACGTCGCCTCCGGATCCTCCGCCTTCATCCGGGATCTGGTGGTCATGGGGGTGGGGATCGTGGTGGTCGGTGTCCTTCTGTATGGGGGACTTTCACTGCTCGCCGGCCTCGGTTCCGACGACGATGCCTTGGCCGGGGACACCACGACGTCGACTACCGAAGCGACCACCACCACCCTGCCTGACGGTTCGACCACGACAGTTACCACGGAGGGGTCCACCACGACGTCCGAGCCGAGCACGACGACCACCCTCGTGTTGCCGCGACCACCGGCCGAGGTCACGGTGCTGGTGCTCAACTCGACCGATCGGTCCGGAATCGCCGGAGCGCTCACCACGTCGCTCGGTGAGGCCGGTTATCGCACGCTGCAGCCGGACAACTACGAGCCAACCCTCGACCAGTCCCGGGTGTGGTACGTCGGGGATTTCGCCCCGGAGGCGGCGGACATCGCCGCCGAGTTCGTGCCCGACGCGCTGATCGAACCGTACGAGGGCCCTGATCTGGGCGCCGACGTCGTCGTCGTTCTCGGGGTCGGCTACGAAGGGTGACCGACTCCGGTCCGCTTCCGGGCCGTAGCCCCTGGCCGGCTGCGGCGTGGGCGATGGTGGGGTTCACCTCGGTTGCCCTGTCGGTCGGAGTACTGGGTTCGGTGTTGTCGCCCAGTGTGGTGCTGGACGCGCTGGCGTTGTGGCCGGTGGCAGCCCTGGTGGTTCCGGCTGCGCTACTCGGGTTGAAGGGTGGCCGGCACCGTGCGTTGGCACCCCTCGTCCTCCTGACCTGGATGCTGACGGCGGTCGGACTGCATCTGGGGGGAGCCGACGGTTTGCCGTCGGGGGCGGCGACCCTTCGCCCCCGCCTCGACGGTGTCACGTCGGCCCGGTTGACGGTGGTCGTTCCGGACGTGGTGTTGGAGATGGAGTCGGGCGACTTCGAGGTCAGTCCGTCGCCGATCGGTGGGCGTGGCGGCGTGCCGGTGGTCGAACAGGTCAGCGGGTCCGACAGCGCCTCGTTCGTGGTCACCGACGATCGGGAGCAGTCCCCCTGGTTTCGTTTCGGCGAATACCGGATCGGCCTGCCGACCACGGTGCGCTGGGACCTCCAGCTACGGGTCGGCAGCGTCGACCTCGACCTCACCGAAGTCCAACTGAGTGGTGGGCGGATCTCAGCCTCTACCGGTCGGATCGTGCTCGGCGATCCCGCCGGGACCGTTCCGTTGACCGTGGCCGGGGACATCGAAATCGTGATTCCGGCAGGTGTGGCCGCCCGGGTGTCGGGGACCACGGCGGTGCCGGCGGATTGGGGTGTGGACGGTGACGATGCGGTGTCGCCGACGCCGGGGGACGGTTGGCAGATCCTGGCGGAGTCAGGTTCCGTTCGCATCGTCACCCGCTGAGTAACGTGGCAGAGGTGACCGAGAGTCGAACCACCGACCGCATCCGGCGCGCCGCCCTCATCGTCTGGACGGTGATCGGTTCGTTCGTGATTCTGGGAACGCTCGCCTGGGCGGCGAACGAAGTGCGGATCATCTGGTTGCCCCTGGTGTTCGCCGCCGGTCTCGTGATCGTGCTCGATCCGATCGCCAGCAGCCTGCAACGCGCCGGGATCCCCCGCCTGATCGGCACGATCTTCGCTTTCGTCGTATTCATCGGGTTCGTGGTGGCCGTCGGTTTCCTGGCCGTCCCCACCATCCAGGCACAGGCGGCGGACTTCGGGGCGCGGCTGCCGGTCCTGTACGACGAGTCGGTCGAGTTCTTCCAGGACGCCGGCGACGAGTTGGGGATCGACCTTGGACCGGTGTGGACGTCCGAGACGATCTCGGAGTGGATCGCCGATCCGGCCAACCAGGAGACACTGCAGAACCTGGTCGGAGGGTTCGGTTCAGGGGCCGGCCGCCTCATCCGGGGCGTAGCCGAGACGGTCGCCGTCGTCGCCTTGGCCCCGGTCCTCGCCTTCTACATGCTTTTGGACCTGCCCCGCACGAAACGGATGATCGTCGACCTCGTGCCCCGTTCGATCCGCCACGAGTTCCAACACGTGTCGACCAGGGTGGGGTCGGCGGTGGCTGCCTTCGTCCGCGGCCAGCTGCTGGTGGCGTTCATCGTCGGTGCGTTGTCGTCCGGTGCGTTGTTGCTGCTGGATCTGCCGTTCTGGTTGATCGTCGGCTTGGCTGCGGGGCTTTTGAACCTGGTGCCGTTCGTCGGTCCGTTCGTGGGTGGCGCCCTGGCCGTCATCGTTGCGCTGGTGGAAGGTGAGCCGTCCAAGGCGGCGCTGGCGGTGGTCCTTTTCACCGCCATCCAGCAGGTCGACAACCACATCATCACTCCGATGGTGCAGCGGACCAGGGTGTTGCTGTCTCCGCTGGTCATCGTGTTGGCCTTGATCGTCGGCGGTTCGGTGGCCGGGTTGTTGGGTGTGTTGGTGGCGGTGCCGTTGGTGGCAGTGATCCGCATCGTCGCCGGGCATCTGTGGCGCACCCGGGTGCTGGGCGAGTCGTGGGAACAGGCGTTGGATGCGGCGATCGAGATCACCGAACGTCCCGAACGGCCCAGGGCTCGGGCGCGCCGACTGCAGGAGGAGCGTCTGTTCGACACCGCCGAACTTCCTCCGGCCGACCGGCCCGTCGAAGACGATCCGATTCCAACCGAACACTGAGGAGGGCTGGAGTGGACATCGAAGAACTGGCTGGTCGCGACGCGTACTTGGCGACCGCGGAAGGAAACGTCGCCGAGGTCACCGAATCCGGCATCGTGTTGTCCCGCACCGTTTTCTACGCCCGGGGTGGTGGTCAGCCGGGGGACACGGGTGTGCTCCGGTGGGACGGCGGCGAGACCCGGATCGCCGACACGGTGCGGGTGAAGGGTGTGGTGACGCACATCCCGGTGGAAGGCGAGCCCCTGCCTGAACCGGGCATGGGCGTGGAGGGTGTGATCGACTGGGATCGCCGCTATCGGACCATGCGGACTCACACTGCGCTGCATGCGTTGTCCGGGGTGGTGTTCCGGGACTTCGGGGCGAAGGTGACGGGCGGGAACATGGAGCCGGGTGCAGCACGGATGGATTTCGAACTCGACGGGATTTCCCAGGAGTTCGGGAAAATGGTCGAGGACCGTCTCAACGCCGAGCTGGTGAAGGGGTATCCCACCGAGATCGTCTACCTGGCTCGGGAGGTCGCCCTCCAGGATCCGGATCTGATCCGTACCAAGGTGAACCTGATCCCCGAGTTCGTGCAGGAGATCCGGGTGGTGGACATCGTCGGCCTGGACCGTCAGGCCGACGGAGGGACGCACGTGAAGTCCACTTTGGAGGTGGGTCAGGTGAAGGTCACCAAGACCGAGTCCAAGGGCAAAGCCAACAAGCGCATGCGCATCGAACTGGCGTGAGAGCCCGAAACCCTGGGTTCACGACCTCGTATACCGCGGTTTCGCTGCACCGGTTTGGACGGCCGCGGCGAGCCCCGTCAAACCGGTGCGCCGAAAGTGTCCTATACAGCCACCCGAACCCAGGGTTTCGAAGAGGCGGTCCCCGATGATCGACTTCCTGCTCGGGCTGTATCTCGCCGGGCTCGCAGTCCGGGGATGGTTGCGCGGCTTCGTCAAGGAACTGCTCGACCTGATCGGCCTCGTCCTCGGCCTGTTCGTCGCCTTCCGGATGAGCGCGCCGTTCGGCGACTTCATCTCTGACCGGTTCGACGTCACCCCGGAATGGGCCCGGATCGGGGCAGGGATCGCCCTGTTCCTCATCGTCGGCGCCGCGCTCGGCACTCTCGCCCACTACCTCGGCAAGGTGATGCGGTTGCCCGGCCTCAATCTGGCCAACCGGCTGGCAGGCTCCGGCTTCGCCCTGGCGTGGGGCATCGCCCTGATCCTCGTGGTCACTTCGGTGTTGCGAGCCCTGCCCATGCCGGCGGCGGTCGACGAACACCTCGACAACTCCGAAGTGATCACCGTCCTGGCCTCGCCCGACGCTCCCACCCAGCAGGCTTTCCAGCGGGTGGTGGGTGACGAGGTGCTGGACACGCTCTTGGCGCTCGCTCCGCTGATCGGCGACCGCAACGTCGTTCTGGAAGGCGACGAGCGGATCGAAATTCCGCCTGCCGACCCCGCAGACCTCACCGAGGATCCGGGCGCGGCCGACGAGGTGTTCCTGTTTTTGAACGACGCCCGAGCCGAGGACGGGGCGCAGCCGCTCGCCTGGTCCGACGCCCTCGCCGAAGTAGCGCTCGGCCACGCTTTGGACATGTACACCAACGGGTATGTCTCCCACGTGTCTCCGACTACCGGCGACGTGGGTGACAGGGTGCGGGCGGCACGTATTCCCCTCTCCGTCGTAGGCGAGAACCTGGCACTGGCGGCGACTCCACGTGCCGTCCATGCCGGATTCATGGATTCGGACGGCCACCGGGCCAACATCCTCCGCCGCAGCTTCGACCGGGTGGGCATCGCCGCGGTCGACGGTCCGCTCGGTCTGATGGTGGTGCAGGTCTTCGGTGGCTGACGATCTCGCCCGGGCGTTCACCGCCGCCTACCGGCCGTATGTGGAGTCGGCCCTCCGAGACCGCCACGTCGACCCCGCCGATTTCCACCAGGCCATCGCCGAGGGGGAGGAATGGCTGGCGACCGAGCTCACCGCCCTCCTCGCACTTCCCTTCTCCCACCAACCGCGAGGCCCGCTCGAAGTGTTCCAGGAGGCGATGCGATTCCCCACTTCGGCTCTGGATCAGGCCGGAGCCCCTCCAGCGGACCGTGACGAGGTGGCGGTCAACGCCCTCCCCGGTGACGTCTACGACCTCGCCCCGGCGTCGTCCCGTGATCTGGGTGAGGAGGCGTGGGCGGCTCATCTGCGGTGGGGAGCTCGCAAAGCCCAGGTGCTACGCGACGGCGAGTGAGCGGCGTGGGACCGTCACCGATGTGATCCCGGCTAGGACGATCACCACACCGATCCACTGCACCACCGACGGACGCTCGGTGAAGATGATCGCCCCCCACACCAGGGTGAGGGATGGCTGCAGCAGGACGGCGAAAGAGGTGTGGGCGGCGGGCAGCCGGGGGAGAGCGAATCCGATCAGCATCCACCCGCACACTTGCGCGCCGAGGGCCAGGGCCAGCAGCCATCCGTGGTTCGGCCAGGTGATGGCGAAGTCGAGGTCCCCGGCAACCATCCCACCGACCAGACCGCCGACGGTCGATCCGGCCACCACGTCGCGCAACACCCGCAGCACCGGCCCTCTGGTGACGTTCGCCTGTCGGTAGAGCATCAGGAAGGCGGTGTAGAACAAGGCGGCGATGACCGCCATGACCACCCCGAGCACCGGATCTGATCCGAAGGAGTCGTCGCCACCGAGCCCGGTCAACAGCACCAGTCCGACCATTACCACGGGCATGGCCACGAACACCCGAGCCGACGGCCGCTCGGACAGCACCGCCCACGCCACCAGCGGCACCATCACCACCTGACTGTTGGCGATCAGCGTTGCCAGGCCGGTCCCGATGTATCCGATCGCCGTCTGCCACAGCCATACGTCGACGGCGAGGAACAGTCCGGCGACGAAGGCCATCGTCCGTTCTCTTCGGCTGCGGAGCACTGGCGTGCGGATGAAGACAGCCAGGAGTTGGAGTGCGGCCAACGCATAGAAGGCCCGGAAGAAGGTGCCGGTGCTGGCACTGACGTCGGACAGTTCGAAGAAGATCGCCGAGAACGAAATGATGATCGCCCCGCCGAAAGCGGCGACGACCGGATGACGTTCGAGCAGCGACATGGTCCGGGCACGGTACCCAGCGGCGTGGGGGTGTCCATTCGGGGGCGAAGTCCACACCCCACCGAACGTTCCTTACTCATACACTCCCGGCGGGAGGTCGGTCAATGCAGGTGACGGAAGGGCGGGTGGCGGTCGAAGGCGGCCAGGTCTGGTACCGGGTTGTGGGTACGGGAGGTACGCCGATCGTCATGCTTCATGGCGGCCCGGGCTGGCCCTCTCGTTCTCTCGCGCCGCTCGAACAGCTAACGGGGCATCGGCAGGTGGTCTTCTACGACCAACTCGGTTGCGGTAACTCGGACCGGCCAGACGATCCGGCATTGTGGACCGTGGATCGCCATGTCTCCGAGCTGGCGGCTGTGGTCGACGAACTGGGACTGGCCACCTTCGACCTGTTCGGCCACTCGTGGGGAACGATGCTGGCTGTCGAGTTCGTGCTGGCCCATCCTCACCGTGTCCGGTCGTTGATCCTTGCCAGCCCGGCTCTCAGCGCCATCCGATGGAAGTCCGACTGCGACCGACTGATCGGCGAGATGGGCGCCGAATGGCAGGGCATCCACCTGGACCCCACCGCGTCGCCGGAGGACGCCGCCCGCCTCGAGTCGGCCTTCATGGCTCGTCATTTCTGTCGGCTCGACCCGACACCGCAGGCGATGCAAGAGGCCAGTGCCCAGTTCGGACTCCAGACCTATCTGACTATGTGGGGACCGAGCGAATACGCACCCACCGGGAGTCTGATCGACTACGACCGCACCGGTGATCTGGGATCGATCACCCATCCCACGCTGCTCACCTGCGGCCGACACGACGAGGCGACACCGGAATCGACCGCCTACTACGCATCGCTCATGTCCGATGCGCGAGTGGAGGTTTTCGAAGACAGCGCCCATGTCGCCTTCCACGAGGAGACAGTTCGCTATCTGGCGGTGGTCGAGTCGTTTCTGGCGGCTCAGGACGTGGCCTGAGAGCCCACTTCAGTCTTGTGGGTACGGTGCCGGTTCGATGTCGAGTTCTCCCATGCGGTCGACATAGCGGCGGTACAGGCGTCTGGCCTCGCCGTGTGCTCCCGTCGCTATCAGCGTCCGTACCAATGCCAGGTGAGCGCGCTCGTCATAGACGTCTTTTTCCAGGATCAGAAGCAGCCAGCGGATCGCCACTTCCGAGTCGCCCGATTCGATCGCGTCGTCCGCCAGGGCTCGAGCGGCCCGGACGAAGAGCTGGCGGGCTTCTTCACGCAGATCGACCGACCACTCGGCGTAGATCTCCTCTTCGAGGAAATCTCCGGCGTACACCGCCATCGCGTCCTCCAGGAGCCTGCGAGCGATCGCCCGCCGTCCGGACTCCAGGGCTCGGATTCCGGCTGCCGTTGTTCGCAGGAAGATGTCGAGGTCCAACGTGATCTGATCCATGTCGATGGCGAGGACGTCCCGGTCGGCAGTGACGACCCCGTCACCATCGCTGTCGTCGCCCACTTCCAGGGCGCGGCGGACGGTCGTGAGCGCGGCCGAAAGGCGGTTACCTACCCTGTCCGATCCGTCACCAGGCCACAGCATCTCGATCAGCTGTTCGCGTGGAAGCGGTCGCCCCCGTCGGGTGATGAGGATCTTGAAGAGATCGCGAGCCTTCTTCGACTGCCAATCGGCGGAGGTGACGACCGTGCCGTCCCGTCGAGTCACCCGCAGCCCTCCGAGTGTTTCGACCACGAGTCGGGTTCCGGGAACAGAAACGGCATGACGTTCGGCTTGCTCGAGGTCCCAACGAGCTCCGTAGGCGATCAGATTCTCCCGCTTCGTCTCGATCACTGCAGCGCCGGTCCGACGGCTGTATGCCAGGGCGAGGTCTAACCGGGCGGCCCCGATCGGGTTTCCCAAGTCGCGGTGCAGTGCCAGTGCTTCCTCCAGCATTTCTTCGGGGTTTTCGCTCAGGGTGGCGAGCTGCTCCAGGGCCTCGGCAAGACCGCTTCGATCTCGACGCGCTCCTGCGACTTCGACCGCCTCGCGGGCGTACGTTTCCGCTCTCTGGCCCTGACCCAGAGCGGCCGCCGCTCGGCTCGAGGCGATGAGTGCATGCACTCGGCCCAACACCGGACCCGCCTCCAAGGCGTCGGCCGCCAACTCGGCGGCCCGGGCGGGGTCGTGTTCACACACCAACTGTGAGAGCCCGCTCAATGCGGGCACCAGGCCTTGCTGATCTCCCGCCGCGCGAGCCTTGCCGATCGCTTCTGTGTATAGCGCTTCGGCGGCGGACCGTTCGCCTCTCGTCCGGCGGACCTCCGCCAATCCGTTGAGCGCATACGAAACGAGACGCGAACCCGAACTGTCGAACATCGCTCGTGCTTCCTCGTGGTTCTGAAGCGCCTCTTCCAGCCGACCCATCGAATAGAGGACGGTGCCCCGATTGGAGAGGGCCAGGGCGCGCAGCGTTGAGAGGCCGGCGACGTCTGCGAGGGCCAACGCATGATCCAGTTCGTCGAGAGCCTCGCGAAAGTCCCCTTCCTCCATGTGATGCGAGCCCCGATTGACGCGTATGCGCACGATCAGGAAGGGGTCGTTTGCTCGCTCGGCCCATTCCAGGGCTTTGACGTAGTGGAACTCGTTGGCAGACCGGTCGCTCTCGAGGGCGGCCACCATCGCCAGCACGGTGTGCGAGACGGCCATGGCACGAGGATCGGCTTCTGCCCGGGCGAGGGTCAGGGCGGTATCGGCGAGCTCTCGTGATCGCTTCACGTCGCCGCGCAGCCACAGCAGGGCGGCATGCCAGGCAGCGAGGATGGCGCCCTCCGCCGAACTCTCCACCGTCCCTCTTCCGTACGCCGCATCCGCCGCGTCGATGTCTCCCCGCAGGTGGTGTATGAGGCCGAGCCGCCACGCCACCCCCGCAGGAACGCTGCCCTCGTCTCCCGCCACCGACATGAGTACGCGTTCGGCCCGATCCCAGTCGCCGGTTGCCATCGCTGCCGCTCCCTCGACTTTCGCGATTGCGGGTGGTGGGGTTTCGAGCAGGTCGATCGCCTCGAGCACGAGGGTGGCGTCACCGTCCTGGACGAGTCGCGTGCCGTGTTCGACGAGCAGCCTCGCCGCCAGGGTCGTGTTGTCGGCGAGGACGGCGAGCCGCAGTGCCTCGGCTGTGTTGGCGTGAGTCAGATACCAGTCTGCTGCTCGGGTGAGGACGGAGTGACGTCTCTGGGGTTCGAGCGGATGCCGAACCAGCAGGAAGTCGCGGACCACCGGCGAAAGGGCATGGTCGCCTGTTTCGGCTCCATCCTGCAGGTAGAGACCGCGGGATGCGACCCGGCGGAGGGTGGCGCCGGCTGGGTCGAATCCCAGATGGACGGCCAGACCTGCCGACATGGTCGGAAGCACGGCCATGATTCGCAGGAGTTCCCGGTCGTCGGGATCCTCCCGTGCCCATACTTCTTCGGCGAGGAATTCGAACGCCTCTGACCATTGCGTGCCTTGCCGACTCGACGTCCACTCCTTCAGATCACGCTGGTCGACGGACTCGGCGGCCAGGGCCACCGCCGCCGGCCATCCGTTCGTCACCCGATGGATCTCCCGTGCCACCGCGACCGATGTGCCGCCGACCAGTGTCTCGAGGACGTTGTGCACCTCGTCGAGACTGAACATCAGCTTGTCGGGTCCGACTTCGGTGTGTTGATGCTGGGTGCGGAGTCGTGCGGTCCTGATCGGAACGACCTCGCGGCTCGCCACCACGAAGTGGAGCTGAGGTGGGGCCTGGCGTACCAGGCTGTCGATCAGCGCGACGGCGGGTCCCCCGTCTCCTAGTTCGTGCAGATCGTCGAGGATCAACACCACCTGGCGGGTGATCGCCCCTGCCAGTGTCCTCGAGATGTGAGAGGCGAGTGCTTCGGCGTCGACCGCCCGTCCGGAGAAGCCGGCGAGCGGGAGTGCGGGGTGCTCGAGCCGGGGAACCCGGGCACGGAGCGCTCCGATCAGGTGTGTGGCCAGGACTGGCAGATCACGGTCGGCGGGCGTGACGGTGTGCCAAGCCCGACTTCGGGTTGCGCTCCATGACGACAGCAGCGTCGTCTTCCCGAACCCCGCACCGGCGACCACCGTGGTGAGCCGACCTTCGACGGCCGCGTCGAGGAGGTGTTCCAGGTCGTCCCTCCGTACCACGGCTGACGCAGACATGACCACCCTGTGAGGCGCTGGTGGAAAACCTAGTTGGGTTGGAGTTCTGTCGGGGATGCAGGGGGGATGTCCGCCGACACGTCTTCGCCTCCCCGGTGCTGTCGGAGGAATCCGAGGAGCTCGTTGCTGCTGACGAACGCCCTGCCTTCTCCCGACCCTACGTGGCGAACCACCCCGCGCAGGTCCGAGTCCGGTGCGGCGGTGGAGGGCTCCCAAATGCGGACGATGTAGGTCTCCACCGCTCCCATGATGCAGATCGACCTGACAACAGGATGAAAGCTCTCCACGTCTTTCATGCTGTTCTCAGCCTGGTTCGTATGTTCACCGTATGAGGCGTTGTGCGGGGTTCGCAGCGTTGCTGGTGGCAGTGGGGGTGCTGGCTTCGTGCGCTGCGAACCCCGACGCCTCTGTTCAGTCCGGATCTGACCCGTCGACCACGACCTCGGCGTCCCATCAGGTCGAGGACGGAGACGGGGAAGACCGCCAAGAGGTGGAGACCCCGGGAACCGACTCCACTTCGACCGGCTCGTGCACGGTCGAGGTCACCGGTGACTTCGAGATCAGCTGGAACTTCTCCGAGAGTGTTTTCAGCGTGTCGACCGACTACTGGATGAGTGAGGACGACCTGCGGCAGACCGTCGAACTGCTCGGCGAGGACATCGCCGGGGGCAGTTACGACGAGCTCGTATCGCGGGGACAGCCGATCGTCACGTTCCTCACCCTCACGTGCGTCGACGAAGCCGCTCCGGGTGTTGGAGCGCAGATCACGCACACCAATCTCACCGAGCGTGAGGATCTGCCGATGGGCCCGGGAACGTATGAGATTTCGGGCGGGATGCTCGACGCCGACGGCCCCGGTGGAACGATGATCGTCTCGTACACGGGCGGGCCCGACGAGTTGTACGAGCCGATCCCTGGAAGCGGTTCGCTGGTGATCACCCGCTGGGATGTCTCGGTGATCGAGGGGGACTACACGTTCGAGGCGACCGAGGTCTTCACCGATGCCCCCCGCCACATCAGCGTGTCCGTGGTCTTTTCGCATACGTGTCGGGAATGGCACAGCGGTTGCTGACCCCTCGGAGGGTCCTGCCGTCGATCTCGGTGGTGGTGGTGATGGCGATGGTGACCGGGGCCTGCACCTCGTCGGGGCAGTCGGTCACGACCGAGCAGACGTCAGCCTCGGCCACGTCGGGTCAGGACGGGATTCCGACTCCGCCGCCTCCAGCCCCCATCGCACCGGTGTTGAGAGTGCCGGGAGGAGCGGCCGGAACGGTGGTCGGCAACCCCACGCTGGTCGCGGCGGCGGTGATGGCGGCCAACCCGATCGTTCGAACCGAACTGTGGGCGGGCTCGGAACTGGTGGCCGAACGCACCTATTCCGAACCGGCTACCGAGGTCCGCGACGCCTTCGAGTGGGCACCGCGCCATTCCGGCGTGTTCGGTCTCGTGTTGCGGGCAGTTGACGCGGAAGGCGGAGTCGCCACGTCGTTTCCGTTGTGGCTACGGGCCGTCGCTCCCGCCGCGCCTGAGGGGGTGACCACCGCCCCTGTGCAGTTCACCTTCCCTCGGATCAAACAGGTCTCCTACATGCCTCCCGCAGATCCGGCGTTCGGTGCGATCTCCGGTCCCCCCGAGCTGAGTGTCGTGGTCGACGAGGGTGCGTGCACCGTCAACCTGGCTCTTCCTGCCGTGCAGGGCGCATCCGGGATGGCGCTATACGGAGCGTCCTTCGGTACCGGCGGATTCGTTCCGATCGCCCTGCTCCCCCCAACCGGTGGCTCCACTTCCTTCGCCATCGGCTCGTCACCGGTCATGGTGTACGCGGACGTGTTCGACTCGGCGACGGCGCTGCCCGGGCCCCCGGAGCTGGTGCTTCCCCCCAACCCGTGTGTCGGAGGGGTGACCGGTGGTTTGCACCTGGTCAACGGCGTGCTGTCCAACCCGTGGGGGGCCGACCGCGCATACCTGTATGCGAGCCGCGACGACGGATCCACCTGGGAGCGGGTTCCTACCGAAGACCAGACGTTCGTGACACCGGACCCGACCGGGGCTTTCGACTTCAGTGCCCTCCTGTCTCCCCCGGCCCCAGGCACGCAGCTGATCTTCGAGGCGTGGGGATGGGTGGGTGGGGGACTGAAGGCCCTGGGTACCGGTGTCTGGGCTGAGGACAAGCCTGAAACGGCTCCGGCGGGGGCAGGCGACGGTGTGGCGGCCGCCGGAGGACTTCTCATCCCCGATTCGGACCTGGACTGGTACTTGGGCGAGAAGGCGGGCGGGGGAGGTCCGATCCTCGTTCGGGACTGCACCATCTGCACCTATCCACCGCAGCAGGCGGTGGAGCCGCCCTCGACCGGCCCGTCGGTCTCGGTCGTCGGCGGTCAGTCCACGACCTCCACCAGCGGCGCACCACCGATCGCCACCTTGCCCGATTCGTGTACGAACGCTCCTTTCGGGGGCTATTCGGAGACCTTCCGCTGGAAGCCGATCGGTGGTGCGGCGTCACACGGGCTCGTCCAGGTGGCGGTCGCCCCCCCTCCATCCGGTCCGTCCACGTCGTTCCCGGGCTTGATCCACGTCCAGCAGGTGGCGTGGCCGGCGGCGGGCCACACCGATTTCGAAGTCCCGATTGCCGATCTGATCTCTACCCCGACCGTGGTCGAGGGAGGATGGGAGACCCTCAAGTTCGAGGTCGCCCTGAATCTTGCCGGTCTCGGTGGGAGTCCCGTGTCCTCGTATTCGATGGCCGCTCCCCAACTGCTCGGCGGTCCGAAACCGTCGGTTCTCTACGTCCGTGTTGTCCCGATGCAGGGGGCGAACGCGCTCCTGGGGGAGTCGAACGTGGTGAGCATCCACATCGAGGACACTCCGCCGCCACCCAAGGGCCCAGCCGCGGATCCGTCGCCGGCATTCTCACTGGCTGTCTCGATGACGCCTCCGCACCTGTCCAACCCCGCCTATTCCAAATGTGTCCGGGTGCTCGAAAACCCGTTCGGTGCGAAGAACCCGGCCCCGTGGGACACGAAGGATTGGCAGGCCGACAACCCGGAACTCGTCAAGTCCCTGTGGCTGGAGATCAACTCGTCGCAGTACTTGAAGTCGTATTACCTGGGTGCGGAGACGTCGGCGTTCGTCTTCGAGAACGGGATCAAGGTGCACAAGGGCCTGGTACCTGGCGCCACCGTATGCGCTTCCACCCTTCCGGAACCCTCGAAGGACGCCTGGGACTACGTCGTCGATGCGGTGAATTTCATCACCTACGTGTGGGATCTGTACGCCGCCGTGTGGGACATGATCAAGTCCTGGGCGGCCGATCTGCTGGCTCATCTCAGCGGATGTGTGATCCTCGCCGAACAGGCGGCCAAGGCCAGCGGGATGAACGACACCGAGGCGGAGGCCTTCGCGGCCAAACAGTGCAAGGCGATCGCCGAGACCGCCATCAATACAGCCCTGATCGCCTACGGCGTTCCTCCGTCGATGCCCAAGTTCGCCGAACTGGTGGAGGCAGGAAAGGGTGAAATGTCGGAGCTGGTCGTCCAGTGGGCCAAGGATCAGGGTCTCGACTGCAGCGTCTTCCAAGCGCAATGCGACGAAATGGCCAAGGAGCTGCTGGAGGGTCTCCTCGACCAGATCCAAACCGCTGCCTCGCAGGCCGCCGTGCAGGCGGTGAACACCGAAACCACGATCCTCAAGATCCATCCCGCCATCAAGGTCATCCCCGAACCAGCAGGCACCGTCTCGCCGGCGATGTTCGAGGTGGAGATCACCCGCAACGCTGACCCGACCGCTCCACCTCCGCCACCGAGCTGCACCTACCAGGCGTTGGTGTACGGGGACAAGACGAGCTACTCGTGGCAGGACTACCTCAAGGGCGTGTGGCGGGAAGGCGAGCCGGTCTCGACGGCGACGGTGATGGGGCCGAAGACGATCACGGTCGACCTTGCGGGAGTGCTGCCAGGCGAGACCATCTCGACCACGGTGATCCTCGATCAGATCCTCCCCTGGTATCCGCCGGGACAGAACCCCCAGCTGCCCAAAATGCCCTACTACGTCACGCCTCAGACCTGGATCTTCTTCCACGGCGTGGACTCCACCTTGACGACCGCATTGGTGGGAGCACCGGGGTGCGGGACCGCCACCCAGGCACATCCCCAGGACACGAAGCACACCGAGCCGTGGGAGATCCCCTACCCATGAGCCGCAAGCTGGCGGGACTTTCCGTGATCGCACTACTGGTCTCGTCCGGTTCCTGGGCGCTGGCCCAGGTGGACGGGCCGGTGGCCTGGTTCGACCAGCCGCTGGCGTGGGAGGTCATCACCTCCTCGCCGGTGGCGGTCACCACCCACCTGGCCAGCTCCGACGGTGTCGCTGCCGCCCGGCTCCTGGTGGACGGGTCTCAGGTCGCCGAACAGCAGGACCTTTCCGGGACCATCGTCACGGTCGAGTTCGTGTGGGAGCCGCCCGGTAGCGGGGTGTACCTCCTCGAGGTGATGGGCAACGGCGGCGGGTCGTGGGGTGAGCCCGCCGCCATCGTCGTCACCGTCGACTTCGGAGAGGCCGAGCCGACAGACGAGTCGACATCCACCACGGGCCGAGAGACGACCACCACTTCCCGGCCGACCACGACCACCGCCCCGACGACCACCACGACCCTGCTCCCGACCACCACCACGGCGCCGACGACCACCACCACGGCACCGACGACCACCACCACCGAGCGCCCGACCACCACGACGTCGTCGACGACCACGACCACCCTGCGTCCCACCACCACGACGACAACCATCGGAAGGTGACGATGCGGTGATGTCCGGCGCGGGATGTGGGTGTTCGAAGCGGATGACAGTCCGGCCGGTGTGTGGTTCCGTTCCCTCCGTGGTCGCCCACCCGTGCGGGAGGCTGCGGGCCGCTGCGCTCGCGCTTCTCATCGTGACGGTGGTGACCGCCTGTACGCCGACGCAGACCGAACCTGCCCCTATCGGGACTACTTCGACTCAGGCCCCGGTGGGTTCCTCGCCGACGTCGCTACTTCCTGCTGTCGAACTCAAGGACATGAGCGAACGTCCCCAAATCTGGTTCGGTCCTCTCGACCCGTGGTCGTGGGAGCAGCGTCTGGAAGACGAAGGGCCAATCGAGTTCTACGACCTGTTCACGGCGGACGCCAGGTGGACGAGCGCGGCGGCAGCGACCCATGTCGTCCGCCTGTATCCCGATTGGCTCGAGCACTACGCCACCCCGGAACAAGTGCGGACCGTGATCGGAGACTTGCATCGCCGGAACATCGCCTACACCTTCGAGACCGGACCCCTCTCTGAAACCCCCGAATGCAACGCCGCCACCGTCGAGGGGTTCTCCGGTGCAGGCCCGGCCCGCGCCATCGCCGAGAGGGTCCGCCAAGCTGGGGGAACCCTCTACGGGATAGACCTGGAACACGGTTTCGACGCCGCCACCTTCTTCGACGTGGCATGCCGGATGTCTCCCACCGAGATCGCCACCGATGTCGTGAACACGATCGAGGCGGTACGCGCCATCTTCCCCGACGTGAAGGTCGGGAGCATCGAGACGGCCAACCTCGACGTGGAAGCCGTCGCCCGATGGCTGGAGGCGTATCGGCAGGTGACGGGAGAAGAACTGGACTACTTCCATCTCGATGTCAACTACCTCGTGCCGGACTGGGCGGTACGTGCCCGGCAGATCGAGGAGTACGTGCGCGGGCGGGGGATCGAATTCGGGATCATCTACTTCGGGGACGCCCACGACACGAGTGACGCCGCGTGGCTGGCCAAGGCCGAGGACCGCATCATCGAAAACGAGGTCATTCACGGGGGGAGGCCCGACCATGCGGTCTTCCAGTCCTGGCACCCGCATCCGCGCCGTCTGTTGCCGGAGACCGAGCCTGGCACGTTCACCAACTTGGTCCTCAGGTACCTGCGCGAACGGACCGCACTGGATGCCAGCTTCGACGAAGGCGTGATCACCGGGTCCCTGTCGACATCCGAAGGCGAGCCGGTGACCCGAGCGACGGTGCTGGTTGGCGCGGTGGCGACATCCGGACCAGGTGTCATGGCCGAATACTTCCTGAAGGGCACCGTGCCGGAAGGGGTGGTTGCTGGGAATGTCGGCTATCGGATCAACACCGAATGCGAATGCTCCGGTACCGTCGAGCTGCTGCTGGAAGAGGTCCGTTACACCGAAGACGGATCGCCGGACAGCCTGGTCCCGAATGGAAGTTTCGCCAGAGGGTGGGAGGCGTGGGGGGCATGGGGGAGTGCCCTCTACGAGCTGGGTGCCGGCCAAGACGGCTCCGGACAAGCCTTGCGGGTGTCCGCCATGCCAGGCCTGGACGCAGGCCTCAACTCTGGGCTCTTCGAGGTGACCCCCGGTACCGAGTTCGAACTCGTCTTTCTTGCCCGAGTGTCTCCCGGGTCACAGGGTGCCGGGTACTTCCACATCATCTTCCATGACACATCCGGTGAGGTGCAGCGGCTCACCATTCCGTTGCAGCCTGGACATGTCGACTTGGGACAGGCGACGACCGGACCCGATGGTCGCTTCCAGCTGCCAGCGTCCACAGCAGAGGGGGTGGCGTTCGTGGTCGTGTTCGACGGAGACGACAGTCATTGGCCAGCCCAAGTGTTCGTCGATGACTAGCGGTCAGGAGCGGTGACCGCCTGGTGGCTGATCAGCGGTCCCGCGCGGCTGCGGCGTTCTTCAGCAGGTCGAAGCTGTGATGGATCGAGGCGATGAAGTCGTCGGAGTCGGGGAGGGCGTCGTAGTCGGCGTGGATGCCCCACAGCAGCCGCCCGTCGTAGGAGAACAAGGCGATGCCCACTCCGTGTTGTTGCCAGAGGGGGACGATCGGATAGTTGGCCAGCATCTTCGATTCGAGTAGGTACATGGGGAACTGCGGACCGGGGACGTTGGTGACCGTCATGTTGAACGGACGCACCGCCGATCCCACCAGCCGGTTGGCGAGCGACAGCAGGGGAAGGGGGGTGCCTCTCGACAGCTCGACCAGAGTGGATGCGCCGAGGGCGTGGTTCTCCCGTTTCAGCGCTTTGGTCTCGGCGGCGATCAGCTGTAGCCGCTTCACGGGGTCGGGCTCGGAGACGGGCAGGTTGACCAGCCACATCGCAACCTGATTTCCCAACTGACCGCGCTGGTCCGGTTTGCGTACCGAGACCGGGGCCATCACCCGGAATTCGATTCCGGCAGTGGAGAAACTCCGTTCGACCTCCAGGAAGTGCCGGATCGCCCCGGCCACGGTGGCCAGCACCACGTCGTTGAGGGTGCCGCCGAGGGCGTTCTTGACGGCTTTCACCTCGTCGAGGGGGATCTCGGTCCAGTCGAATCGTCGGTTGGGTCCGATCTCTGGGTTGAGAGGGGTGCGGGCAGCCGGGCTGAGCCAACCCGCCCCCAGTGAGTTCTTCACCGCCGACAGCCGGTGCAACACCATGTCGACGAGTTCCCGGCCTTCTTTGACCATGTCGGTGGCCGACCCCAACTGGTCGAGTGTGCGCCGAGCGGTGCGAGCGATCTCGGCGACTGCCAGTTGGGTGCCGTTGGGGGCCGGACGGGGATGCCACTCCGGGGTGTCTTCGATCTCGGCGGTGGGGACGATGTTGAGGAGGATGGTGGTGAGGTCGACCCCGGAGATGCCGTCGATCATGCAGTGGTGGATCTTGGCGACGATGGCGAACCGGTCGCCTTCCAGCCCTTCCACCACCCACAGCTCCCACAGCGGTTTGGACCGGTCGAGCTGTTGGGAGACGATCCGTCCGGCCAGGCTGCGAAGTTGCGTGTCGGTCCCAGGACGGGGGAGGGACGTGTGGCGCACGTGGTAGTCGAAGTTGAACGTCTCGTCGTCGATCCACACCGGTGACCGGTTGTAGGGGACGTAGCCGAGCCGCTGGCGGTAGCGGGGGATGTACTGCAGTTTGGAACCGATGTGTGCCCGGATGCGGGCGATGTCGATGCCGCCTTCGGAGTCGCGCAACGGCCCGGCCTCGAAGATCGCCACCCCGGCGACGTGCATGTGGGTGGTGCGGGTCTCGAGCGCCAGGAACGAGGAGTCGAGATAGCTGAGGGGCTCGTAGAACGGTTCGGCCATGTGGAGAACGAAGGTTAGGGGTTCACCCCGTCGGCGGGCCTGCCGGTCGGTATGCTCCCGCCACTTTGCGTTCTTCCTTGGCTGCCTTCCGTCGCGTCGCCCGCAACCGGCGGCTGCGTCGGCTGTTGGGGGCGTTCTTCTTGTCGGGGACTGCCGAATGGGGTTCGTGGGTGGCGGTGCTGGTGTGGGCTCACGAGACCCGGGGGGCGACGTTCGTGGGGGTCGTGGCTGCCGTGCAGCTGATCATTTCGGCGGTGATCGCCCCGTATGTGGCCAGTTTCGGCGATCGGATGTCGCGGAGCACGGCCCTTGGGTTCACCTTCTTGGGGATGGGGGTGGCGTTGGTCGCGACCGGCATGGCTTTCGGTTTCGGCTCCGGGGTGGTGGTTCCACTGTTGTTGGCGTCGTGGGCGGCAGCGACGTTCAGTGTGGTGAGACCGGTCACCGCCTCGCTGATTCCCGACCTGGCCGACGAGCCGGCTGACGCGTTGGCCGCCAATGTCGTTTCATCGACCTTCGAAGCGGCGGGAACGTTCATTGGCCCGGCCGCGGCGGCTCTGCTTTTGACCGTGAGCGATCCCAGCATGGTCTTCTTCATTTTCGGCGTCGTTGCTGGACTCGCCGGTCTGCTGGTGTCGACCGTCGGTCGGGTGGCGAGGGCGGGCGGAGCGATGGGGGAGGTGGAGGAGGGCCTTGGGGCGGCGTTCCGGATGTTGCGCCGTCTCCCCGTCCAGCGGTATGTCTTGTTCCTCAGCGGGGTGTCCCAGCTGGTCGCCGGGGGACTGGACGTGCTGACCGTCGTGCTCGCCATCGAGGTGCTCGGCCTGGGCGAGTCCGGCGCCGGTCTGGTGGTGTCGCTGATCGGGTTGGGCGGGTTGGCGGGCGGACTGATGGCGTTCTCGGTGGTGGGTCGGCGACTCGGCCCGGTCCTCGTCATCGGGGCGGCGATCCGCGGGCTGGCGTTGATCGTGCTCGGGTTTGAACCCGGATGGTGGCTGATGCTGCTGTTCGCTGCCGGGGCCGGGCTGAGCCTGATCGACATCGGTGTGCGAACCATGTTGCAGCGGCTGGTGGCCCCTGATGCGATGTCGCGGGTGTTCGGCGTACTGGAGGGGGTGAGCCTGATCGGTCTGGCCGGTGGATCCCTCCTGGCGTCGGCGGTCATCGCGGCTTTCGGGACCCGGTCGGGCTTCGTGATCTTCGGGGCGCTTGTGCCCCTCGCTGTGGTGGTGGGGTATCGACTGTTAGCCCGGGCAGATCGCGAGGCCGATGTCCCGAGTGACGTGATCGACGCCTTCGGACGGGCCGGGATCTTCTCCTTGTTGGGACCTTCGGCACTGGAGGCTCTGGCGCGTCGAAGTCGGATCGTCAGGTTCGAACCAGGCGCCACGGCCATCACCGAGGGGGAACTGAGCCGGTTCGTGCTCGTTCTTCTGGGTGGAACGGTGTCGGTCACCAAGGGGGGAAGTCCCCTCGCCGAGCTGGAGGGCGGTGACATCGTCGGCGAGATCGCCGCCCTGCACGACGTGCCGCGGACGGCAACCGTGACGGCGATCACACCAACGACGGCAATAAGCGTGCCGGGCGATGCCTTCGTTCAGGCGGTGAGGGGCGAGACGGAGGCATGGTCGTTGAGTGCGTCGGTTGCCGGCCAGCGACTGGCCCAACAGCAGGGTTGAGCGCCCACGACAGGATTCGAACCTGTGACCTACCGCTTAGGAGGCGGTTGCTCTATCCCCTGAGCTACGTGGGCGGGACTCCCGTGAAGACCTCGGTGAAAGGTTCCGTGGAAGTACGCGGACCGATTGTGCCATCGGTCGGCCCGGAGGCCCTACTAAGACGGGACTAAGTCGATTGGAGAGGGGCGTCATCGCCTGCTCCAGAGTGGGTGTCGTTGACACCCACAGTCTGTGCGTGCTCGGATGGTGCAATCAGAACCAGCAAACGTGTCGAAGACCGGGGATACTGAGTCGAGTGCCAGGTCAGAAACGAAGAGAACCGGACAGGGATCGCCGACGGGTCAGTGTGAGGCGTGGCTGTGTTCATTGACGGTCTGAGCGCGCGACGACGACTGGACGTTGTTCCTGGACTTGAGCTTCCACCTGGAGTTGCGCTTCAGGGCCTCCTGATCGGCAGGGATTCTCAG
>JBKHXZ010000169.1:0-8595 GCA_046565785.1 Acidimicrobiia bacterium
TGCACAGTTGTGCTGTTGGTTCACCTGGTTCGCGGACCTCCCCCCTCTGCCGTTTTCTCCCCCCAGCTGGGGGGATCGGCCGGCCGCTTTGGGCTGGCCGAGGGGGGAGCGAGCGAAGCGAGTAGGCGGCTCGGCTGTCTCCCCCCAACGGGCTTCGCCCTGGGGGGAGAGAACCTGTCGGTCCGCCGCCGTGCGAGCCGCTATTCCGCCGTCGCGCCGGTGGTGTCGCCGATGGTGAGGCCGATGATGATGAGGAGCGGTCCGCGGGCGGGCTCGTTGACAGGGATCTGTTCGATCGGTGCCGCCAGGTGCCTCATCTCCACCACCGTGCCATGCGCTGCCCGGTCGGCGACGAAGGTGGTGATCACCTCGACCTCGAACCCTGCTTCCCGCGCCATGGTGATCGTGGCAGTGGCAGACCCGGGGCGAGCCGCGTACTGGGCGAGGTAGCCGGCGGCAGGCGGCTGGGAGATCGGCGGCAACTGCAACTCACGCTCGAGGGTTCCCGGCGACAGGAGCAGCAGTGTGGCCGAGAGGGCTACGGCCGCACCGAGGTGACCGGCTCCGTTGGAAACTGCCCGCAGTCGTCTGAGTGCGGCAGGTGCGAAGGGGCGGCGTTGCCGGTGACGGCGCGCGGCTTCGCGGACGAGGATCGATTCGAGTTCGGCGGCGAACTCGGGGGTGCTCGGCGCGTCAAAACGCATGGCCGGCCCCCGGTTCGGTGGCGATGCTCCCCGGTTCGGGTTCGAGGATTCCGCGCATGTGCCGTCGTGCTCGGCTCAGCTTCAAGCGGGCGGCATTCGGGGTGAGCTCCAGCACGATCGCCGCCTCGCTCGGGGTGAGGCCTTCGAACGCAACCAGTTCTAGGACGTCCCGTTCGCCCTTCGACAGCTTGCCGAGCGCTTCGGCCAGCGCCGGGGCGGTGCGGGTTGCGTCGATCGCCTCGGCGATCGCCTCCTCTTCCATCCCCTGGAAACGCACTTCACTGTGGGTGCTCTTGACGAGGAGTCGGGCGAACCCCGCCTTGCGACGCCGTTGTCGGGCGAGGACACGTCGAGCGATTCCGTACAGCCAGGGCAGCGCGGTGTCGGTCTCGGGGATGTAACGGTTGGCGGCTTGGAGGGCGATCATGAAGGTGTCGGAGACGAGGTCGGCGACATCGTCGGGGCTGTCACAGCGGCGAACGGCATACGCCGTCACCGCACGCGAATGTCGACGGAAGAAAGCCCCATACGCTTCCCCGTCACCGTTCGCAGCGGCCGCAAGGAGATCCGCGTCCGATCGGTCCACCACACCCGAAGTATGCACCGATATGCAGGTGCATGTCATGGCTCGTTCGGTCGACGAGGCCTGTGGAAAAGTCGCGTCTCTGCCACCCCTTGCTTTCGGGGACGATTAGTTTCGAAATCAGTCGTCCGAAGGAGGGTTGTCTTGCAGGTTTCCATGACCGTGAACGGAGAGGCGGTTTCGGAGGACGTCGAACCGAGGACCCTCCTCGTCCACTTCATTCGTGAGAATCTGAACCTCACCGGCACCCACGTTGGATGCGAGACGTCGTACTGCGGTGCTTGCACGGTGCTGGTCGACGGAAAATCGGTGAAGTCGTGCACGATGCTCGCAGTCCAGGCCGAAGGGGCGCAGATAACCACCATCGAAGGTCTGGCCGACGGTGAGCAGATGCATCCGATCCAAGAAGGGTTCTGGGAGCGTCACGGCTTGCAGTGCGGGTATTGCACACCGGGAATGATCATGTCTGCGGCCGGCCTCCTGGCTGAGAACGACAACCCCAGCGAAGAAGAGATCCGGCATGGGATCGAAGGCAATCTCTGCCGTTGCACCGGGTATCACAACATCGTCAAGGCGATCGAGTATGCCGCCGCCAAGATGCGGGGCGAGACGCCCGCCCCGGCGGAATGGGAGGTGACCGCATGAGCACGACCAGTGCACTGGGCGGCGTCGTTCGCCGTCGCGAAGATCCGGCACTCGTCACGGGCAAAGGGCTGTACGTGGACGACGTCAAACGGCCAGGGATGCTCCACGCCGCTTTCGTGCGCAGCCCATACGCACACGCCCGCATCACGTCGATCGATGCCGATGACGCCCGTTCGATGCCGGGGGTCAAGGCCGTGTACACGGCCGAGGACGTGCGGCATCTCGGACCGCTGCCTGCCCAGGTTCCCGTCGGTCAGGTCCGCCCACTCCTCGCCGACGGGGTAGTCAAACACATGGGTGAGGCGGTGGCGATGGTGGTGGCGTCCACTCGAGCCCAGGCTCAAGATGCCGCCGACGCGGTGTTCGTCGATTACGACGTTCTCCAGCCGGTGATCGACCTGAAGGATGCTCTGTCGAACCGGGCCAAGGTCCACGACTCGCTCGACTCGAACGTTCTCATCACCTGGACGACTCCATTCGGCGCGGACGAGGAGACGCAGGCCAAGCTCGCCGAAGACATCGCTGCAGCCAAGGCACGAGAGGACACCGTCACGGTGTCGCTGGAGATGAACAACCAGCGTCTGCTTCCCACCGCCATCGAACCCCGTTCGGTGGTCGCCGAATGGAACAGTGGTTACGGGGAGATGACGCTCTGGTCGTCGTCGCAGATGATCTCGGCGGTGGCCGGTGCGGTCGGCAAGGTGCTGGGAATCCCGTACAACCAGATCCATGCCATCGCTCCGGAAGTCGGGGGCGGGTTCGGAGCGAAACTGAACGTCTACCCGGATGAGATCCTGGTTCCCTGGGCGTCGAAGCAGCTCGGCAAGCCGGTCAAGTACACCGAGACCCGGAGGGAGGCGGCCGTGTCCACCATCCAGGGTCGCGGATGGATCGGGACGGCCACCATCACCGGTACCCGCGACGGCGAAGTCCTGGCATACGAACTCGACGCCATCTGTGACATGGGGGCGTACTCCCAGAACTTCACCGTGGCCATCCCGTTCCTCGGGGTCTTCGTCGGTTCCGGTCAGTACAAGTTCCCCACCCGGATGAAGCTCGACTGCGTGACGACGCACACCCAAACTACCTATGCGTATCGGGGCGCCGGTCGGCCGGAGGCGATCTACTACATCGAGCGAATCGTCGACGCGTACGCCCGCGAGATCGGCATGGATTCGGCTGACGTGCGGATGAAGAACTTCATTCCCGCTGAAGCGTTCCCGGCAGCGGTCTCGCCGGTGGGTTTCGCGATCGACACCGGGGACTACACCACCAATCTGCAGACCATGCTGGATCTGCCCGAATACGCCGAGATGAAAGCCGAACGTGATCGGTTGCGAAGCGAGGGCAAGCTGGCCGGTCTCGGACTCTCCACGTATGTCGAGGTGTGCGGCTTCGGTCCGTCCGGGCTCGTCGACCTCGGTTTTTCGTGGGCCGAATACGGCGTTCCTTCGGCGTTCAACGGGTCGGGGCTCGTGCGGGTGAACCCGGACGGGACCGCCAACGTCATCATCGGCACCGGTCCGTCCGGTCAGGGACATCAGACCACCTGGGCCCAGATCGTCTCCCAGCAGACCGGAATCGAGTTCGACAAGATTCGCGTCACTTACGGGGACACGAAAGAAGCGCCGATCACCATCGGGACCTTCGGATCCCGGTCGGCGGCAGTCGACGGCGCAGCCGCGTACGAGGCCGCCGGCAAGGTGGCAGCGAAGGCGGCAAAGATCGCCGCTCATCTCTTGGAGGCCTCAGAAGAGGACATCCGCTTCGAGGATGGAGCCGCTCACGTCGCCGGTTCTCCGGACAAATCGGTGTCGTGGGCGGAGATCGCCAAAGTGGCATATCAGCCTCACCTGCTCCCGGAAGGGCTGGAAGGAGGGATGGAAGCCCATGCCATCTTCAGCCCGGCCAACGCCACCTGGCCGTTCGGGACCATGGCATGTCTGGTGACCGTCGACGAGGACACCGGTGATGTGCAGCTTCGTCGCTGGGTCAGCGTCGACGACTGTGGCAATGTCATCAACCCGATGATCGTCGACGGGCAGATCCACGGGGGCCTCGCCCAAGGGATCGGACAGGCATTGTTCGAAGACGCCATCTACGACGGTGAAGGAAACCTGCTCACCGCAGGTCTCATCGACTACCCGATGCCGACGGCCGGGGATGTCCCCCGATACGAGCTGCATCGGACAGTCACTCCGACGGATGTCAACCCGCTGGGTGTCAAGGGCATCGGCGAGGCCGGAACCATCGGGTCGGCCCAGACCGTGGTCAACGCCGTGGTCGACGCTCTGGCTCATCTCGGAGTGAGACACGTCGACATGCCACTCCGACCGAAACGGGTGTGGCAGGCAATCAAGAGCGCCCAGAACTGAGAGGAGGTAACGATGTATCCACGGGCATTCGACTATGTCGCCGCCTCCTCGATCGACGAGGCGGTCAGAGAGCTGGGGAATGCCGACTTCGCCAAGGTGATGTCGGGCGGGATGTCGCTCATCCCCATGATGAAACTGCGGCTGTTGTCACCCGACGTGGTGGTCGACATCGGCCGGGTTGCCGGGCTCGGTGACATCACCGACGACGGGGATGCGATCACGATCGGCGCCCTCGTCACCCACGAGAAGACGGCCAGCTCAGCGGTTCCGACCGCACTGAGGACGGCTGCCGCCTGGACTGGTGACCGCCAGGTGCGGGCACGAGGCACGACCTGCGGGGCGGTGGCGCATGCCGACATCGCCGCCGACCAACCTTCGGCGGTGTTGGCGCTCGGCGGCGTGATGATGGCCCAGGGTCCGAACGGAACCCGGGAGATCGCCGGCGAGGACTTCTTCGTCGATGCGCTCACGTCGGCGCTGGAGCCGAACGAGATCCTCACCTCGATTCGTCTCCCCAAGCGGGGTGGCGGTTCGGCGTACGACAAGCTGGGCCGTCGTGGCGGTCACACCGACTACGCAGTGGCCGGCGCTTCGGCGTGGGTTGCGAAGGACAATGGCTCGATCTCAGACGCCCGTGTGGCGCTGACCGGGGTCGGTCTCAAGCCCGAGCTGGCCCGCGGTGTGATGGAGGCGATCATCGGCACCGACGGCAGTGACTCCGCCGTCGCCGCGGCGGCGGAGAAGGCGGTCGAGGGGATCACCGTGCTGGAAGACCTGTACGGGTCGGTTGAGTACAAGTCCCATCTCGCCCGGGTGATGGTCAAACGCGCTCTCACCCAAGCCATCGCCGAAGCCTGAGCAGTGTCCCCCCAGCGAAGCGTTGGGGGGACAGGCCCGCCTGTGGCGGGCCAGGGGGGCCATGCGAGCGTAGCGAGCTCGTTGGTTCACTCTTCTCGCGGATGGCTCCCCCCCTCTGTCTCGCTGCGCTGGGGGGAGAGAGTGTTGAGGATGTGTTCCCCTCCCTTTGTCCCCCCGGAGCGAAGCGATGGGGGGGACAGGCCCGCCTGTGGCGGGCCAGGGGGGCACCGCGAGCGGAGCGAGCTCGTTGGTTCACCTGTTTCGCGGACTGCGTCCCTCTGCCAGTCGCGGCTACCCGCGTACTCTCTTCGGCGACGATGAGTCCAGGTCGGCCCCGCAGTGAGGGCAGGTGGTGGAATCGTCGAGCTCGGTCGAGTCGAGGAAGCGGCCGCAACTCAGACAGGTCGAGTCGAGAAAGCAGGCAGGGTCACCCATCGTGACCGCCGTAGTCGACCGGCTGCCCGGCGTTGGCCCAGGCCACGATGCCCCCGGCGAGATTCCACACATTCGTCATCCCCGCCTGGGTCGTCAGCGCATGCACCACCTGGGCCGATCGTCCGCCACTGTGACATTGGAAGACGATGTCACGGTCGGCGGGAAGATCGGCATACCACTCGTTGATCATGGTGATGGGCCGGTGGACGGCGCCCGGAATCCGCGCCTCGTCCCACTCCGCCTGTTCACGCACGTCGACCAACAGGGCGCCCGCTTCGATACGAGCGGCGGCTTCGTCGACGTCGACGGTAGGCACCTCAGGCTGTCCGAACACCGGCGAAAGCCTACCGGGTAGGGGATTTCGGTGGTCGACCGGTATCGTGGCGGGATGCTTCCCTCCTCCGTCGAAGAGGTCGTCACCGCGTTCGCCGAGGCCGATTACATCGCCGATCGCAGCCTGGCCGTGTCGGTGCATCTCGCATTGCAGCTCGGCCGTCCGTTGTTCTTGGAAGGTGAGGCCGGGGTCGGAAAGACGGAGGTCGCCAAGGTGCTGGCGTCGATGTTGGGAACTCCCCTGATCCGGCTGCAGTGCTACGAGGGACTCGATGTCAACCATGACGTCTACGAGTGGGACTACGCACGCCAGATGTTGGCGATTCGGCTGGTCGAAGCGCGTGGCGAAGGATCGCACGCCGACGTGTCGGACATCATGAGCCGGGAGTTCCTGGTGGCCCGCCCGCTGCTGCAGGCGGTCGAAACGCCGGGGCGTCCGGTGCTGCTGATCGACGAGTTGGATCGTGCCGACGAGGAGTTCGAGGCGTACCTGTTGGAGATCCTTTCCGACTTCCAGGTGACAGTTCCCGAGATCGGGACGATCCGCGCCGCGGAGCCGCCGGTCGTCATCCTGACGTCCAACCGCACCAGGGAGATCCATGACGCCTTGAAACGGCGGTGTATCTATCACTGGGTCGACTACCCGGATCTGGATCGGGAGGTCGAGATCGTCATGACCCGGGTGCCGGAGATCGACGAGCGGCTCGCCCGCCAACTGGCCGCCGCCATGCAGGACCTGCGAGCTCTCGACCTGTTCAAGCCGCCAGGTGTGGCGGAGACACTCGACTGGGCTCGGGCACTGCGAGTGCTCGGGGCTCACCAACTCGACAAGGCGGCGATCGACGACACGCTGGGCGTCGTGCTGAAGTACCGCGAGGACGTCGAGCTGGTGACTCGAGAGGGGACGGAGAAGTTCGCAGCCGGCTGATCCTCGTGCTGTCGGCGACGGCCGCAGCGTTCCTGGTTGGTTTCCCGTCGCCGGCCTCCGCCTGGGAGAACGACCTGGGCGAGGTGACGCTGTTCGAATCAGGTGGTTTGTCTCAACGCACCCGGACGGCGGTCGACACCATCGGCCAGGTGCTGGGCGTGCAGCCGACCGTCATGCAGTCCGGAACCATCCGGATGCGGTCGGTGGTCCGTGGTGATCGAGCCGCGCAGGTCTTCGAGGACGGGTTCGCGGTTCCGATGACGTTTGTGGCTGTCGATCCTGCAACGTCCCTTCCACTCATCGGGGAGACGATGGGCACCGCCCTCGACCACGGCGTGGTCATGTCGTCGACGACGGCCGAAATGCGCGGTGCCCTCCCCGGGGATGTCGTCATTCTCGAAGGATGGGACGGGAGCGTCCACCAGGTTCCGATCGCCGCCATCCTGCCGGACGAGAGCCTTGCCTGGAACGAGTTGGCCTTCAGCGACGAGTTGGCCGCAGCCATGGGTATCGATCGTCCGGCGCGGGCGGTGTTGTGGGGAGTGAACACCACAGTGGTCGAACTCCTCGCGCAGAGTGTGCTGGGAGACGCCCCTATCCGGGTCTACGGTCCGGGGAGCGAGCGGCCACCGTTCCAGGATTGGGTTCTGCCGATGGTGCAGGTGAAACAGCGATTCGGCGAGTTTGCGTTCCGCGAGACCGGAACGGACCGGATCGAAACCGACGATGACTGGTACGAGGCCAACATCGTCACCGTCACCCATCCTCTGCTCGGCCAGTTCCGTTGTCATCGGGAAATCCTCCCCTATGTCGAAGGTGCGCTCGCGGAACTCTCCGCGAAAGGGCTGGTCGACGAGATCGATGCGTCGGACTTCCAAGCTGCTGGTGGTTGCTACAACGCTCGCCTGGCCCGAGGCGGCGACCTCGACCGTGGCTTCGCCCTGTCACGGCACTCCTGGGGAATCGCTATCGACTTCAACCCGACCACCAACGGCTTCGGTTCCGAACCGTCACTGTCCGAGGCGTTCGGCGAGGTGTGGCGAAGATGGGGGTTCGCTTGGGGGGCGGGCTGGACGGTTCCCGACCCGATGCATTTCGAATGGCATGCCGACCCTGTCGACCCGGACCGGATGACCTGTGTGAACCGATTGGCTGCCACGCGCGGTGGCCGGGAGTTCGGCGATGTGCCCGCCGGGTGCCCATCGTGAGTGGACCGGCCGTCAAGCTCGTGGAGTTCGGCCGGGCGCTGCGAGACGAGGGGATCCCGGTGCCTCCCACCATCACCCGTGACTTGGTTTCGGCTATCGACCATGTGGGGGCGGCGTCGGGTGAAGACGTGTACTGGGCCTTCCGGGGGCTGACGATCACTTCCCGTGATCAGATCCCCATCTTCGATCGGGTGTTCGTGCGTTTTTTCCGTGAGGAAGGGGGCCCTGGGGTCTCGTTCATCGAGTCGCGTCCTCCCCGTAATTGGTCGATCGACCGCACGGGAGCCGAGGGTGCGGGCGAAGGGGACTCCGAGGATCTGGCGGTGTCCCGTGGGGCGAGCTCGGTGGAGCGTCTGGCGCACAAGGACTTCTCGTTGCTCACCGCCGACGAGGAACGGCAGGTCAAGTCGATGATCGCCCAGATGATCTGGAACCCGGCGCTGGTCCGAGCTCGCCGACGGATCTCGTCGATGAGGGGGGATCTCCCTGACATGCGACGGACACTGCGAGCGACGGTCGGCCCCGG
>JBKHXZ010000170.1:0-21559 GCA_046565785.1 Acidimicrobiia bacterium
CGTCTCACCGGCTCCCGAGCAGCTAGGCTTTCAACTCGTCCCGCACCTCTGGGGTGAGTACGTCGCCCGCCCGCTCGGAGAAGAGTGCCATCTCGTATCCGATCATGCCGATGTCGGCCTCCCGGGACGTCACGACGCAGAGCAGCGAGCCATCCCTGATGCCGGTGACGAACAACCACCCGCGTTCCATTTCGATGATCACGTTCGTCACCGCACCCGCACCGAAACGACCAGCAGAGCCGTATGCCAAGCCGATGAGGCCCGAGGCCACCGCCGAAAGCCGCTCGGCGGACTCCCGCTCGACGCCGGACGACACCGCCAGCGCCAGTCCGTCGGACGAGACGACGACAGCCTCCCGTACCGCCGGCACCTGCTCGACGAACCGGACGATCAGCCAGTTGAGACTCTCCGCGCCGTTGGTCATTCTGAATCTCCTTCGTCGGACGCAGCGCGCCTGGCAGCTTCGAGTCCAGTCTGGAATGCGCCCAGACGAGACCGGATCGACTCGGCCGAAGGTGGTGCGTGGGTCACCGGGCGCTCTGATGTGGGGTCGGAGGAAAACGACATACCGGGACGCCTCACCGGCAATCCGTTCACCGAGGTCACCTCTGGTTGCGGTGTCCGTACCGCCGGTTCGGATGCAGGTGCCGGGGGTTCGATGACAGATGGTGCGGGCTGGGGGGAAGTCGCTATCGGTTGGGAACGGGGTGCCGGGGTCGACGCCGGCAGACGAGCCTCCAGCGGCGTCCGCTCAGGAGCCGCAGCCGGCGGAGCGGGATTGGCCTGCGGCGCGCCGTCGATCACGCGGCTGGGGGGTGCCCAGCGGGACACGGGAATCGCCGCGGGTTCGGTCTTGGCGTCGGCTGCGGCCGGTGCCGGCGAGGGAAGCGACGGCGAGACAGCCAGAGCCTCGCGACGCCGAAGTGGAGGAGCGGGTTCTTCGCTCACCGGCGGTACTTCCGGTTCGGTCGGCACCTCGTAGAGCGTCGCAGGAATCAGGAGTTTCGCCGAGACCCCCGGTGCACCAGGCACCAGGCGCACCCCGATGCCGTGCCGCTTGGCGAGCATCGCCACCACGTACAGCCCCAGGGTCGGTTCCAGTGCCAGACCGATCACCGGTGGCCGCTCCAGCAACTGGTTCAGTTCCTGGAGGCGAGTCTGGGTGAGTCCCACCCCCCGGTCGGCGACCGTCAACAGATAGCCCCGCTCGTGGAAGTGTCCGGACACTCGCACCCGGGTCTGCGGAGGGGAGAATTGAGCGGCGTTCTCGAGCAGCTCCGACAAGAGATGTGAGAGGTCGGCGACGACGCTGCCCTTCAGACGTACCTGTTCCAAGGTGAGGACATCGACCCGGCGATAGTCCTCGATCTCACCGATGGCAGCACGCACGACATCGTCGATACCCATCGGCTGGCGCCATGTGCGAGGGGGCTCACTGCCGGCCAATACCAGCAGACTCTCTGCGTTGCGCCGCATACGGGTCGCCATGTGATCGAGGCGATAGAAGTCGGCGAGTGCCGCCGGATCTTCCTCATCCGACTCCAGCTCGTCCAAGACCGCCAGTTGCCGATCGATCAGACTCCGGTTCCGGCGGGCGAGGGTGACGAACATCTCGGCGACCCCCTTGCGCAACGTCTCCACCTGTTGGGCGGCGACGTGTTCGAGGGTGGACTGCATGGCCGAGAACGAACGAGCCAGGTCGCCGATCTCGTCGGCGCCACGGTCCCGGATGGGTGGCATCGTCGGGAGTGCGCTGTCCTCGCCCGGATCCCGGAGCGCCTCCACCAGGGCGGGGAGTTGCTCCTGGGCCACATGCTGGGCGCGGTCGGTCACCGAACGCACCCGCCGAACGATCGAACGGGAGATGAGGGCAGTCAGCACCGCCGCCAGCACGAGCGCTGCCGCCGCGACGGCCACCACCGTCCACGCCTCGGTCAGGGCCCGATCCGCGGCATCGGCGGCATCGGTCTGAACCGTTTCCAGCAGGCGCTGTTCGAAGACATCCAGCGACCCGGACCGGTCGTCCAAGAGCATCTCCCAGTCGGATGCAGAGATACCAGACGCAACATCGGAACCTTCCAGCAGGCGATTCACCTGGGTGGAGACACTGCCGATGGCGACCGGAGCACCGGACTGGGCGAAGATGGTGCGGGCCTCGGCGGAGGCCACCGTATGGAAGAGATCGACCCAGCCCGTGAAATCCACCTGCAGGGCCCGGACTCGCTCGAGCGTGGTGCGGTCGGCGTCGCTCAGCGGGGCGTTGGCAACGATCACACGTTCCTGCTGACGTGCAACCTGTCGGGCTCGGCCGATGGCGTGGAGGCCCGCCAAGGCACGCGCCGAGTCTTCGTTGGCGACCTCCGCGGGCACCAACGATCCCACGGCCAACAGGTCGGCAGCGACCTGGTCGTAGCCTGCCACGTCTTGGACGGCCCGCACGGAATCAAGTCGGCGCAGCGCCGCGTCGAGCTGACGTACAAGTGGCTCGGCATCCGCCCCGGCGATCGCCTTTCGTATCTCCGCGACGGCCGCGTCGGTGACTGCCGGATCAGCACCCGCCGCCTCGGCGGCGAGCGTGTCGAGCGATACCCGCAGTTCGTCCATCACCACCGCCAGCTGGGCGGCATGACGTTCGGAGTTCGCTCGGGCGAAGCCCGACTGCACGACCAACGCGGACACTCCGCTCAACGCCAAGATCAGCGGAACAGCGGCAAGCACCAGCTTGCCGGGCAAACGCAATCTCCGAAACACCGACAACAACCCCCTGAGTACGTCTGGGAGTCACATCGGCTGCAAACGGCGAACACTGAAGCGGGAACCCCGAATTCGGACGAGATCTCAGTCCGACGGCTCGCTCACCAGTCGGAAGGCGGCGAACACTCCGTCGACACCCCGCAGGTCGGCGATCAGCTTGTCCACTTGGCCCGGGTCGGACAGTTCCACTTCGTAGCGCAGGATGGCGACCCGGTCCCGACCGGTGATCGACGACGAAGCCGTGATGTTGCCTCCGAGGTCGGAGATCACCTCCGTGACATCACGCAACAGCTTGGTGCGGTCGAGGGCCTCGACCTGCACCCAGATGGCGAACGTTCCGATGCGGTCGGCGCTCCAGGCGACATCGACCATCCGCTCCCGCCGCTCGCCGACCATCGACTCGAGGTTGGTGCAGTCGTCACGATGGACCGACACGCCGCGTCCCACCGTCACATATCCGACGATGTTGTCGCCAGGGACCGGCGCACAACAGCGGGCGATGCGAACCATCATGTCGTCCTGGCCCTCGACGATGATTCCGGGTCCCGCAGAGGAGTACTTGCGTGGGCGCACGGGGGCGAGCAGATCCTCGTCGTCGGTCTCCGGGCGGACCGCGCGAACCACTCGCTGGACGACCGCATTGGCCCCGACCTCGCCCTCACCGACCGCCGCCATCAAGGCGGCAACGTCCTGCTTGGCGAACTCGGCCGCCACATCGGCCAGCAGCGCCTCCCGCTCGTTAGCGGACAAGCCCAGACCTTCCTTACGGAGAGCGGTCATGACCTGTTCCCGGCCGTCGACGGTGGCCAGCTCCCGGCGCTCCTTGAGGAACCACTGTTTGATCTTCGAGCGGGCACGTGACGTACGGACGAACTTGAGCCAGTCCCGTGACGGGCCGGCATCGTTCGACTTGGACGTCAGCACTTCGATGATGTCACCCGACTCCACTCGGGTCGACAGCGGCATCAGCCGCCCGTTGATCCGCGCTCCAACGCACCGGTGGCCAACCTCGGTGTGCACGGCGTAGGCGAAGTCCACCGCGGTGGCACCTCGGGGCAGGGTCTTGACGTCCCCGTTCGGGGTCATCACGAACACCTCGTCCTGGTACAGGTCGAGCTTCAGCGAGTCGAGGAACTCCTGTGGGTCGTCCTCGCCCTGCAGGCCCTGCAGATCGCCCACCCAGGCCAGGTTGGTCGCTTCACGGCCTTCCTTGTACCGCCAGTGTGCGGCGACTCCTGCCTCGGCGAGACGGTGCATCTCATGGGTGCGGATCTGGACTTCGAGCGGCTTGCCGTCGGGGCCGATCACCGTGGTGTGCAACGACTGATAGAGGTTGAACTTGGGCATGGCGATGTAGTCCTTGAACCGCCCCGAGACGGGCATCCACCGGGCGTGGACCAGTCCGAGCACGCCGTAACACTGCTGCACGGTGTCGACGATGACCCTGACTCCGATCAGGTCGTGGATTTCTTCGAACGGCCTCCCCGATTCCACGATCTTGCGGTAGATCGAATAGTGATGTTTGGGACGCCCCGAGATCTCAGCTGGTATCCCGGCGTCGGCGACCATCGCCTCCAGCTCCTGCACGATCTTCTCGATGAACACGTTCCGCTCGGGCGCACGTTCGGCCAGCCGCTTCTCGATCTCGGCGAACCGTTCCGGGTAGAGGATCTTGAAACATCGATCCTCCAGTTCGTGCTTGATCTCCTGGACGCCGAGCCGGTGAGCGAGCGGGGCGTAGATGTCCAGCGTCTCGCGGGCGACCCGCTCCTGCTTCTCCCTCCTCAGAGCGTCCACCGTACGGATGTTGTGCAGGCGATCACATAGCTTGATGATCAGCACACGGACGTCCTGAGCCATCGCCACGACCATCTTGCGGATGGTGGCTGCCTGCGCTTGCTGCGGACTGTCGTATTCCAGGCGATCCAGCTTCGTCACACCGTCGATGAGGAAGGCGACTTCTTGGCCGAACTCGGCGACGATGTCTTCCAACCCGATGTCGGTGTCCTCGACGGTGTCGTGCAGGAATCCCGCCACGAGTGTCGCTTCGTCCATCCCGAACTCGGCGAGGATCGCCGTCACGGCTATCGGATGGGTGATGTAGGGCTCGCCCGACTTGCGGGTCTGGCCCTTGTGGGCGCGGGCAGCCATCTCGTAGGCCCGTTCGAGGGTGGCGGTGTCCGCACCAGGGTGATGGCGGACGTATTCCGCCAAGACGTATCGGTGGTCCGGTGCCTCAGTATCGGAGGAGAGCATGGAGCGGCACGTCTCCCAGGCGTGCTCGTCCGTTCAGGAACGTCAACTCGATGAAGACGCTGAGCCCGGCGACGGACGCCCCGACGTTGGTGAGCAGCTTGATCGCGGCGGCCGCCGTCCCGCCGGTGGCGATCACGTCGTCCACGACCAGGACCGTGTCGTCCGGCCCGGCGGCATCGGTGTGGATTTCCAGCGAGTCGATGCCGTATTCGAGCTCGTACGACTCCTCATGGGTGTCATGGGGGAGCTTTCCTGCCTTGCGAACCGGGATGAATCCGGCCCCCAGCATCTGGGCGACCGGGGCCGCGAGGGTGAACCCGCGCGCTTCGATTCCTGCCACTTTGGTGATTCCGGCGTCACGATGCGGTTCGATCATCAACTCGAGGAGTTCACGGAACGCCGGGCCGTCCCCGAGAACCGGCGTGATGTCGTAGAACAGCACACCCGGATTCGGGTAGTCGGGGATCTCACGGATCAGCGAACGGATCGACTCCACCGACATGAGCCTACCTCCGTGCGGTACGTGTGTTCGGGGCGTCGGTCACGCGTCGGCGCCGGACCGTGATGCGATCGCCCGCCGGGCGAACCGCACCCGACCGCTCTCGATCTCGACGACGACGCTGTCGTCGTCGAGTTCCACGACCCGACCCATGATGCCGCCGATCGTCTGCACCTCGTCGCCGATCGAAAGCGCCGCCTGCAGCGATTCGATCTGCTTTTTCCGCTTCCGCTGCGGAAGGATGAAGAGCACGACGAAGGCGCCCAACATGAGCAGCAAGAAGATCGACGACCCTCCACCCGACGGGGTGGCTTCCTGCGCGAGAACGACGAACTCTGTCATGGTGACGATGACTCCTGATGGCGGGGAGGCGCGAGATTACCCGACCCTGCCTTGCCGGCGTCGCTCCACTACCCCACTGTGGTGGTCGGCGAATCGCCCGGCGACGATGGCTGCCCGAGTGTCGGCCATCAAATCCAAGGTGTAGGTGAGGTTGTGGATGGAGATGAGCCGGAACACCGACAGCTCCTTGGTCGCCAACAGGTGGCGCAGATACCCCCGGCCGACCATGCCACACGCTCGACAGGTGCACTCCGGATGCAACGGTCGGGGATCGTCGGCGTACTCGGCGCGACGCAGGTTGAAGTCACCGTCCGGAGTCAGCACCCTCCCATGTCGGGCCAGACGGGTAGGCCAGACACAATCGAAGAGGTCGCATCCGCGGGCGATGGCTTCCAGCACCCCTTCGGCATCCCCCAGGCCCATCACGTAGCGAACCTTGTCATCGTCCAGCTCGGGGACGGTGGCCTCCAACGCCCGGTTGCGTTCGACATCGGTTTCACCCACCGACAGTCCCCCGATGCCGAACCCCGGAAACCCGAGGTCGGCGGTGAGGCGGGCGCTCCTGGCGCGGAGCTTCTCGTCGACTCCGCCTTGAACGATGCCGAAGAGCGCCTGGTCAGCACGATCGTGTACCGCCAAGGCACGTTCGGACCAACGGATGGTCTGTTCGAGGGCGGCGTGCACGGCCTCCGGTGGGGCGGGCAACCCGATCAGCACGTCCAGCACCATGGCGACGTCCGCACCCAGCAGCTGCTGAACCCGCATCGACTCTTCGGGTGACAGGCGGACCTCGCGCCCGTCGTAGGTGGAGCGGAAGACCGCCTCCTCCTCGGTGATGTGCGGATCGAGCGAAAAGATCTGATACCCACCGGAGTCGGTCAGGGTCGGGCCGTTCCATCCTTGGAAGGCCGCCAGCCCGCCGAACCGGGCAACCACCTCTGCACCGGGACGCAACATCAGGTGATACGTGTTGGACAGCACCATCTGGGCTCCCACTTCGACGAGGTCGCGGGAGTCCAGCCCTTTCACCGACGCCCGGGTGCCGACCGGCATGAAGGCCGGAGTGTCCACCACACCGCGGGTGAGGTGGAGCCGTCCCGCCCGCGCACCTCCATCGTTGGCGATGGGAGTGAATCGAGCGGTCACGCCGATCGCTCACACAGCATCGCATCACCGAAACTCAGGAACCGGTAGCCGCGTTCGAGGGCTGCCTGGTAGGCGGTACGCCAGCCCTCACCCGTGAAGGCGGCCAACATGACCAGCAGGGACGACCCGGGGACGTGGAAGTTGGTGACCAACAAGTCCACCGCGGTGAACTGGTAACCGGGAGTGATGTAGAGATCGGTTTCGGTCTCGCCGCTCGACACCGAGCCGGCGCCGTCGGCAAAGGTCTCGAGGGTCCGCACGGTGGTGGTTCCGATCGCCACCACCCGTCCTCCTGCCTGCCGCGTGGTTTTGATGGCGGCTGCCGTCTCGGGCGGAACCCGACACCATTCTCGATGCATGACGTGATCGGTGACACTTGGGCTGGTGATCGGCCGGAACGTCCCCAATCCCACACGCAGCTCGACGTTGGCGACCGCGATCCCTGCCTCGTTCAGGGCGTCGAAGACCCGACCTGTGAAATGAAGTCCTGCCGTGGGAGCGGCAGAGGATCCGACCTGACGCGCGTACACCGTCTGGTATCGCTCGGGATCGTCGAGGTTGGCGGTGATGTACGGCGGGAGCGGCACGTCGCCGATGGTCTCCAGCGGGGTTTCGTCGTCGAAGGTGACCATGACCTTGCCATCGTCCGGACCCGACACGACGGTGGCGACGACCGGCCCGATCTGGATGTCGACACCCGGCCGAATGCGGCGCGCAGGCGAGATCAGCGTCTCCCACCTGCCGTCCGCCTGCCGGGAAAGCAGGAGTAGTTCGACATTTCCACCCGTGCCGACCCGCCGGCCATGCAGGCGTGCCCGGCGAACCCGGGTGTCGTTCACGACGACCAGATCACCGGGCAGGAGGAGCGACGGAAGTTCCGCGAAACGATGATCGGAGAGATCGCGGGTGTCGAGGAGTCGCGCGGCGTCTCGCGGCTCGATCGGACGTTGAGCGATCGCCTCCTGGGGGAGGTCGTATCGGAAGCGCTCGATTTCCATCACAGGTCGAGCGTCGGATGTCCCTGTGCGGGCGGTTCCAGCCCCAGGTGGCGGTATGCGCCTACCGTGGCCACTCGCCCGCGTGCGGTTCGCTGGATGAGTCCGAGTTGCAGGAGGAATGGCTCGTAGGCGTCCTCGACGGTCTCCTGCTCCTCGCCGACGGCGATCGCCAGCGTTCCCAACCCGACCGGGCCTCCCGAGAAGCGGTTGACGATCGCATCGAGGATGGCACGGTCCACCTTGTCCAAACCCAACTCGTCGATCTCGTAGACGGCCAACGCCTCGTCGGCCAACGTCGCGGTGACCACCCCGTCGCCGCGAGCGACGGCATAGTCGTGCACCCGGGCGAGGAGGCGATTGGCGATCCGTGCGGTCCCCCGGCTGCGTCGGGCGATGGCTTTGGCGCCTTCTCCGTCGATCGTTGCACCCAGGATTCCCGCCGATCTCCCGACGATGAGCTCGAGGTCGGCCGCGGTGTAGTAGTCGATCCTTTCGACCAGGCCGAACCGGTCCCGCAGCGGTGCTGAAACGGTACCGATCCGGGTCGTGGCCCCGACCAGAGTGAAGGGCGGCAGTTCGAGACGAATCGAACTGGCAGCCGGACCCTTGCCCAACACGATGTCCAGTTCGAAATCCTCCATCGCCGGATACAGGACCTCTTCGACTTGGCGAGGCACCCGATGGATTTCGTCGATGAAGAAGACGTCACCGGGCTGCAAGTTGGAGAGAATGGCGGCCAGGTCACCGGGACGTTCCAACGCCGGGCCGGATGTCTTGGAGATCGACGCCCCCAGCTCGGCGGCGATGATCCACGCCAGCGAGGTCTTCCCGAGTCCGGGAGGGCCGGACAGGAGGATGTGATCGAGAGGTTTCTGGAGGGCACGGGCAGCCTCGACCGAGATCCGGATTCGCTCTTTCACCAACTCCTGACCGATGAACTCGTCCAGCGTCCTCGGCCGTAGCGTCACCTCGAACTGGTCATCGGCCAGCGCGGCGGCGCCTACCAGTCCTTCCTCTCTCATCGGACGTCCTCACTCATCGGTCTCGCTCCTCATCGGCCCAGGGTCCGCAACGCGGTGCGAATCTGTTCGGTGACCGGTGCCTCGGGATCGACGTCAGACATCGCCTCCCTGATCTCTGCAGCGGAGTATCCCAGTTGTTCCAACGCCTGCCGAACCTGGTTCGGGGACGAGTCGACGAGTTCGGCCTCGGCTGCCGCCAGGCGGGGTTTGAGGTCCAAGATGATCCGTTGTGCCGTCCGGGAGCCGATGCCGGGCACCTGGGTGAGCGACCCGGTGTCGTCCGCCGCCACCAGCCGGCGCAGGGTGTCCGGGGTGAACACCCCGAGGATGCCAAGCGCCACTTTCGGCCCGACACCTTGGGCGGCGAGCAACACTCGAAAGAGGTCCCGCTCGGCGACCGTGGGGAAGCCGTACACGACGAGGGCGTCCTCCCGAACGTGGAGATGAGCGTGCACGACGACCTCGTCACCAAGCTGACCCAGGCCGGACGCCGTGCGAGGGGTGACCTGGACCTCGTATCCCACGCCGGCCACGTCGAGCACCACCCGGTCCCCGTCGACCGCAGCCAACAGGCCGCGCAGCCTGCCGATCATCGACGAACCCCGTCGGCCAGGCGCACCTGCTGGAGATGACAAAGGGCGATCGCCAGCGCGTCGGCAACGTCCGCCGGTCCACCGACCGCTCCCAACCCGAGCCTGCGAGCCACCATGGCGGCCACCGCCGATTTGGCAGCCGCGCCGTCCCCGGTCACGGCGAGTTTCACCTCGTTGGGGCTGTACTCGTGGACGTCGAGGCCTGCTCTGGCTGCGACCAGCATCGCCACTCCCGACGCGCGTCCTACGGCGATGGCCGTCTGCCGGTTGCGGTTGGTGAACACTCGTTCCAGCGCGACGGTGTCCGGCAAGTGGTCGGCGATCACCGCAGTCAGGTCACGCTCGAGTTCCGCCAACCGGTTTGCCATCGGAAGGTCAGGGTCGGTGCGGATCACACCCGCTGCCACCGCCTCGGGCATCCGGGCGCGCCGCACCAGGCCATAGCCGGTGCGTGTCAATCCGGGATCGATACCGAGTACGAACATGTGTACGACAGGCTACCGCGCCTGACCGACGTTCCCATGCTTCTGTCCGGAACCATGCCGTCACATCTTCACCGCGGCGAGGTTCGGCCCGGTGTTGATGTCGACGTCGAGCGGCACGTTGAGTTCGGTGACGTGCTCCATCACCTCACGGGTCAGGGCGATGGCGGCGTCCATCTCATCGGGCGGAGATTCGAGGATCAGCTCGTCGTGGATCTGCAGCAGCATCGTCGTCTGCATCCCCCGGCTGATCAGTTCCCGATCCAAACCGATCATCGCCAGCTTGATGATGTCGGCGGCGGTCCCCTGCACCGGAGCGTTCAGGGCCATGCGTTCGCCCATCTGTCGGATGCGGAAATTGTCGGATTTCAGCTCCGGCAGGTACCGCCGACGGCCGAAGAGCGTGGCGGTGTACCCGTTGCGTCGCGCCTCGGTGACCACCCCGTCGAGGAACTCCTTGACGTGCGGAAACTGCGAGAAGTACGCCTCCATCTGCTCCCGTGCCTCGTCCCGGGAGATGTCCAACCGTTGCGCCAAACCGAACGCCTCCATCCCGTACATCAGACCGAAGTTGATCACTTTGGCCCGTCGCCGCATCTCCTGACTGACCAGATCCGGGGTGACACCGAAGACCCGGGCGGCAGTGGCGGTGTGGATGTCCTGGCCGTCCCGGAACGCGGACACCAGGGCCTCGTCCCCGGTCAGGTGGGCCATGATCCGCAGCTCGATCTGGGAATAGTCGGCGACGATGAACGTCCACCCCTCCCGGGGGATGAACGCCCGGCGAATCGTCATGCCGGATTCGGAACGCACCGGAATGTTCTGCAGGTTGGGTTCCTCGCTGGACAGTCGGCCGGTCGCCGCAGCCATCTGGTTGAACGTTGTGTGGATCCGACCGTCGGAGCGGATCAGCGGCAAATACCCGTCGACGTAGGTCGACCGCAGCTTCTCGTACTCGCGATACTCGAGGAGGTCGGCGACCAGCGGATGGTGGTCCCGCAGCTTCTCCAACACGCTGGCATCGGTGGACGGCTTCCCGGTGGAAGTCTTCTTACTGACCGGCAGACCCAACCGGTCGAAGAGGATGGCGCGCAGCTGGTCGGTGGAGTTGACGTTGAACGGCTCGCCGGCGTGGTCGTGGATCCTTTTTTCGAGTTCGGCCAGCCGAATGCGAAGGTCGTCACCCAGATTCTCCAGATAATCACGGTCGACGGCGATTCCCGCTGCCTCCATCCGGGCGAGCACCGCAACCAACGGCAACTCGATCTGTTCGAACAGTTCCAGTTCGTCCCGGTCGGACAGTTCGGTCCGCATCTTCTCGGCCAGGCGGGCGATCGCTTCCACCCGGCGGGCGATGCCGTCGAGATCCGGACCTTCGGAAAAGTCGAACGCCCCTTGCGGCTGGTGCTCGGCCTCGTCGGCCGAGTCCAGTTCGACGTCCAGGTAGCGGGTGGCCAGCTCGCCCAGGTCGTAGGCGCGGCTGGCCGGGTTCACCACATACGCAGCGAGAGCCGAATCGAAACCGACGCCGGTGACGTCGATCCCCAGCTGGTCGAGGCGGCGGATCACCCGCTTGCCGTCGTGGAACACCTTGGGGATGTCGGGATTCTCCAACGCCGCCCGAAGGGAGCCGATCCGGTCGGCGGGAACCAGCACCGCTGCCCGGTCGAGCCACACCGCCAGCCCGTCGTCGTACCAGTCGCAGACGATCTCCGATAGCGAGGCGATGGCGGCCAAATCGGCGTCGGTGGCCATCCGCCCTTCGGTTTCCAGCACCTCGGCGTCGAACTGGGCGTCGGGCTGGACGGCCAGCAGGTCCTCCCACAAGGAATGGAACTCGAGACTCGTGAACAGTTCCCGCGCTTTGCTGCGATCCCACTCCCCGCGGGCCAACTCGGCCGGATCGACCTCGAGGTCCAGGTCGGCGACCGCCCGCATCAGTTTGCGGTTCAAAAAGACCTGATCCCGGTAGGCCTCCAGGTTCTCCCGCAACTTCGGGGTCTGCTCGTCGAGATGCTCGTAGATGCCTTCCAGGCTGCCGTACGAAGAGATGAGTTTGGCGGCGGTCTTCTCCCCCACCCCGGGAACGCCAGGAAGATTGTCGGAGTTGTCGCCCCGCAATGCCGCGTAGGAGACGTACTGGGAAGGGGTGATGCCGTAGCGCTCGTATACCCATGCGGCGTCGGCCATCACCACGTCGGTGATCCCTCGCCGGGTGTAGACGACGTTGACGTCACCGTCGATCAGTTGAAACGAATCCCGGTCCCCTGTGACGGCCAGCACCTTCCAGCCGTCCTCCTTGGCCTGCCGAGCGACAGTGGCGATCACGTCGTCGGCTTCGAATCCCTCCATCTGAAGTTGACGGACACCCAAGGTGTCGAGCACGTCGCGGATCAGCGGGAGCTGGGACTTGAAGGCGTCAGGGGCGGCGGACCGGTTTGCCTTGTACTCGGGATACTCGACGGTGCGGAAGGTCTGGCGGGAAACGTCCCAGGCCACGGCGATGGCGTCGGGGTGATGGTCGGCGAGCAGGCGGATCAGCATCCGAGTGAACCCGTAGGCGGCGTTGGTCACCTGCCCGGAGGTGGTGGCGAGGTCCTCGGGAAGGGCAAAGAAGGCGCGGTAGGCGATCGAATGGCCGTCGATGAGAACGAGTGTGGGCATCGGGTGCGACGCTACTCGTCGCCCAGCTTGGACAGGAGGGCGTCGCGCTTGCGCTCCAGTTTCTCCATGTCACGTTCGATGTCCCGCAGTCGGCGTTCGAAGCGGCGGACGTCGGCGGCGGTCGACCCGGCCTCCAGGCGATCCTCCCGAGCACCGGAGACCGCCGCGTCACGTTGGGCGTCGTCGTTGATGTGCCGATGGAACTCCAGTTCCTCGGCCACCTGGTCGCGTTCGGCCAGGAGCGTCTGGATCTGATCGTTGATACGAAACACCTTGCGGGCGATCTTCTCGACCATGGGACCGGGCAGATTACATCGGCATTGTAGTGCGAACAGGTGTTCGGTATGGTCTGCCAGGATGAGAAGCAGGGAGGAGTACGAAAGGGTGATGTCCCTCATCGCCGACGGGTTGAACGACATGCAAGTAGCGAGGGAAACGGGGATCCCGAGGGCAACCGTGAGGGACTGGCGAGCCGGAGTCGGTTGGAGACACCGCGAGGGAAACGACCGACGGTCGGGAATCCCATGCGACGCGCGATGCGACTCCATCGCCAAGCGAGCCCTGCCGCGGCCGTGGGCCTACGCCCACCTTCTGGGGTTGTACCTCGGTGACGGCACGATCACCGAGGTAAAACGGGGGGTCACCCGTCTGCGGATATTCCTCGACGAGAAGTACCCAGACATCATCGACGGCTGTATCGACTCGATGAAGGCCATCCGAGGCACAGAACGGATCTCGGTCTACCAGCACACCGGTTGTCTCGAGATCTTCTGTCATTGGAAGCACTGGCCGTGTGTCTTCCCCCAGCACGGCCCGGGGATGAAGCACACGCGGTTGATCGAGCTGACTGCGTGGCAGCGGGCGATCGTCGAGGGCGAGCCGAAAGCCTTTCTCCGGGGCCTGTACGAGTCAGACGGAAACCGACACATCAACCCGATCACTCGGCGATTCCCCAGCGGCACTCGCCACTACCGCTACAGCCGGTACATGTTCAGCAACGAGTCCAACGACATCCAACAACTCTTCAAAGACACCTGCGACCTGCTGGGGGTGCATTGGACGCAGGCCAACCGCAAGAATGTCGCGGTGTCCAGACGGGAGGATGTTGCGTTCCTGGACGAATTCCTCGGTCCCAAGACTTGACCTATTCTCACTCTCCCGCCGCAGTGGAGGAACAGGCAGACTCGATGTCCTCAAAAGGCATTGCCCTTTGGGCGTGTGGGTTCGAATCCCACCTGCGGCACCACATTCCCCCCTCGACGTTGCGCTGAGGGGTAGGGTCCGATGCGCGACGGCCACCGGACCGTGCTCATCTTTGCCGCATCCCCCACTCCCCCCACTCCCTGGCTGAGATGACCGGTCACCAACACGGTGGCCGTTGCCTATTGCGGGTCAGGGACGGAGTGCGGCGGCGATCTCCGCCACGGCCTCGCGCAGCTTGTCGGCAGCTTCGTCAGGCGTGGCACTCTCCAGCACCCGCCGCACCAGGGCCGTGCCGACGATGATCCCGTCACCCACTGCAGCAGCCGCCTTGGCCTGGTCGGGAGTGGAGATCCCCACCCCGAACACGATGGGTGCGTCTGTCACCGACCTGATGCGGTCGGCGAGAGAAGTCACATGCGAGCTGGCCTCGCCCCGCTCGCCGGTCACCCCCATCTCGGCGACGGCGTAGACGAAAACCGGCTCGGCAGCGGCCACCGCCCGCACCCTGGCATCGTCGGAGGTGGGGGCGACGAACAGCACCGTGCCCAGGCCGTGACGGTGCGCCGCTTTCAACACGGGTCCCGCCTCGTCGACGGGCAGGTCAGGGACGATGATCCCGTCCACCCCGGCATCGGCGAGCGCCCCGCAGAAGGTATCGACCCCCCGCCTGAACACCGGGTTGACGTAGGTCATGGCCAGGGTGGGGCGGCCCAGCGCGGAAATCTCGGCGGCCAGACCGAGGGCGGTGTCGAGGTTGGTACCCGCCTCCAACGCCACCTCGCTCCCCCGCTGGATGACCGGCCCGTCCATCAACGGGTCCGAATAGGGAATACCGATTTCGAAAGCATCGGCGCCGGCGGCGGCCATCGCCTCGAACATCGACACCGAGTTCGCCGGGGTCGGCAGTCCGACGGTGAGGTATGGGAGGAACGCCGCCCGGCCTTCGGCCTTGGTCGCGGCGAACATCTGGCGGAGGTGATCTGCTCCCATCAGTGGCCCTGGCGGTGAGCGGCGATCGTCTGCACGTCCTTGTCGCCCCGGCCGGACACGTTGAGCAGAACGGTCCTGCCGGCCAGTTTGTTCGCCTCCCGGGCGATCCAGGCCACCGCGTGGGCGGATTCGAGCGCCGGAATGATTCCTTCGGTACGGGCCAGCAGTTCGACCCCTTCGAGGGCTTCTTCGTCGGTGACCGACTCGTACCGGGCGAGACCCAGCTGGTGGAAGAAGGCGTGTTCGGGTCCGACCCCCGGATAGTCGAGGCCGGCCGAGATCGAATGCGCCTCCAGCACCTGACCGTCGTCGTCCTGCAGCATGTAGGTGCGGCTGCCATGCAGCACACCGGGCGAACCGGCCCCGATCGAGGCCCCATGCTTGCCGGTCTCGATCCCGAATCCGGCGGCCTCGACCCCCACCAGCTCGATGCCGAGCCCCGCCAGTGGATAGAACAGCCCCATGGCGTTGGAGCCGCCTCCCACGCAGGCCACGGCGACGTCGGGAAGGGCCCCCTCCATCTGAGCAAGCACCTCTTCGCCGATCACCTTCTGGAACTCGCGCACCATCCATGGGAAGGGATGAGGGCCCACCACCGAACCGATGATGTAATGGGAATTCTCGACGGTGGCGACCCAGTTGCGCATCGCCTCGCTCACCGCGTCCTTCAATGTCCCCGCCCCCGATGACACCGGGATGACGTTGGTGCCCAGGATCTCCATGCGGATGACGTTCAGGCGCTGTCGTTCGATATCGACAGTTCCCATGAACACGTCACACTCCAAACCGAGAAAGGCAGCCGCGGTCGCCGTGGCAACCCCGTGCTGGCCGGCTCCGGTTTCTGCGATCAGACGAGGCTTGCCCATGCGCTTCGCCAACAGCCCCTGGCCGATGGCGTTGTTGATCTTGTGGGCCCCGGTATGTGCCAGGTCCTCACGCTTCAACACGACTCGAACACCAAGTCTTTCAGACAGACGAGGAGCGTCGTGCAACGGGGTCGGGCGCCCGACGAAGTCCCGCAACACCGTCCGATACTCGTCGACGAAGCGCGGATCCGACCATGCGTCACGGAATGCGTCGTCCAGTTCTCGCAGGGCGGGCATCAGCGTCTCGGGGGCGAAAGAACCCCCGAACTCGCCGAACCGGCCGTGATCGTCGGGACGTTCGAGACGTGCGGTGGTCATGTGGACTTGGCCTCCCTGACGAATGCGACGATGAGCTCGTGGTCCTTTTGGCCGGGCGACGACTCTAGGCGGCTCGACGCGTCGACCCCCCAGGGGCGGAGAGTGCGGACCGCCTCGGCGACGTTGGACGGGTGGAGGCCGCCGGCCATCACCCACTCCCGGTTCATCTCGGGCAGCAGATTCGAATCGAAACGGACCCCGGTGCCGCCATGCATGCCGTCGACGTTGGCGTCGAGGAGCGGGGTTTGGTCGTCGGGAATGTCGGAGAGGTCGAGACCTTCAGCCACCTTTCGGGGGCGGAGGACGGCGAGCCCGGCTCGACGGGCGGCGGCAGCAGACTCCGCCGCGTCGGCTCCGTAGGGCTGAACTCCAGACGCACCGGTAAAGGCGGCGAGGTCCAGCAGTTGGGAAGGCGAAGCGTCGACGGTGAGGATGAAAGAGGGGAGCTCGGCGTCGGCGATCAGGCGGGCCGCCACGTCAGGACGCACCGCCCGGGGGGATTCCTGGTACAGCACGAAACCGACCGCGTCGGCGCCGGCATCCGTGGCGGCGGCGACGTCGGCGGCGGTGCGGAGGCCACAGACTTTCACCCAGGTCATGGCACTGCCAGTTCGCGGATGGCGGCTTGCGGGTCGCCGGATTTCACGAGCGCCTCCCCCACCAGCACCGCGTCGTATCCGGCGGCCCGCATGCGGCGGGCGTCGTCGGCGGTGAAGATGCCCGATTCGCCGACAGTAACGGGGATGTCGGTGAGCTGAGCAGCGATGCGCTCGGCGGTGGCCAGGTCGACGTCGAAGGTGCGGAGATCGCGGTTGTTGACCCCGACGATGCGCGGGCCGATCTGTCGGGCATGTGCTGCCTCTTCGTCGGTGTGCACCTCGACCAGCGCAGCCATCCCGAGTTGGGTGGCGACGCCGTGAAGGTGGGCGAGCTGGTCGTCGGAGAGGATGGCGACGATCAGCAGGATGGCGTCGGCGCCGATCGCCCGCGCCTCGAAGACCTGGGTTTCGTCCAGGGTGAAGTCCTTGCGCAGGACGGGAACGGTTGTAGCCGTCTTGACCGCCACCAGGTCTTCGTTCGATCCGTCGAAGTGGTCGGGTTCGGTGAGGACCGAGATGGCCGCAGCGCCTCCCTCTTCGTATTGCTTCGCTCGGGTTTCAGGGGCGACGTCGGTGATCAGCAGACCGCGGCTGGGCGAGCGGCGCTTGAACTCGGCGATGACGGTGAGGCGGTCGGCGAGGAGAGCCGCTTCGAATGGGCGGGTCGGCGGGGCATCTGCGGCCCGGGCGCGGAGGTCGGCGGGATGCAGCTCGGCGATGCGACGCCGGGTGGTCTCGACGATGGGCTCCAGCATCGTCGGATCGTACGTGGCCCCACCACCATGCTGAAACCGAACCCGGCTGATGGAGCTCGAACGAGCACATGCACGATGGACGGCGTATCAGTTCGCCCTCAAGCCGAAACCGTCCATACTGACGCCGATGGCAGAGACCTATCCGTGGTGGCGTCACGCCGCCGTCTATCAGGTGTACATCCGCTCGTTCAAGGACGGCAACGGGGACGGAACCGGTGACATCGCCGGGCTTCGTTCCAAACTCGGCTACCTCCGAGATCTCGGCGTCGACGCGGTTTGGATCAACCCGTGGTACGTCTCGCCCTTGCACGACGGCGGGTACGACGTCGCCGACTACCGACAGATCGACCCTCGCTTCGGCACGCTTGACGAAGCCGAAGAGTTCATCACCCACGCCGGCTCGCTCGGGATCAAGGTCCTGGTCGACCTCGTTCCCAACCACACCTCGTCCGAACATCCCTGGTTCCAGGAAGCGCTCGCTGCCGGTCCTGGGAGTCCGGAACGAGACCGCTACCACTTCCTCCCTGGGCGAGGGCCAGACGGAGCCCAGCCGCCCACCGACTGGCAGGCGGTGTTCGGCGGGTCTGCGTGGCAGCGGGTGGACGACGGTGAGTGGTACCTGCACCTCTTCGATGTGTCCCAGCCTGACCTCAACTGGGCCAATCCGGACGTTCGCGAGCAGATGAAAGACGTCCTTCGTTTCTGGCTCGACCGAGGAGCCGCCGGATTCAGGGTCGACGTCGCCCATTCCCTGGCCAAGGATCCGACGTATCCCGACGTGGGCGAGCCTTCTGAAGTCCTGCTGGCGTCCACCGAGCGGACCGACCATCCGTTCTGGGACCGGGATGAACTCCACGAGATCGTTCGGGAATGGCGGTCGGTATTGGATGAGTACCCGGGAACGATGATGGTCGCCGAAGCCTGGGTAGCGAACTGGGAACGCCAAGCCCGGTACGTTCGCCCCGACGAGTTCCACCAGTCGTTCGACTTCCACTTTCTCACCTCGCCATGGGATGCCACCGCCATGCGTGCCGCGATCACGACATCGTTGGACGGGGCCGCATCGGTCGGCTCGGTACCGACCTGGGTGTTGTCGAACCACGATGTGGTCCGCCACCCCACTCGCTACGGGTTACCCCAGGAGATCGTGGCCAAGGACTGGCTGCTCGACGGGGATCGATCGCTGCTGGACCCCGCGCTTGGATTGGCGCGCGCCCGTGCAGCGACGCTGATGATGCTCGCCCTTCCCGGGTCGGTGTATCTCTACCAGGGCGAAGAGCTCGGGTTGGGAGAAGTACACGACCTTCCCACCGAGGTGCTGGAGGACCCGGTTTGGGTTCGATCGGGGTACACCGAGAAGGGCCGTGACGGCTGCCGGGTGCCGCTTCCCTGGGAGCCGGAGGGAGCGTCCTTCGGGTTCGGGTCCAACGGATCGTGGCTGCCGCAGCCTGCCTGGTTTGGACCCCTGGCAGCGAGCGCCCAGGCCGGCGTCGACGGCTCCACCCTCGAGCTCTACCGGGCCGCACTCCACCTGCGCCGCCAGCGTCTGATCGACGACGAGACGTTGGAGTGGTTGGAGCTGGCGCCGTTCGTGGTGGCGTTCCGGCGGGGCTCGGGCGTCGGTTGCGTCGTCAACTTCGGCCCCGAGGCGTTCCGGCTCCCGGAAGGCGACGTCCTGGTCACCTCAGCCCCCGTCTTCGACTCCCTCCTCCCCCCCAACACCGCCGCCTGGCTGGCTTTTTAGCGCACAGCGGGTGCGGATCTGCACCACGAGCGCGGCCAGAACGAAGGGGCATCCGGGTCAGGCGGCGCGATTGACCGCGTTCAACACGCGATCGATCACCAGGGTGGGGTCATGGAACAGCTCGTTGTCCCACACTTCAACCACCAGATAGCCCGCGGCAGTCAGCCTCGAGATCCGCTCCGCATCCGCCTCCCGGAACGTCAGCGCTGCGTGATAACGCTCGGACTGGACCTCGACGACTGTTCGCGACGGTCGATGGAGGAAGTCCACCCGAGCTTCCCATGTGTCGCCGCGGATCGTCACCTGCCGTTCGAACCCGTATCCGCCAAACGGGTCGATCAGACTCATGAAACGAGACTCCAGGTTGGACTGCGGCGGAACCCAATCCTCACCACGCGCCTCCGCCGCTTCACGGAGCGCCACGATCCCGTTGCGACCACTGCGGGCGAGCTCCTTGTCGAGGGCGAAGAGGTCGCCGCCGGTGAGAATCCCCAAGCTCCACGCGGAGTCGATCGCGCGGCCAAGCCTCTGCTTGCCCACGATCTGAGCGAGGTGGAGCATCGTGAGAGCTGGAGATGTCACCTGAATCGCATTCAGGACCGTCACGTGATGTGACGGAAGACCCGTGAATTGATGCACCGTCCATGGAAGCATCTCATGGTGACGCTGGTGACGATTCACCACCACGTGTACTGGGTGCGGTCGGAACCCGGCGATGCCCCAAACCCAGGCTGCGGTCATGTGTGAAGCGGCCGCACCGACGTCCGTTGCGAGCACCTTGGCCAAGACGTCCTGGTGATCGCTCCATGGGGCCCCGGGTACGCAGTACACCGAGCGCTGAACCTCCTTCAGTTTCCCCGAGTCGAGCCACCTCCGGATCGTCCAACGAGACACTCCCGAGGCAAGGATCTGGGTGCGAGTAACGAGGCCGTGCTGTGAAGCTGCAATCGTTCCGATGTCTTCCATCCCCGCAACCTGCAGGACCGACGCCGTCGGTGGAACCCCTCTGGCTTTTTAGCGCACAGCGGGTGCAGATCTGCACCCGCTGTGCGCTAAAAAGCGATCATCGGAAGGGGGCGGGCGAGTGCCGGGACGACGGCGGGACCGTCCGGCACACCCCAGCGAATTTCCACTTCGTCACCGTCCTCCACCTCACGGCGCATCAGGCTCAAACCGATCGGGGCACCCACGAACACCGACTCGCACACCGATGTCATCACACCCACCTGACGCTCCCCAGCCCACACCTCAGCTCCTTCGGGAGGCAGCACGTTGCGAGTCACGGCCAGCCCGCGAAGACCGCGGTTGACGTGGCCCCTGGTATCGATGCGGGCGACGAGCTCCTGGCCGAGATAACAGCCCTTCGTGAACGACACCGCCTGGGGCACCAACCCCGTCTCTTGGGGAATTGTCTTTTCGTCGACGTCACGACCCATCACCGGCTCACCAGACTCGACCCGCACCGCCGTGACCGCCAGTTCACCTGCCAGCGGAAGCCCCGAAACGTCCAGATCCCCCACCACCAGAACCCGGTCGACTCCCCGAGTCGGGTACGGGATTCGAACCGACCCGTCCCGATCGGCCCAGTGCTCGGTGACGTCAGCCACCGCCCTCGCCCTCGGTCCCCACAGCGACCAAACCGGGCGTTCCTCGGCTCGCACCTCGGCCTTCACCCGGATCCGGTAGTAGTTCAGACGCTCGGCGACATGCTCGCCCAGCCCGGCATCCACGACCACCGCCACCCGCTCTGCGTCCTTCGCCAGCCACAACAGCGCTTCGAGCTTGCCTTGAGGTGAAAGAAGGAAAGAGCGGGCAACGTCGCCGGTGGACATGGACTCCAGGTCCTGGCTGAGGATTCCCTGCAAGAACCCGACGGTCCCCGGACCCTCGACCCAGACCAGCTCGTGACCACCGTCCACCACGGCGACGTCCTCCCAGATCGCCCGATGCTCGGCCACCACATCCCCGTAACTGGCGCGCATCAACCGATCACCTCGGCACGGGCGATAGCGGCGAGGGCTGCTGCTGCCTTGTTCATCGTTTCATCCCATTCGGCCGTCGGGTCGGAATCGGCCACCACACCGGCACCGGCCTGCACCCAGGCCCTTCCGTTCGCGGTCACAACCGTACGAAGGCAGATCGCGGTGTCGACATTCCCCGAAAAGTCGAGATAACCGACAGCGCCGGCATAGGGGCCCCGAGCGACGGGCTCCAACTCGTCGATGATTTCCATGGCCCGGACCTTCGGCGCCCCTGACACCGTTCCGTGCGGGAACGTGGCCCGGATCACGTCGACTGGACCAACCCCGTTCCGGATCTTGCCCGAGA
>JBKHXZ010000171.1:0-1420 GCA_046565785.1 Acidimicrobiia bacterium
AGCCATCTTCGACTCCCTCGGCCTGACCAGCGGGATCAGCCTCGTCGACTACCTGCGGGAACTGGAACAGGCGGCGATTCCCGAATACGACAAGGAGACCTCGTTCGCCCGACTAGCCGCCTGGTTCGGGGTCACCCTGAGCGGCGATCGGTGAGCCGGGAGGCGCGGGATGCGTGAGAGGATCGACCGGGAAGTCTTCGAAGCACTGGACGGGCTGCTTCCTCCACTGTGGGCGGGGGAGGCGGCCTCTGTCGGGCTCGTCGCCACCGACCACGACTACGAGGACCGTTACGTGGGAGCACTGCTGGCGGGGGCCTGCGGTGACGCATTGGGCAGACCCGGGGAAGGAAGGTCGCCGTCACAGATTCGCCAACGGTACGGCCGGCTGACCGACTTCGTTCCGTGGCGGGGCTACCGGTCGGGCCCGGTGGGAACCATCACCGACGACACCCAACTGACCATGTGTCTGGCCGAGTCGATCGTCGAACGGGGTGAAGTAGACCCGGAAGACCTCGCCCGCCGCTTCGTCGAATGGCTGCCGCACGGGCGGGGCAAAGGACGGGCCACCACTCAGGCGGTGCAAGCCCTGACGCGAGGTGAACCGTGGTGGATTACAGGGTCACTGTCCGCCGGCAACGGGGCCGCTATGCGAGCCGCCCCGATCGGACTGCTGCATCCGCTCGACCCGGAGAAGATCCGATGGGACGCCGCCCTGGCATCCATCCCCACCCACGCCGACCCCACCGCCATCGCGGCCGCTGCCGCCCTCGCCTTCGGTGTGGCGTACTGCCTGCATCAGACCCCGGCGAGCTTCGACCTGGGCCGCTTCGTGGGCGGGATCCGGACCGTGCTCGACGACCTCCGCGACCCCGGCGTCAGGGAGCGGCGCCGAGGAGCCGGGCCGGACAGGATCCGCCTGGTCGACCAGGTGGTCGAAGCCCTCGAGATGTCCGACCAGCCCGCCCATGTCGCCTTCGACCGTTTCAACAACGGGGCGTTGGTCGTCGAATCGGTGCCGGCGGCCTTCTACTGTTTTGCAGCCTTTCTCGACGACCCGGAAGAGGCGATCGTGACAGCCGCCAACGGTGGCTACGACGCCGACACGGTGGCGGCGATGGCCGGAAACCTGACCGGGGCGCTGCACGGTGCCACCTCCCTCCCCGGCCGGTGGCTCGACCAGTTGGAGTATCGCACCGAGCTGACCCGGCTGGGGCGTCAGTTGCTGGATCTCTCCGGACTGGGGACCAGGTCCCCATGATCGCTCGGGAAAGAGGGTCGAACGCGGGCCTCCGACGCGTAGGCTGCAAGCTCATGGCCAGGGGCGCATCGCCCGCAACGGATCGTCGCCGACCGGCACCGTCGGTCGGGCTGTCCGGCGAGCGGTGGGGCTGAATGGACGTCTTCGACACGATGGGCACGA
>JBKHXZ010000172.1:0-8669 GCA_046565785.1 Acidimicrobiia bacterium
TGGTGTGCGATCTCACGCTCGCCTGCCGCCAACACGCCATCTTCAAACAGACCGATGCCGATGTCGCCAGCTACGACGCTGGGTACGGGTCGGCGTACCTGGCGCGAATGGTCGGCCAGAAGAAAGCGAGAGAGATCTTTTTCATCGGCGCCGACCACTCCGCCGAAGACGCCGAACGGATGGGAATGGTCAACGCCTGCGTCGACCACAACCGGCTGGAAGAGGTGGCCCTGGAATGGGCGGCGGCGGTGATGGCCAAGTCGCCCACCGCCCAACGCATGTTGAAGTACGCCTTCAACCTGGTGGACGACGGCCTGGTCGGCCAGCAGCTCTTCGCCGGGGAAGCCACCCGCCTGGGTTATGCCACCGAGGAGGCGGCGGAGGGCCGCGACGCCTTCCTCCAGAAGCGGAAACCGGACTTCTCGAAATTCCCCTGGCATTTCTGATGCGGGACTGGGTGGCGGCTGCGAGGCCGCGCACGTTGCCGGCGGCCATCGCTCCGGTGCTGGTCGGCTCTGGCCTCGCCGCACACGACGGCGTGTATCGGAACGACGCCTTCCTCCTCGCATTGTTGGGTGCGCTCGCCATCCAGGTGGCGGCCAACTTCGCCAACGATGTCTCCGACGCCCGACGGGGTGCTGACACTCCGGACCGTGTCGGCCCCACTCGAATGGTCGCCAGCGGCAGGATCGGTGCCCGGACGATGTGGGTGGCTGTGTGGGTGGCGATAGCCGCTTCCGCAGGTGCCGGGGTGGGTCTCGTCCTCATCGCCGGTTGGCCGATCGTCGTGATCGGGGTGGCGTCGATCGTGGCGATGCTCTCCTACGTGGGAGGACCCATCCCCTACGGCTACCGGGCAATGGGGGAGATCTTCGTGTTCGTGTTCTTCGGTCTCGTGGCCACCGTCGGCACCCGCTTCGCACATGGCGGGTCGGCGCCGGGCGCGGACGCCTGGGTGTTGGGTGGGGTGATGGGGGCGTTGGCGGCGGCGATCCTGGTTGCCAACAACCTCCGTGACATCGACACCGACGCCCGGGCGGGCAAGCGCACGCTGGCAGTCGTGCTCGGCCGGGACCGGACCAGGAAGCTCTACGCCTGGCTCCTGTACGCCTCGTTCCTGGTGATCGTGGCTGCCTCGGTAACCCGGGTCACGCCGGTGCTCACCGGGTTGGCAGTCGTATGGATTCCCTTCGTGGTGCGCCCTATCGCAGTGGTTTCCACTTCCGACGACCCCGTACGGCTGATTCGGGTGCTGGGAGCCACGGCGCGCATCCAACTGCTGGTAGGCGCCACGTTGGGGATGGCCGCCGCCTTCAGCTGAGACCACTCTCGATCTCCCCTACCGCATGGGCCACCACCTCGGGACGCTCCATCGGGAGGAAATGCCCGGTGCCCGGAATGCCCCTCGCCATCGCTAGAGGCATCCGCGCCGCCAGCGCCTCTCCGTGACCTGGCTGGTAGGTGTCGGTCTCCTCTCCGTACAGGATGGCAGTCGGGACGTTCACCTCGTCCAGACGTTCCCAGGCGGCATGTGCCGACGCCGCGGTGAAGACCTCGGCTTCCGAACGGGGAGGACAGGCCAGACGCACTCCGCCGTCGTCTTCGACGAATCCCCCTTCCACGTACCCGGCGAGGGCATCTGGATGCCAGGACGCGAACGGGGGTTTGTCTCCGTACGAGTCCTGTACCGATGCCCGCGAGTCGAAACGCTCCCGTCGCCGGAGGGCGAGTGAGACCAGCGGATGGTCCGGGTTGCGCCGGTAGGGACCGGGGAAGACGATCGGCTCGATCAGGACCAGCCCGGCGAACGTCCCGGGCCGGAGGAGTTCGGCCATGACCAGCGACGCACCGCCCATCGAGTGGCCGACGGCGATCGGTCTTCCCGGTCCGGCGTGTGGGACGACCGCCAGCACGTCGAGCGCCATCTCCCACCAAGACCGGACGGTGCGGTTCGAAGAGGAACGGCCGTGTCCGCGGAAGTCGAGGGCGGTCGAGTCGTGGCCGTCGAGCAACGCCCGAAGGGGTCGCCACACCCCCGCACAGAACCCGGTGGCATGCGCCAAAACCAGCGGTGGACGCGTTTTGCCACGCGAATCGCGTGATTTTTGCGACGCTGGTTCGCTAAGAACGCGCCAGGAGACCACGGGGAAGCCGTCGGCGGCGTGGGTGACGAGAGGGGTGCCGTCGGAGGTCAACGGCGGTCCGACATCAGCGAACGTGGTGGTCGATGCCCTCGTACAAGCGGATGAACGTCCGCAACTCGGACTCGTTCTCTTCGTTCAGCTCGTCGAAGTAGAACACGCGAGTCCAGGCCGCAGCCGCCGCCCGATAGCGGACGCCTTCGTGCTCGATCCCCTGGTAGGGCGTGAGCACCACCGAGCCACCGACATCCTCGACCAGGGCGGTGAGCCCGGCTTGCAGGTCGTCACACCCGTCGGGGCAGTCGTAGGTGATGACGATGCCACCGTCTTCCAGATTGTGGACGAACAGCTCGGGAGGCACCGGCTCGTCATGTACACCCCAGTTGGCCAGTAACCCGAGATGGGGGCCCGACGAGGGCGGAGACGAGTTGTACTCGGCGTGCGGCTCGTCCACCGACGAGATGTGGAAGTTGCCCTGGGACGGGAACTCGACGCCGGGCGGTGGAGGATCGAAGAAGATCAGGGCGGCGATGGCACCGACCACCACCACACCGGTGATGATGCCGCCCCACGGCAGCGGCTTCTTGGCGGGTGCGGTAGTCGCGTCGGACTTGGATGTCTTGTTGGAAGTTCTGGCCATGCTTTCAGAAAGGTCGGGAACGGGACGAGGCTATCCGGGGTCGGGATTTACTCAAGCCGACGGCGACCCGTCAGGCCACTCTTCTGGCGGGTACTGCTCCTTGTCGGCGCTCACCCGGGCCATGTAGGCGGCTGCTTCGGCCCGCCGCGACATGCCGAGCTTGGCGAGCATGTTGGACACGTAGTTCTTCACCGTCTTCTCGGCCAAGAACATCTCCTCGGCGATCTGCCGGTTGGTCTTCCCCTCGGCGATGTGCCCGAGGATGGTGTGCTCCTGAGGTGACAGCTTGGCGAGCAGCGGATCCTCTTTGTGACCGTCCCCGCGCAGGCGACGAAACAGCTTCTCGGTCATCTCCGGGTCGAGCAGCGACCCGCCTTCGGCCACGGTGCGGATGCTCTCCAACAGCTCTGAGCCCCGCACCCACTTGAGCACGTACCCGGAAGCCCCAGCGAGGATGGCCGCCATCAGCGCCTCCTCGTCGGCGAACGAGGTGAGCATCAGAACCTTGACATCGGGAAAGCGAGCCCGGATCTCCCGGCAGGCTTCGACCCCGGACCCGTCGGGCAGTCGCACGTCGAGCACCACCACATCGGGTTCGTCGAAACCGGTTCGGCGGACGGCCTCTTCCACCGAACCGGCCTGGCCGACCACGTGGAGATCGTCACTGGAATCGATGAGGGCGGCGAGGCCCTCGCGCACGACCTCATGGTCGTCGACGAGGAGTACCCGATGGGCTGAGGCTGTCACGAGCCCATAGGGTATCGCCTCCGCCGTCGTCTGCCTGTCTGCCGGCCATATACCCTCACCGACCATGAAGGACATGGAGCGGAGCACGCTCACCGACCTGGTCAAGGCCGCCGCCGACGTCGCCGGCCAAACCGAACTGGACGCCCTGCTGCGCACCACCGTCCGTCTCGCCCGGGAGGCGACAGGCTCCCGGTATGCGGCGATGGGGGTCATCGGATCCCAGCACACGCTGCGGGACTTCATCCATCTGGGCATGGAACCCGGCGCCGAGGAGAAGATCGGCCACCTTCCCGTCGGTCACGGTGTGCTGGGCACACTGATCCGGGAACCACAGACAGTGCGGGTCGACGACATCTCCCAACATCCCGATTCGGTCGGGTTCCCCGAACATCACCCGACCATGACCACCTTCCTGGGGGTACCGGTTCGCGCCGGTGAGTCGGTGTTCGGCAACCTGTACCTGACCGACAAGCCGGAACCGTACGACACCGAAGACGAGGTGCTGGTCGAGGCGCTCGCCGCCGTGGCCGGTGGGGCCATCTCTTCGTTGCGGCTGCGCCAGCGTCTCTCCGACCTCGCCCTGGCCGAAGACCGCGAGCGGATCGCCCGCGATCTACACGACGCCGTGATCCAGGACCTGTTCGCCGTGGGGTTGAGCCTGCAAGCCACCGCCGCCCAACTGGAAGACCCGAAACTGCAGCAGCGCATGGACGATGCCGTGGACCGGATCGACACCGCCATCTCCAGCCTCCGTACCTTCATCTTCGACCTGCGGTCGCTGGGAACCCTCAACACCACTCTCTCCCGGACGCTGGAGGACATGCTGAACCGGATCGCCGGCGGCCGAGCCACATGGGAAGTTCACCTCTCCGACGATGTCGGAGCCATCGATTCCCACATCCTGGACAACGCCCTGCTGGTGATCCGCGAGGCCGTCTCCAACGCCATCCGTCACGGGGCCGCCACCGAGCTGACTCTCCGTATCGAGCGGACCGACGACGGGGCCGAGCTGGTGGTCGCAGACAACGGCCGGGGCTTCGACCCCGATCGGATCAACCGCGGAATGGGAATCGCCAACATGGAGTCCCGCGCCACCGACGCGGCAGGAACGTTCGCCATCGAGTCGTCACCGGACGGGACGACAGTGCGTGCGTCGTTCAGACGGCAGCGCCGCTGACTTCGATCAGGTCGACCAGCCGTTCGAGGAAGTTGCGCACCGTCGCCGACGCCAGCCGGTGGAGCGCCACCCGGTCGAGCAGCGCTCCCACCGGCCCCATCGGCGGGGTGTAGACACCGCGGAACTCGATGTGAGTGCCGTCGGTCAACGCCGACAGCACCAGCTCGGCGTCCATGTGCGGGAACAGTTGGGTGGCCCCGGTGGCCCGCCACCTGATGGGAAAGGCCGTCGAGTTCGACCCCACCACCGGGACACCCAGCGTGAATTCGACCGGAACCGCCACTGCCGGGCTCGGACCGACCGCCAGCTCCTCGCCCCTGCGGTAGGCGGCGTCGGCGAGGAGCCCGATGCCGTCGGCGCCGGAGATCCGGCGCTCGACGACGTCGATCGGCAGGGACACCGTCATGAAGTCGCTGACCATCATGAGGTGTCGCTCATGTCGGGTCTTCCACGATGAGGGCGGTGACCATGCCGAACATCCCTTCTTCACGTTCGACGTGGTTGAGGATGTGGCAGTGCCACACCCAGGCGCCCGCCTCGTTGGGGTTCATCAACACGGTGTACCGCTCCCCGGGAGCCACGTTCACCGTGTCCGCCCAGTAGGGATTGTCGAGGGGGAACCCGTCCTTGGCCACCACCAGCTGCGGGAACTGGTGCTGGTGCATCGGATGGATCTGCAGGCCTTCGTTGTAGTAGTGGACCAGCAGCCAGTCGCCGGTCGTCACCACGTACGGCTCGGTCGCCGGGAACGACTTGCCGTTGAGCGAGAAGCCGATGACCCCCGCATCGTTCAGAACCATCGGGATCTCCTGGGCGATTTCGAGGTCGGCCGGGACTTCGATCCCGCCGATCGTGCGTCCGGTGGGAAGCGGCACCTCTCCGATGATGAACACTCCGAACAGTCCATTCGGCACTGCCACCTGGCCGTGAGTGTGGGCGTGGTACATGCCCACCGACTGACGTCGCGCCTCGAACTCGTAGACGAAGGTCTCGCCTGACTTCACCAGCGGCTGAGTCAGCGGGGCGACCCCGTCCATGGTGAACGGAGTGGAGATGCCGTGCCAGTGGATGTCGGTCCCGGCGGGAAGCTCGTTGCGGAGAACGACCCGCACTTGATCGCCGACGTCGAGCTTGATCATCGGCCCTGGCACGATCCCGTTGTAGGTCCAAGCGTCTACGAAGCGGCCCGGCTCCACCTCCCACGGGGTGATCTCGGTGGTGAGCTCGAAAACCTTGACCCCGTCGACCAGTTCGAACTCGAGTGGGACGTTCCCCTTGCCTTCCGTCTCGGCGGGGAAGGCCAGGATCGACTGCATCATCGCCTCGTCCAGCGCTGCCCAGTCGGCGTCGGCTCCATGCCCGCCGTGTCCCCCGGACGTCTCTTCGGTGAGGACCGCACCCGCCTCGACGGTCAGGGTGGCCCGCATGCCGGCTTCCTTGTGGCCGGCAATGGCGCAGATGACCTCGTACGTCCCTTCGCTCAACTCGCCGGCGTCCCACGTGACGATCTCCCCCGAGCTGACGTCCGGGGAGACACCGACCCCGTCGATCTCGAAGTTGTGCACCACGGTGCCGGCGTTGTGGATCTCGAAGGTGACCGGCCCGGGAGGGATGGTCAGGTTTCCTTCGATGCCCCATTCGGTGAGCGTGATGTGGGCAACGGTCTGTTCGGTTTCCGCCGGCGCCGGCGTCTCCCCGGCGGCTTCGGTGGATGGCGATTCGGTGGCGACGACGGAAGCGGGTCGGGTGGCCATCGCCACGATCGCCATCACGACGACGAGCACCCCGATCACACTGAGTAACACCAGGAATCTGTCGAATGTCTTGTTCACGAGTCCTCCTTGCGATTGGGTCAAGTCTCGGCTCGCGGGGGCGTGAGGCGTGGCCGCCAAAGGTCCTTCGATCAGGGACCAAAGTCCCTAAGGCAGCCTTCCCGGGGCCGGAAGTCCCTATCGCCGGGGCCGGACGGAAACCAAGGTGAGTAGCGTCTCGCCGAGGAGGTTGATGCCATGCCACCCACCGACCATGCCGGACTCGAAGTCCTCGATTACCACGAATGCGTCGAGCGACTGCAGCACTCACAGGTGGGGCGCCTGGCGTTCCAGGCCGACGGTGAGGTGCAGATCTTTCCCGTCAACTACCGCTGGCACGACGGAGCGGTCGTCTTCCGCACCGCCCCCGGCACCAAGCTCGACGCCGCCTTCTTCAAGAAGGTCGCCGCCTTCGAGATCGACGGATGGGATTCGGTGTTCGAAACGGGCTGGTCGGTAGTCGTGAAGGGTCTGGTGAAGACCGTCGACCCGACCCCGGAGATGGAGGAACTCGGCTTGCGACCGTGGGCTGGTCCCGGGCGGGACGACTGGGTTCGACTGCGTCCCGACGAGGTCACTGGGCGAAAGATCAGCTGATCTTCGCGTCCCAGACGGCAGAACGCGGAGCCGTCACTGCCAATACTGTGCGTATTGACGGCGGAGGAAGAACCAAGTGAGTGATCCTGCGGTACTGGTCGACTTCGACCAGGCGGACCCGACCGACCGGGCGCTGCTCGGAGGCAAAGGCGCCGGCCTGGCGCACATGATCAGCATGGGACTCGACGTCCCACCGGGATTCACGGTCACCACCGAAGCGTGTCGTCATTTCCTGCGAACCGGCGAGGTTCCCGCCGGGATGTGGGACGACGTCGACGCCGCCGTCGCCCGACTGGAAGCCAAGCTCGATCGCACCTTCGGTGGGGGGCCGGCACCGCTTCTCGTGTCGGTTCGATCCGGTGCGCTCATGTCGATGCCGGGGATGATGGACACTGTCCTCAACCTGGGAATCAACGGGGAGCTCGTCGACACGGTCGCCCGGTGGGCCGACGACGAGCATTTTGCCTACGACGCCTACCGCCGCTTCATCCAGATGTACTCCAACGTGGTCCTGGCGTTGAAGATGGGGCCGTTCGAACGGGCCCTGAGCCAGGTCAAGCGGGACGCCGGCGCCAAAGACGACATCGAACTGTCCGTCGCCGACCTGCGCAAGCTGGTGTCCGAATACCAAGGCATCGTGCGCGGCCAGGGTGCCAAGATCCCCGAAGACCCCCGCATCCAGTTGCGGGAGGCCATCACCGCAGTCTTCCGATCCTGGAATACCGAACGAGCCAAGACCTACCGGCGCATCAACTCGATCCCCGACGACCTGGGCACGGCAGCGAACGTGCAGACGATGGTGTTCGGGGATCTCGGCCCCACCTCGGGTACCGGCGTGTGCTTCACCCGTGACCCGTCCACCGGCGAGAAGATCCCCTTCGGCGACTATCTGCCCCAAGCTCAAGGCGAGGACGTGGTCGCCGGGATCCGCAACACTCTCAGTCTCGACGACCTCGCCCAACGCCACCCCGACCTGCACGCCGAGCTGCTCGAAACCATGCAGCGGCTGGAACAGGCCACCCGGGACATGGCTGACATCGAGTTCACGATCGAACGCAACAAGCTGTGGATCCTGCAGACCCGGTCGGGCAAGAGGACCGCAGCCGCCGCGGTACGCATCGCCACCGACATGGTGGACGAGGGCCTGATCTCCTCAGAAGAGGCGGTGCTGCGAGTCGATCCCGCCCAGCTCGAACAGCTCGAACGGCCTCGGCTGGCCAAGGTCATCGACGCCAAACCGCTGGTGACGGGGATCGGTGCCAGTCCGGGAGCGGCGCAAGGCATCGTCACATTCGATGCCGACCGGGCGGTGACGCTGGCAGCCGACGGCAACGACGTGATCCTCATCAGCCCGGAGACCACCCCAGACGACATCCACGGGATGCACGCCGCCCGCGGCATCCTCACCAGCCAGGGCGGCAAGACCAGCCACGCGGCAGTCGTGGCGCGGGGTATGGGCAAACCGGCGGTGACCGGAGCCGCCGCGCTCGTCGTCGACGAAGAAACCGCCACCGGCCATGTAGGCGACATCGTCGTCCGCGAGGGTGACCAGATCA